>JAZQAR010000196.1:0-9688 GCA_045545315.1 Eubacteriales bacterium | reverse complement strand
GCTGTTTGATAGCGCTCATCGGGATTTACGCTTGTGCATTTGCGGACAATTCTGCCGGCTTTTCCTTTTGCTAATTTTTCGCTCGGATGTTTGCCGGTGATCATAACATTAAGTAAAACGCCGAGTGCATAGATATCTGTTCGAGCATCACTTTGCGTTACCCCTAACTGTTCAGGAGAAGCGTAGCCTACGGTCCCCATAATCACGGTATCTTTACTTGCGTTTGATATTTGGCGTGCGGCATTAAGGTCAATTAAAACCACCCTGCCTTCTTTAGCTATCATAACGTTTTCAGGTTTTATATCTCGGTGGACAATACCTCGTTCGTGAAGCACAGTTAAGGCACGACAGACGGATTGCAAAACCTTACGAGTACCGGTATAGCGGTATTTTCCGCTTTCCATAACCTCTGCTATGGTAACGCCTTCGATAAACTCCTCTAATACTATCTGCCCATCATCTAAATTGATAACGTCATAAATAAGTGGCAGATTTGCGCAGTTTATAGAATAAAGTTCTTCATATGCGCTAATTGATTTAGGGAAACTTCGCGCAACAATATATTTGTTATGCTCTTTGTTTTTAAGTTTTAGTACCTTGCACTCGTTTTTATTACTCAGCACAGATACCAAAGAATATGCCTTGAAAATTTCGGTTAAATACTGTTCTCTTGTCATAACCTTAACCGTTCCATTCTTCATAGAGGATAGAATAATCTCCTAAAGTGTCATTAAGATAGTTCGTTATATAACTTTTGTAAGTTCTAAATTCTCTATCTGAACAATCTGCCGAACAATGAATGGTTATTGCTCCGTTTCGCTTGGAAGCTTCGGGGAAAGCTTGGGATTCGGTATAAATCGAGTTGCCACAGAAGTATATATCGGTCAAATTATAACAATTAGCAAAAGCATTATTCCAAATAGTTTTAACCGTTGAAGGAACGATAACGGCTTTGACGGTACTGCTGATATTGTCATCAAAAAAAGCTAATGCCATAATTGCTACAACTTTTTTGCCGTCTAATGTTTCGGGAATTATGTATTTGCCATCCGCAGCGGTCGTTTTTACACCTGTTATGACAACTGCATTTTCCAGATTTGCACGGACAGAAAAATCATCGCCATACTTAGCATCACGGTACATATAAGTAACCGTTGTGGTCTGTGAAGGTGTAGTTGTTGTAGATGTTGAGGAGCTAGTATTTGAACTTTCGGTTTTGTTACTGCTTGATGTGGAATCTGTCGACGTGCTATTTGACGAACTATTGGTAGTATTATTTGTGTTGCTGTTTTCTGAATTGCTACTCGTAGTTGAGTTGTTGGTAGTTGTATTATTTGTGTTGCTATTTTCTGAATTGCTACTCGTAGTTGAGTTGTTGGTAGTTGTATTATTTGTGTTGCTATTTTCTGAATTGCTACTCGTAGTTGAGTTGTTGGTAGTTGTATTATTTGTGTTGCTGTTTTGTGAACTGCTGCTTGTAGATGAGTTAGTAGTCGTTGTGTTTCCAGAGCTATTATTAGTAGTGTTGCCCTCGTTTTTTGACGGGGTTTGTGTTTGATTACTGCTTGTGGGAGTAGATGTTTCATTGCCTTGTGACTCACTATTTTGCTGTTCAGATGATGTAGTGCTGTCGTCAGAAGTATCCAAATTGCTACTAACAGACGAACTTGTCGAATTATCAGTTCCTTCGTTATTTGGCCTATCCTTTTGAGCAAACAATAATATACCGACAATAATAAGAACAAGCACCAAAACGGCGGCAATGATAATCAGCCACCGTTTGTTATTTTCTTTAGGAGTTTCAATGGTTTGTTTTTCCTCAAACGAGGTCATACAGTAAAGGCAAAATCGAGCTTCTTCTTGAATCTCCGCTTTACACTTCGGACACTTTTTCATTCTTACTACCCCAAGGTTTCCAACCCGTATTCATAAAGTATTTCATTAATTTCAACTACCGATAACTTTTTGCAAATACCGTATAACAAAATGCTATCAAAAGGCAATTTAACATAGAGAGTGGGATATCCAGCCGATTTTAACAGAGTTTGCACCTCATCAAGCGGTAATTCCATAGCGACAGCAATACACAAAAGCTTCTTGCGTTCGGGAACTCTAAGGCCCGAAAAAATTTGATAAGCATAAACCTCGCTCATCTCTGCCGCACGAATAATCTGTGATTTTTTTAGGTTGTATTTTTTGATAAGTTTATCCAAAAGAGTGGATAAATCCTCTTTAACCATATAGTCCTTGTTTTCGCTATAAAAAGTTTTAAAATCGGGGCAAAAGTTTAATTCTTCAACTATTTTTGTAGTATCCTTCACCATGCAAAAACACCTAATTCCCACACTTTTCTTATGCTTCATTATAATAAACAAGCCGTACTTTGTCAACTTGCGACAAAGTACGGCTTTTTTCTTTTTAGTATGCTGACAGCATAAGACTTTTGAAAATTAGTATTTTAAACTAATTTAAGATAAGGAGGCGTATCAATGGAAAACATCTTAAACAAATTGTTTTCGGACTACCTCGGGGTGCAAAGCGTAGCATCGAAACCCGATTATTCCGCTCTCGCAAAAAGAGCATTAGAAAAGGAAAAAGAATTAAGAACTATTTTAAGCGAAGAACAAACACGGTGTTTTGAAGAACTATTTGAACTAACTTCTCAAATACATTTTTTAGAGGTTAGGGATGCATTTTTTAGCGCTTGCAAGTTAGGTGCCAAAGCCTCAAAAGAATTTATTACTTAAGTTCTTGTTCGAGTTCTTTATATTCGGGCGTATCAAAGAATTCCATCACTGTGATCTCGAGGCCATCGCAAATCTTTTTAAGGGTTACGATACCGGGATTCTTACTCTCACCATTCAAAATGCTTTTAATAGTAGCTTGTGGAATTCCGCACATATAACTAAGCGCATTTGGTGTAATCTTACGCTCTCGACAAAGCTCATAAATTCTGTTCACTGTAAATTCGCAAATACCCATACATATCACCTACATTGTTAGTATTTCCACATATAGATGATATATCACTATGAAAATATTTGTTAGTTATTTATCACTAATAGTCGTTGACTTATCTTGTCGAACAATGTATAATTAGTGATATATAACTAACGATAAGTCGCATTACGGAGGAATCGCTATGTCAAAAATAGCTGACATAATAAAATACGAAGGCGATAACACCACATTTGTCTGGAAGCATCCCTGTGAGGGTTTCAATAGTTTAACTCAACTTGTCGTTCATGAAACCCAAGAAGCTATATTCTTTATGAACGGTCAAGCACTCGACCTTTTTGGTCCCGGTCGTTATACGCTTGAAACACAAAATATCCCTTTAATCGGGAAAGCACTGAATCGTACCACAGGTGATGAAACACCTTTTCATTGCGAAGTTTATTTTATCAATAAAACCGAGCAAATGGCCGTTAAATGGGGTACCGATTCCAAGGTTCAGTATGTTGAACCAACTTATGGTTTTCCTATTTCAATCGGGGCATCCGGAGATATGGCATTAAGAGTTTCTGACAGCCGTAAGTTGCTCGTTAAATTGGTGGGTACTGAAAACCTACTTACACAAAACAAACTACTGTCTTATTTCCGTTCGATTCTTATGACGAGAGTAAAAAACTATATTGCTCAAGTTATGAAATCTAATGCCATTAACATTTTTGAAATCGACCAAAATCTCACTTCTTTTTCAGAGTCAATAAAACAACTTCTTGTTCCTAACTTTGAAGATTACGGCATAGTTCTGGAAAAGTTTTTCGTTACAACAATCGTTAAGCCGGACGGTGAAAGACAATACGAAAAATTCAAAGAACTACACTTCCGTCAATATGCAGATATAGCCGAAGCAAAGCTTCGCCAACAGGTTGACATTATTGAGGCAGAAACCGAAGCTAAGAAAAAGATTATAGAATCCAAGGCGCTTGCCGAAAAGCGTGCAACCGAAGGATATACATACGGTCAGGAACGTGGCTTTGATGTAGCCGAAAAGGTTGCGGAAAACGAAGCCGTTGGCGAATTTACCAACATGGGCGTTGGCTTTGGTACGATGGCGGGTGTTGGAGGTGCCGTTGGTGGAATGGTAGGCGGCGCAATGCACGATGCTTTGGGATCGGTAACAAATACTTCTGCACCAAGCATTCAAAACTTCTGTGAAAATTGCGGTGCAAAATTAAATGCAGACGCAGCGTTTTGCGAAGAATGCGGATCTCCCGTACAGAAAAAGAATGGTTGCAAAAATTGTGGATACGTTTTTGAACGTCAAGGCAAGTTTTGCCCCAAATGCGGAACCAAACGGGAGGTGTAGTCGGTGAAGAAAACATTTAAATCCTATATTGGCGTTTGGGCAATATGCTTGCTCACGTTTAACATCATTGCTTTTATAATTCCCAATGAAATGAAGACGAATTTCTGGGCAGGTTATATTTTTATTACTCTGGCGTTTTTTGGTCAATTATTTTGTGCAAACATAGTATTTAAAGCAGAAAATGCAGAGAAGTTTTTCTATAACTTCCCCTTGATCTCCATTAGTTTTGTTGGCACAGTGATAATGCTTATTGTCGCAGGATTAACAATGGCAATATCCGCTATACCGGTTTGGGTTGGCATCGTTTTTTGTTTGATTATTTTAGCCTTCACAGCAATAGCCATTATAAACGCATCTGTTGTAAGCGAAACGGTAAGTAATGTTGATGAAAAAATCAAGTCGAAAACGCTGTTTATAAAACTCCTTACAGCTGATGCCTCAAACCTAATGTCAAAGGCACAAACAAAAGAGGCAAAAGAGATAACCAAAAAGGTTTATGAAATAATCCGATACAGCGATCCTGTGAGCAATGACGCTCTGAGTTCTATAGAATCACAAATCACAGTTCGTTTTAAAGAGTTTGAAAATGCGATATGTGAAAACAGCGAAAAAGCAACCTCTCTTGGAGAAGAACTGATTATTTTGATTGAAGGTCGAAACACAAAATGTAAATTGTTGAAATAAGGGGTGCGGGTGGTGGCTTTAACCTGTAAAAATTGTGGCGGAAACATATCGTTAGATCCCGAAGCAAATTTAATAATCTGTGATTTCTGTGGCGCAAACCAACCGCTGAACGCCGTAAGCGACACTATAATTTTTAACGAAACAGAAGGGTCTGTTGCACAACTCAATGCTTACCAGCAGGCTTTGGCGCATTTGGCCGCTGCCGATACTGCCGAAGCCTTAAGCAAAACCCAAAAAGAGTTTGAACGGCTTGGGAAACTTTTTGATGCCGCCCAATTAGCGGCTGAATGCCGGGAACGGGTTACTCTGCTTCGCACAGAGCAAGCTTACCAAAAGGCGGTGCTTGATATGCAAAGCGATAACCCAAACCGCATTAAAAGCGCCATTGTAACCTTTGAACAGCTTGGCAATTACAAGGAATCAGCCATAAAACTGGCCGACTGCAAGCCTTTGCTGGAGCAAGCGCAAGCCAAGCTGGATCAACATCTGCAGCAATTTGAGCGTGACTGTGAAAAAAGAAAAATACGGAGAAATCGGCGCAAACGTTTTATCCTGTTTTCCTTTATTACGATTCTTGCCGTTGTTTTGCTGGTTCATCATACAAACCATACCCCTGCAAATATTAAGATTTCTGTTTCGCCCAACGGCGAAAACTATGTTACGGAAAAATATAACGACTACGTTTTTAACTATGACATTAAAATTAAAAACAAAAGCTCGTTGGACTTAACCGCTATTCAAGCGGAGATCTATTTTGAGCAACCGGACGGAAACGTTTTGCTGGACGCAGATTTTAATGCAGGGAGCATTATTTCCAGTTCCAACCCGGTGGTGCGGAGCAAAAAAAGCAGCACCTATACCTGGTCAGTCACCGTTTCTTCAAAGAGCACAGCCAAGGAACTGTATCAATACGATTTTGAAAAACTGAAGGTAAAGGTTAAAATTAAAAAACTCCGCTACGAAAACGGAAAAGTACAGAGTTACTAACATTGGTCTATTGCGGAAACATAAACCGCTTGACAGAATATATTATACATAAAGGAGAAAATTAATGGAAAAATTAGGAAAGTTTTTAAGAGATGTGTTCGCATTTAAAGAGATCTGGGGAGAACTCAAAAGCGACGGAGAACTCTCTCACCAAGAGGCAAAATTAGGAAAAAAAGGCACGCTGATTTTGGCACTTTTTTTCGTTACAATTATGCTCTTTTTCTTTATCGCTGATCCCTTTACGGGCAGCATACTTGCTATCCCTCTCGGAATTTTCACACTAATTCCAGCATTAAAATTCCGTGCGGCCGACAAAATACTCAAACGGTATGAGCAAACCTACTGTAAAAACTGCAAAACGCCATTAACCATTGATGAAAACACCATCTTTAATCAAACAAAGAAACTGATGCATCTACATAGTTATAAAACAGGTGAAGAAGCAACCGGGAATTTACTGGTCAAAAGTGAGGGTGACCATTATATAGTCAGTGAAGAAAAAAAGGCGGCTCATAAATCTTTTTACGTAAATGCTGTAATAGGAGAATTTACCTGCAAATGTCCCAAATGCAATTCGTCAAATACCGGAACAGTTGAATTGGAAGTAATCGATTATACCGATGAAGCCATCAAAAAAGCTTTAGGAGAACACTTTGCGGATCTTCAAAGTTCAAAATGATTTTGCCAAAAAACATTGAATGAAATTAAATTACAGAGACGGCTCTCTGTCTTCTGGGTTGACTTTTTTGTCAGGATGGAATTTTTATAAATTAATAATCAAGATAGTGATTATTAATTTATAAGCAAACACCCCGTGTTCATACGAACACGGGGTGTTTTATTGATTGTTTCGTAGCTGTATTTCAGCAAGGTTTCGGGACGATCAGATCGCCCGAAAACCCGCATCAATACTTAGCTTTTGAAAGCTTACTTGTTGTCCTTAATAGCAGCCTGTGGTGCTATCCGCAAAAGGGGGAAATTATAAAATTGAATCCATCATGCGTCGGTGTTTTTCGTTTTGGAATCTGCATCGCTTTTTTTATCAGTTTTAGCGAGTGGAAGTTCTTCCCACTCGTCTTTTTGTTCAGTATAATCGGACATAACGTCTGCAACTGTTCTTTTTTCAATATAATCTTTAAAACTTTTGTAATTTTTATCGCTCATAAATTTATCTTTTTTTATTTTATTATAACATACAGTTAGCAAAACGCAATATCCCTCTGCCAATTTCTCGGCAGAGGGATAATGTTGTATTACAAAGTCAGCAATTATTTGCTTTCTTTAATTGCGGCCTGTGCAGCAGCCAAACGTGCGATGGGCACACGGAAGGGAGAGCAGGATACATAGTCAAGGCCGATTCTGTGGCAGAACTCAACGGAAACGGGGTCGCCGCCGTGCTCACCGCAGATACCGCAATGGATCTTATCGTTGACGGGCTTGCCAAGCTTGATGGCCATTTCCATCAGCTTACCAACGCCGGTCTGATCCAACTTAGCGAAGGGATCATTTTCGAAGATCTTCTTATCATAGTAAGCATCCAAGAACTTACCGGCATCGTCACGAGAGAAGCCATAGGTCATCTGAGTCAGGTCGTTGGTACCGAAGCAGAAGAAGTCAGCCTCTTTAGCGATTTCATCAGCGGTCAAGCAAGCTCTGGGGATCTCCATCATGGTACCAACTTCATAAGCCAGTTCTACGCCGGCAGCGGCGATCTCGGCATCAGCGGTAGCCACAACAACATCCTTCACGAACTTCAGTTCCTTCACATCGCCGGGCAGGGGAATCATGATTTCGGGCTTCACAGTCCAATCAGCATGAGCCTTCTGAACGTTGATAGCGGCACGAATCACAGCCTTGGTCTGCATAGCAGCGATTTCGGGATAGGTGACAGCCAGACGGCAGCCACGGTGACCCATCATGGGGTTGAACTCATGGAGAGAAGCGATGAGCGCCTTAATATCCTCAACGGACTTGCCCTGAGCAGCAGCCAGAGCAGCGATATCAGCTTCCTCGGTGGGAACGAACTCATGGAGAGGGGGATCCAGGAAACGGATGGTTACGGGGTTGCCCTTCAGAGCCTCATACAGAGCCTCGAAGTCGCCCTGCTGATAAGGCAGGATCTTCTCCAGAGCAGCCTCACGCTCCTCAACGGTATCGGAGCAGATCATCTCACGGAAAGCAGCGATACGATCAGCCTCGAAGAACATATGCTCGGTACGGCAGAGGCCGCTACCCTCAGCGCCCAGCTCAACAGCCTTCTTAGCGTCGGCAGGGGTGTCTGCATTTGTTCTAACCTTGAGTGTTCTAAACTCGTCAGCCCACTCCATAATTCTGCCGAACTCGCCTGCGATTTCAGCGTCTACGGTCGGGATAATACCGTCGTAGATGTTACCGGTGGAACCATCGATAGAAATATAGTCGCCCTCATGGTAGGTCTTGCCTGCCAGAGTAAACTTCTTATTGGCCTCGTCCATGTTGATCTCGCCGCAACCGGATACACAGCAGGTACCCATACCACGAGCAACAACGGCAGCGTGAGAGGTCATACCGCCACGAACGGTCAGGATACCCTGAGAAGCCTTCATGCCGGTGATATCCTCGGGAGAGGTCTCCAAACGAACCAGAACAACCTTCTCACCACGATTATTCCAAGCCTCAGCATCTTCAGCGGTGAAGACAACCTTACCGCAAGCGGCACCGGGGGAAGCACCCAAGCCACGGCCGGCGGGGGTAGCAGCCTTCAGAGCCTTCGCATCAAACTGGGGATGGAGGAGAGTATCCAGGTTACGGGGATCGATCATGGCAACAGCCTGCTTCTTATCGATCATACCCTCGTCTACCAGATCGCAAGCGATCTTCAGAGCAGCCTTAGCGGTTCTCTTACCGTTACGGGTCTGCAGCATGAAGAGCTTACCGTGCTCAACGGTGAACTCCATATCCTGCATATCACGATAATGGTCTTCCAGAATAGCACAAACCTTATTGAACTCCGCAAAAGCCTCGGGGAACTTATTAGCCATCTCAGCGATGGGCATGGGAGTACGAACACCGGCAACCACGTCTTCACCCTGAGCGTTGGTCAGGAATTCACCCATCAGGCCCTTATCACCGGTAGCGGGATCACGGGTAAAGGCAACGCCGGTACCGCAATCATCACCCATGTTACCGAAAGCCATCATCTGAACGTTAACAGCGGTACCCCAGGAATAAGGAATATCGTTGTCACGACGGTAAACGTTTGCACGGGGGTTGTCCCAAGAACGGAATACAGCCTCAACAGCGCCCATCAACTGCTCAACGGGGTCGGAGGGGAAGTCCTTACCGATCTTGTTCTTATACTCAGCCTTGAACAAACCGGCCAGTTCTTTCAGATCCTCGGCGGTCAGCTCAACGTCCTGGGTAACACCCTTCTTCTCTTTCATCTCATCGATGAGTTCCTCGAAGTACTTCTTACCGACTTCCATAACAACGTCGGAGTACATCTGGATAAATCTTCTATAGCAGTCGTAGGCCCAACGAGCGTTACCGGACATGGTAGCCATGGTCTCCACAACTTCTTCATTCAAACCAAGGTTCAGAATGGTATCCATCATACCGGGCATGGAAGCACGGGCACCGGAACGAACGGAAACCAGCAGGGGGTTCTCCTTATCGCCGAACTTTTTGCCGGTGATCTCTTCCATCTTGGTGATGTTCTCAAGG
>JAZQAR010000195.1:0-3909 GCA_045545315.1 Eubacteriales bacterium | reverse complement strand
GGTACATATCAAAATACCGCTGAGTGCAGTATGTATTATCTATCTTATTGACCTTGTTGAGACCTGCGTAGGGAGTGCAGAATTCTCTGTATCCGTCAACGTCAAAGTTGCAGGAGCCGCAGAAGTAATCCTCAGTTCCCGTTCCGCAGAGAGTGGGGAAGTCCGTGTCGCCGTCAATGTAGAATTTGACCTCGCCCTCGCCCCACCAGCCGTTGCTTTTAACGCCCCAATGCAGATAGGTTCCAACATATTGGCCGTTCCCTTTAATGTTATCCAGAATTACGTAGGGTTCCATATAAGGTAAGGGGTTTACCCGACGGAATTGGGCGTGGAAATAAAGACTATTGGCAGGGATTTCTTTTTCTTCACAATCGATTTGATAATAAATTTTGCAATTTTCTTTCATGCCGTTATATTCCAGTTCCATCCGGAAGCCCTTGAAATAGGGCATTTCGAAATAGCAATTCATTCCCTTGCGGGGATTGAAACAAATAGCCAAGCTGGAAAGCTGACGATATTCCATATTATCCGCGTTGGCAAAAAAATCGGAAAGGGGTGCTTCCACAGAAGGCGTTTTGGCATCGTCGAAATAGATGCGCAATATCAACTGGCGGCCGGCGGAAGCGCTATCGGTGATCCAAAAATGCTTGATGGCGCCCCGGCCCTTGATATCCGCTAAAACAGCAGTTTCGCCGGGTTGAATCAGGATATAGGGGTTCATCTTCCAGCCCTGACCCAGTTCCCGGGCCGCCTCATGGGCGGTTCCGTTGGTTTCCATAGCACCTTTGCCCTTTTCCCCGGTGGGGTTTTCCGGGCAAACGGAAAAGGAGCGGATATTCTTTTGGATGGTGAGAGAATTTAACATTTTTTAACCTCCAATCATAATGATCTATTGCAATCATAGCATTATTTCGCTATAATTCAAATATCAATCCTTGATTTATATTTAACATTTCTTGCGGAGGTTACAATGAATCCCTTTGAAATCAATCCCTATATCCGAGTGGCAATACCATCCGTTTTAAAAAAAGGGCGAGTGATCGGTCCCCGGATCATTTTTGACTACGAACTGATCTATATTGAAAAAGGACTTTTAAATCTGGATTATGGCGCTGAAAAATACCAATGCAGGCCGGGCACGTTTCTTTTTTTGCGGCCAGGAGTAACCCACTGTTTTAGCATTATGGAAGAACTTTCGCAACCGCATATTCATTTTGATATGATCTTTCAGCCCAACAGCCCCAACGTTCCGATCAGTTTTAAAAACAAAGATCAACTAACACCCGAAGAACAAAAGATGATTCGGCCGGATCTTTTTGCCGAATATCCGCCTACACCCCTTTTACAGTTCGCCGATCGGGAACGCGCTTTTGAATTATTTCGCGGCGTTATCTGTGACGCCAAGGCCTCCCCTCTTTTGCAAAAAGCAAGGCTCACAGAGATTTTAGATCTTCTGATTCAAGATCATTTCCCTGGCTTTTTTCATCTTGGCGAAAGAAATTCCGTTGCCGGACAAATAAAAAGCTATCTGGATGCCGGGCAAGGACTTTGGCATTCTTTGGCCGATTTAGAGCAGCAATTCTCCTACAGCAGATTCCATTTGGAGCGGCAATTCAAGAAGGAATACGGCATCAGCCTGATTGCATACCGTAACAAAAAGCGAATGGAACTGGCCAAAGAACGCTTAAAAAGCACATCCGTTTCGGAAGTGGCGGAGGAAATGGGATATTCTTCCATTTTCGCCTTCAGCCGGGCCTTTAAAAATTACTTTGGCCATAATCCAAGCAAAGAAAAAAGCGGTTCACTTTGAACCGCTTTTTCTTTATGAATGATATCCTCTTTTGCGGAGTTCGTCCAGAATGACGTCCGGGTTGTTACAGGTGATCAGGGTCACGCCCCGATCGATGGCCAATTCTACCCCGGCGGCATCCTTGATGCCGGCCCCTGCCCAGGGCTCCACGCCCAAAGCAGTCATTTTTTCGCAATCGGCCTTTTCGGCGATATTATAAGCACCGGGCCAGGTACGGAACATACAGCAGCAGAAGGCGTAATCATAGGGGTTCAGCGTGGTCTTGCCCATATTACTGATAGGAAAGAACACATGTTGACGGTATTTTTTGCCGTATTTTTGAAACACGTATTCCTGCAAAGCGCCGCTGAAGGAATTGATGACAACACGGTCGGTAAAACCGTAATCGTCCACCGTCTTTAAAATGCGGTCGCAGACGGAAAAGGCGGTCTCTTCCCAGCCCTTGGTGGGGTATTCTTTCAGTTCCAGATCCAGGGTCAGAGTGGGATGATCCTTGACCAGTTCCATCAGTTCAGTCAAGGTGGGAATTCGCTCCCCATTGCCTGCATCCAAGGAACGAAGTTCTGCCAACGTGAACTCACAGACCCGTCCGGTTCCATTGGTGGTGCGATCTACAGTAGCATCGTGGATCAAAACCAATTCCCCATCCTTGGTGACCCGAACATCGGTTTCGAGCTGATCTACCCCTAAATCAATGGCGGCCCGAAAGGCGCTCATCGTATTTTCGGGGTATTGATCACACCAACCCCGATGGGCGGCAACATAGATATTCTGCTTACTCTCTTGCCAATAGTTCACTTTACTTCCTCCTTTTTACGGTCGTGGCGGTACATTCCAATGACGATAGAAAAGAGGCTCAAAACCTCACAAATGATGGCTCCTACAGAAAAAGCCGCTACGTTATACACCAGCCAGCAGGGTGAGCTGACCAAACAGAAGCGACGAACGGTGGCGCCTTCCTTGGCCATAAACCCCAGGTTGCTGGCGGTCATCCCGATCACCGGCAGAACCTCCAGCAGGAAGTTGACCGGGGTGGGCTCCTTGCCGAATACGGTGAAGCTCAGCACGTATACCGCCACGTAGCTGCAAACAAAGAAGGCCAGCCATGGCCAGCGATCGGATTTAAAGCGTTCCTTATTCAAGTAAACAACGCCACGGACGGTGGCGATCACGTTCATCAAACCGCCCACAATGGCACCCAGCATTAAATAATTGGCCGAAAAAAGCAGACCGCCGCAAAGCTGAAAGAAGATGATCCCCTTTTGCTTTTTTTGCTGATAGGATAAGATAATAAAGGCCATGGCCACGATGCCGATGACCTGGGCAACAATCTCAATAGGTTTCATAAGCAGCTCCTTTTTGTTTTTCCTTTCCGTATTATATAAAGGATTCCGAAGAATGTCAAGAACAAAGCAACGGCATTTTGAGGTGAACACAAAGCACCGTTGACCACCCCCTTGGGATCGTCTGTGTACGCTTTATCTATGGTCTACAAAACGATAGTTCACCAGGTTGTACCGCTCTAAGCGTTCATATAACAACAATCTGAAACACCCCCGGACAGAAAATCTGTCCGGGGGTGCTGTTTTTAATTAGAACTCAAACGGTTTTTAATTACTTCACCAACTTACCGTCTTTACCAAAATTGTACCAACCTTCGGCCAGGTTAGTGCCCTTAACGAAATGAGCGCTCAGGTAAAGCTTGGTATTCACAGCAGCTTTATGACCGTCGTTTACAAAGTAGTAATCGCCGTTGATCTCAACCAGCTGATAAGCCAGTTTACGAACGCCGTTCTCATAAACGTAGCCGTCGATCAGGCCGTTACCGCCCAGCTTACCGTCTTTATCGAAGTAATGATAGCCTTCATAGCCTTTTACAGTCACCCAATGGGCACCGTTCTTGGCGATTCTATGACCGTCGCTGACGTAGTAGGTAGCGCCGTCGATCTCAACTACGGTGTAAGCGGATACACGCTTGCCATCCTTGTAGGCAAAGCCGTTATCGATCGCATCGCCGCCCAGCTTACCCTCTTCGTCAAACCAATAATAATTGCCATTTTCATCGAGGGCTTCGATGGTCAGGTAAACAGCTTGGTTCT
>JAZQAR010000194.1:0-1737 GCA_045545315.1 Eubacteriales bacterium | reverse complement strand
CCCAACGACCTGCGCCTGATGGAGACCATCAAGTCCTGCGATATCTTCAAGAACAACGTCCTGTACTCCGACTCCTACCTGGAGATCTGATTTTAGGATACATTCTTAATTATCCCCGCACTTAAGGCTGGGAGGGTAACTCCCTCCCAGCCTCTTTGCTTTTTGGGAAAAAGCCTCCCTTGCCTAAAGGGAGGTGGCTCGCCGTAAGGCGAGACGGAGGGATACGCATAGAAAAGCAATTTGATTGCAGAGAACCGATGCGAAGAAGTAATGCTTTTCAATTATATCCCCCAGTCATTTTGCCTATAACCGGCAAAATGACAGCCCCCTTTAGGCAAGGGGGCCTTTGGATGTTGCATATAACGGAGGAATTGCGATGGAGCGAAAACATAATGCATCATTGACTTCCAACGCAAGAAATCTCCGAAAGAATATGACAAAAGAAGAACGGCATTTGTGGTACGATTTTCTGAGGGATTACCCCGTAAGGTTTCTTCGCCAAAAGGTGATCGATAACTATATCGTAGATTTTTATTGCCACGAAGCCAGATTGATTATTGAATTGGACGGTTCCCAGCATTTTGAAAACGCAGGCTTGCTGAAAGATCATATCAGAACTGAAAAACTACAAGAACGTGATCTTTTAGTGATTCATATCCCCAACAATGAGGTGAATCAAAACTTCCGAGGTGTATGTGAATACATAGATATACTCGTAAAAGATTGTACAAAATAATTGTTTTAATCTGCCGAATGATTTTCCTCGGGAGAAGGTATTGACTACGTATATTCAGCCTATTTGGGCTTTATATAAAACTTTTTGAATGAAATTAGGAGGAAACGATTATGAGCGTATTGACCGATCTGATCTATGGCGGCTCTAATGCCGTTGCGGGGCTGACTGAGGGCGCAGTGAACGATGCCATTGCCAAGTATGGTGCTGACAAGACGATTGCCTTCCCCGATACCGCCTATTTCTTCCCCACTATTTACGCCGCCACCGGTGTAAAGGTCAAGACCCTGGGCGATCTGCCTGCTTGCGTAGGTGTGCTGAAAAGCCTTATCACCAATCAGGAGGATCTGGGCCAGGCGCTGAACGCCGGTCTGGCCACCGCTGTGGGTGCTGAAATCCTGGAAGGCCTTAAGTGGGTGGACAATGCCAACCCCTATGAAAACGAATCCGGCATTGGCTTTGTGCCCGATCCCATCATCCGCAGTTTGGGTGTTCCTCTGGTTACCGGCGATATCCCCGGTGTGGCTGTGGTTCTGGGCAAAGCCGAGAATCCCGAGGATGTTGTGAAAGTTGTTAAGGATTACCAGTCCAAGGGTATTATGACCTTTATGGTGGGCGATGTCATCGAGCAGGTGGCAGAAGGCGGCGTGAAGATGGGTCTTGAGTTCCGTGTGATCCCTCTGGGCCACGATGTCACTTCCGTCATCCACGTGGTTACCGTTGCCGTCCGTGCAGCGCTGATCTTCGGTAATGTCCAGCCCGGCGATCTGGGCGGCCTGCTTACTTACACCAAGGAGCGTGTTCCCGCATTCGTCAACACCTTCGGTGCGATCGATGCCGTGGTGGTTTCTGCCGGTGCAGGTGCCATCGCTCTGGGCTTCCCCGTGGTAGTGGACATCGACCTGGGCGAGAATCAGGTTCCCGGCGCTCTGGAGTCCGTTTGCGACCACAATGACACCGTTAAGAAGTCTCTGGAGCTGCGCTCCATTAAGATCAAGGTGAAG
>JAZQAR010000193.1:0-28979 GCA_045545315.1 Eubacteriales bacterium | reverse complement strand
GTCCCGGGTTCGAGTCCCTGAAGGTGCACCAAAAAGAAACCACCCTATTAGGGTGGTTTCTTTTTGGTTTCCTTTTAGAATTCTCCCCGGCCATTGATTTCGACTCAACCGCTCACCAACTGAGCGTGGCGAAGTTGGTGGTCGTGACGCCGAAGCGCCGCCGGTGGCGGATGAAGCGTTTTATGGGGCCCCCGAAAAATGCAATACATTTTTTGGGGAGAAGGAGGCGCAAGCAGCTAAACGGCGGTTTCCGCGATTAGGGGAAACCATAGGCAGGATGCTTTGCGCCGACGTGTGGCTGCCGCAACACAAAAAATATCGAGCAAACGATGGCTTGCGAAGAATTTTTTGATGTTGCAAAGGGCTTGCTGATCAAACTATGTTTTTTTACCGCCTTTTAAGCGAGGCAGAATACCGGGATCCGGAAATCGAGAAATCTGCACCTTACCACCCTATTAGGGTGGTTTTTCTTTGTCAAGAGTTCTGGGTAGATCAAAATCCTCTACGTTTTTTAAGGATAAACTTCCTTTGCAATATTGATGAATTCCTTCATGACCCGATTCAGATAGCGCCGTTTTTTATGGAGCAAGTAGACGGTGCGGTGGGTATTGAAATTTTTCGGTTGATAAAAGAGCAGGTTTTGATTAGGGGCAACTTCTTGCACCAGGGTATCGGTGACAAAGGCGATTCCAAGGCCGGCTGCCGCCATATTATAGGAGGTCATCAGCTGGTCGAAATAAATGGAAACGTTAGGGGCAAAGCCGGCTTCCCTGCAAAGCCGGAATCCGTGCTGATTCATACTGTTCCCGCTCTTCATCATCAAAAAAGTTTCCTGTGCAAACAGTTTTAAGGATACTTGATCTTTTTCCTCAGTGCGATGTAAGCCTCTTCTGATCTCGTCGCTGCTCCAGGCAGCGGCGGCTATTTTTTGGTTGATGGAAAGGTGCTTGGGAACACATAGCAGGATCGTTTCTTCAAACAGGGGATAGGCGCTGAGCAGTTCCTCATTCAGGTCGTAGTCGATCAGCAGATCGATGTGATCGTTGATCAGTTCTTGCACCAAGGTGTTGGAGTTTGATTCCACTAATTCAATATTGATTGACGGGTGCTTTTTAGAAAAAGGAACGATAATTTTTGGGATTACATAGGATGAGATAAAATTGGCACCGCTAATGGAAATATTTCCTACATTTAGGTTAGAGGCATCAATTACATAATTTTGATAATCTTTTTTAATGCTGAAGATCTCTTCCACCGCTTTGATATAGGCTTCCCCTTCCAGAGTTAGGCTCAAGGGTGTAGTGGTGCGGTCGAAGAGTTGTACTTGCAATTCCTCTTCCAATTTTTTAACGGTTGCACTTAGGGCCGGCTGAGAAATAAAAAGATTTTTTGCCGCCTTGGTGAAACTTTTTTGTTGATAGATTTCATAAATATAATCGGCGTATTTAAACATCGGAACCCCCATAAATAAAATTGATGGAAATCATATTAAGATATATATTTGATTATACACCAAACCGATGCTATAATCAATACCGAACTCGAAAAGGGACATCAGGGAGGCGGAGAAATGATTTTATCAAAAAATTTGGAAGAGGTTCATTCTGATATTCGGGGGGACCTTTATATGTATGCATTGGAAATGGAAAAGCACGGGCAGAACGTTTTGAAATTGAACACAGGGAATCCGGCGGCCTTTGGGTTTCAAATGCCGGAGAGTATCAAAAAAAGAATCGCTGCTGATACAGAAAAAGCGTTGGGCTATTGCGATATCAAAGGCCTTCCGAAGGCCAGAGCATCGATTTGCGATTATCATCGGGCAAGGGGGATTAAAGGGATCAGTGAGGAAGATATCTTCATCGGTAACGGCGTCAGCGAGGTGGCCTATATGGTGATTACAGCGATGATCGGGAGCGGCGATGAAGTGTTGGTTCCAGCGCCTTGCTATTCTTTGTGGTCGAATCTGGTTCTTATGGCCGGCGGAAAAGTGAAATACTATCAATGCGATGAGTCTAACGGATGGCAACCGAATCTCGAAAGCATCAAAACGGGGATCACCGCCCATACGAAAGCCATTGTTGTAATTAATCCCAATAATCCAACGGGAGCATTGTATTCCAAAGAAATCCTTTTGAAAATCATCGCTGTGGCGCAGGAAAATCATTTAGTTCTGATATCGGATGAAATCTATGACCGGCTAGTTTTGGATGGCAAGGAGCATATTCCAACGGCCTCTTTGACTGAGGAAGTAACCGTAGTTACTATGAACGGTCTTTCTAAATCCCATTGTATTTGTGGATTGCGGTGCGGATGGCTTTGTATCAGTGGCCGTGAGAGGGAAAAGGCACAATTACGGGAGGCATTGGTGAAGATCGCCTCGGTGCGGCTTTGCTCCAACGCTTTGATGCAGTTGGTGATTCCCGATGCGCTGGCGGATTCTTCCTATACCAAGCAGATGATCGCTCCCCAAGGGCGGTTGCCTCGGCAACGAAAGGCTGTTATGGAGGAATTAGATAAAATTGAAGGGATCAGCTACGTTGCAAATGAGGCGGCCTTTTATCTTTTTCCCCGGATCGACCTTCCAAGATACGGCTTTGAAAACGATCGGGAGTTTGCAAGGAAATTGTTGGATGAGAAGAATATTTTAGTGATCCCCGGCAGCGGCTTCAACTGCCCGGATCAGTCCCATTTCCGCATTGTGATGCTTCCGGAGGAAAAGGAACTACGGCGGGCGATCCAAAGGATCGGTGCCTTTTTGAAGGAACGGTAACTTTACAAACCCATTGGGATATGGTAAGATAAAACTATACTATTTGATGCTGAGGTTGGAAAAATGTGTAATATTGCAGGATATGTGGGAACAAGGCCGGCGGCGCCGATCCTTTTGGAAATGCTGAAAAAGCAAGAGGGCTTTGCCGGCGGGTATTATAGCGGCATTGCTACCCTCCACGAGGGTAAGATCTATTATGCCAAACTGACCGGTGACGTGGATCGGCTGAAGGCTTTGACCGAGGCGGCTCGGTTGCCGGGAACCATCGGGATCATCCACAGCCGCTCCAATAGCGGGGGCGGCGACGAATGGGCCCACCCCTTTATTGGCGGCAGACCCGGCGAGGATCGTCTGGCCTACGTAGCCAACGGCAGTGTGGGTTGTTTTAAGGATCGCAAGGACGAGGCGAACGGATATGCCGACACCATTTGGGAGGCCGGCTATCGCCTGGATTCCCGGATCCGGATCGACAGCGATAAATACAATGAATTAAAAGACGGCACCAAGGTTCATATGAGCGACGTGATGGCGCAATTGATCCAGCGGAATCTTGATAGAGGGGCCTCGGCGGCGGAAGGGATGGAGCAGGCCTTCTGCGAGATGCCTTCGGAGATCGTGGGGCTGATCTTGCGGCCGGAGGAGTCTGACCGCATCACCTATGCCCGGATCAATATGCCCATGATGGTGGGCTTTGCGGAGCACGGCGCTTATTTAGCCAGCACCGCCTTCGCCTTCCCGGAGGATGCGGGCCCTGCCCGGTTGTTGCCGGCTCTTTCCGCCGGATGGGTGGAAAAAGAGAGCGTGACGGCGCATCCGATGAAAAATCCGCCGGTTCAGGTGGAGCGGATCACCCCGGAGGTGACTGCGCTGGCACGAAAAGAACTGCTGGCCGCTTTGCAGGGGGAACCCAAGAATTTTTCTGAATTATGCAAGGTGGTTCGCACCTGTTTTCCGGTGGGGAACTGTATGGAGTACCCACCTTTGACCTATGAACTGTTGCGGGAACGGAAGGAACAGATCCTTTTTGATGAGCGGCGGGTGCCCGGCGCCTTTTCCCATTTGGATGCACCTAAAATCTATATGACCTTAAAATGATAAGAGCCCCCCGGCGGGATCGGTTCCGCCGGGGGGCTTTGGAAAGTTGACACGAGAACCGTCCCTGTGTCAACTTGTAAAAAATATGGGAATTTAGGTAGTAATCGGGGGACAAACTTGATATAATGAAGAAAAAAGGAGGCTTGGAATATGAAACAATATGATCTGATCGTTTTAGGCGGTGGTTTTGCCGGGGTTGGTGCTGCTTTGGCGGCGGCTCGCAGCGGTTTACAGGTTTTGTTGGCGGACAAAGGCAATTGCTTGGGCGGTGCGGCGGTTCATAATTTGGTGAATCCCTTCATGCGTTGGTTTTATGACGAAGAGGGGAAGCGGCGGCATCTTTCCGGCGGTATTTTCGCAGAATTGCAAAACGCATTACACGAGAAGAACCAAAAGAACCCCCAATATATGAAACAGGATAAATATACGGCTTTGGGCGAGGAGCAGTTTGCTCCGGTGAAAAGCTTTTCCGAAGAGGATCTGAAGCTGATCCTGAACCGAATGATGGAAGAGGCCGGGGTGGAGCTGTTGTTCCACGCTTATTTATACGAGGCGGTAAAAACCGAAGGGAAGCTCACGGCGGTGAAATTAGCTACCAAGAGCGGCCCCCTGGAGCTGGCCGCCCGGTATTTCATTGATGCCACCGGGGATGCCCAATTGGCTTACCTGGCCGGGTGCCCCACAACTTTGGGGCGTGAATCGGATCATCTTTGCCAGCCTATGACTCTTTGCTTCCGGGTAGCCAATGCAGATGTGGAGGCCTTCTATGCCTCTAAAGCCCGGCTGAACGAAGCCTATAAAGCGGCATTGAAGGCCGGTGAGCTGCGGAATCCGCGGGAGAACATTCTTTGTTTCAAGGTTCCTATGCCCGGAGTGATCCATTTTAATACCACCCGAGTCGTTAAATTAAATCCCACCGATCCTTTTGACGTTACCAAGGCCGAGATCGAGGCTCGGGAGCAGGTGGAAGAAATTTATGAATTCATGAAGCAGCATGCCGACGGCTTGGGAAATAGTTATCTGGCAGCTACTGCCCCGGAGATCGGTGTGCGGGAAAGTCGGATGATCATCGGCGATTACGTGCTGACGGAGCAGGATTGCCTGAATCTAACCAAGTTCGAGGACGGCATTGCCGCCTGTAACTATGATATTGATATCCATAACCCGGAGGGCACCGGCACCAGCCATCATTATTTTGCTCCCGGAGAATACTATACCATCCCCTATCGCAGTCTGATCCCCCAAGGAGCAGAAAATCTGCTGGTGGCGGGGCGGTGTATCTCCTCCGACCACGGCGCCCAGGCCTCTTACCGCATTATGCCGGTGGTGTGCTGTTTGGGTGAAGCGGCAGGGGTTGCCATCGGTCTGGCCGCCAAAGAGCAAAAAACCACCCGCCAGGTGGATTCCGCAGAATTGCGGGCGGAATTGGAACGGCGGGGCGCTGTCGTTCGGTGACGAAAAGGGTAAAATCGGTAGATGATGGATGAGGAGGTGGTTGAGGATGGACGATCGTTCCATTGTGGAATTATATTGGGATCGCAAGGAGCAAGCCATCAAGGAGACCCAGCGGAAATACGGCAGCTATTGCTATTCCATCGCTTACCAGATCTTACATAACCGGGAGGATGCCGACGAAAGCGTCAACGACACTTATTTAGGGGCCTGGAACAGTATGCCACCCCATCGACCCGGCCATTTGGGTACCTTTTTGGGCAAGATCACCCGGAACCTTTCACTGAAAAAATGGCGCAGTAAAACTGCGGCCAAGCGGGGCGGCGGTTTGGTGGAACTGACGTTGGAAGAATTGGGAGATTGCATCCCTTCTGCCCGGAACGTGGAAGAAGAAATCGAAGTGCGGGAGCTGGCAAAAGTAATTGACGCCTTTTTACGGCAATTGCCGGAGGAGGATCGACATTTATTCCTCTGCCGGTATTGGTATTTCGAATCTGTTAAGGACTTAAGCCGCCGCTTTGGCTTTGGTGAGAGCAAGGTGAAGATGCGCCTGCTTCGCACCCGCCAAAAATTGGCGGACTATCTGGAACAGGAGGGAATCTCGCTATGAAAAAGCAGGAAAAATTGCAGGATGCCATCGGGATGGTGGGCAATGACCTGATCCAAAAAGCCGGCAACTATCGGCGGAAAACCGCAAAAATTGTTTTAAAATGGCTAACGCCCGCCGTGGCGGCGGTGTTGGTTGTAGGCGTTGTTTGCGGCAGCTTGCTTTGGCCCCGGGATCCGGGTTTGGATCTTTCCGGGGATTCGGTGGCAACGCCGGATCAGCCGGTGGATAAAGAACCCGCCCACAATATCGGCGTCAGCAAGGTGCTGGCGGCGGCCGACTACCCGGATGCGGCCTCTTATCTGGAGATGGATGAACGGCGGGATTGGGCCAACCAAAAATACGATCGCAATCAATCGGCCATCAAGGGCGGGAACGTCAATTCCTTTTTGAATCAGAGCCTGCCTGCGGTCTTCCGGGATTCCAACGAACAAAATCGGATCTATTCCCCCTTGAACGTGTATATCGCCCTTGCCATGCTGACCGAGGTGACGGAGGGGGAGACCCGCCAACAGATCTTGGATCTGCTGGGCGTTTCCGAGGTGGAGACCCTGCGGGAAAAATGCCGGGCCCTTTGGAACGCCAGCTATCGTGATGACGGTGTCTTAACCAGCATTCTGGCCAGCTCCGTGTGGCTGGACGACGTTTTGACCATCAATCAGGATACGGTGGAACGGCTGGCAAAGAATTATTATGCCTCCTCCTATCGGGGGGATCTGGGCTCCGAAGAGATGAACACGCTTTTGAAGAACTGGCTGGATGAACAAACCGGCGGGTTATTAAAGGATCAGATCAAGGATCTCCAAATGGCGCCCGAAACGGTTTTGGCCCTGGCTACCACGATCTATTACCGGGCCAAGTGGAGCGAGGAGTTTTCGGATAAACAATCCAAAGAAATGACCTTTTACGCCCCCGCCGGGGAGGAGACCCATACCTTTTTATGTAAAAAGTATACGGGTGACTTTTTGATGGGCGAGGGCTACCGGGCAACCCGCCTGCCGATGGATCAGGGGGGATATATGTATTTTATTCTGCCGGATGAAGGAACCGATCCAGAGACGTTGTTACAAACTGCTCCGTTGGGGGACCTGATCGCCGGTGCGGTGAAGCTCAATACCTATAAGGTCGATTTTTCGGTGCCCAAGTTCGACGTAGCTTCTCAAGTCAACCTGGTGAATGCCCTGGATCAACTGGGAATGAAAAAAATTTTCGATTCCGAAGAGGCAGAGTTTACCCTGGAATTTGTGGAGCAAGAATTGCCCCTCTATTTATCAAAGGTACAGCACGATGCCCGGGTCAAGATCGACGAAGAGGGCTGTGAAGCATCTGCCTATACCGTTGATATTATGGAAGGTTTGAGCGATTATTGGGAAGAAATCCCCTCTGCGGTCTTTCAGGCAGACCGCCCCTTTATCTTCGCCATTACCTCGGAATATGATCTGCCCCTCTTTGTGGGAACGGTGTATCGGCCATGAGAAAGAAAAGATTAAAAATCATTGTATGGGTGCTCTGCGGTGTGATGCTTTTGGGAGTGTTGGCGCTGATGGGCGGCAACGCTTGGGTCAAAGGCAAAGCCAAGGGCAGGATCTACACCCCGGAGCAGGCGGCAGAGCTGCAGGACGTGGATTGCATCCTGGTTTTGGGCTGCGGCATCTGGGGCGATCACCCCAGCCCCATGCTGGCGGATCGGCTGGAGCGGAGCATCGGACTTTATCAAGCCGGGGTTGCCCCCAAGCTGCTGATGAGCGGGGATCACGGCCGTGAAGGCTACGACGAAGTCAACGTGATGAAGGACTACGCCAAGACCGAGGTCCCTTCGGCAGATATCTTTATGGATCACGCCGGGTTTTCGACCTATGAGAGCCTCTATCGGGCCAAGGAGATCTTTCGGGCGAAGAAGATCGTCATCGTCAGCCAGGAATACCATCTGCACCGGGCTTTATATATTGCGGATGCCCTGGGGCTGGAGGCCTACGGCGTGAGCGCCGATTATCGGCGCTATCGGGGGCAGACCGGCCGGGAGCTGCGGGAGGTTTTGGCCCGTTGCAAGGATATGATCTATTGCATTTTGAAGCCGGAACCTACCTTTTTAGGAGAAGCTATCCCTATCAGCGGCAACGGTGATATAACAAACGATAAGGAATAAAGGCTCCGGTGCATCCGGCTATAACCACCCCGTCGCCTTTTTAGAAGAACATCAGAACTGAAATAACCCCCGGAGAAATTCCGGGGGTTATTTGTGCTATTTTTGTAAATGTTTACTACATTTTGTGATTGATTTTTCGAACTTACTATGTTATAATGGTACACGCCCGAATTGGGCGTGTATGCTTTGTGCAAAAATAGGAAAGGAGAAAATGCAATGAAAAAAAGCAACACCCGTCGTGCATTGCTGATGAGCGCTCTGTCTCTTCTGCTTTGCATCAGTATGTTGATCGGTACCACCTACGCCTGGTTTACCGACAGCGTTACCAGCGCTAACAACATCATCAAATCCGGGAACCTGGATATCGAGCTGGAATATACCAAGACCCCTGATGTTGAGGCTTCCTGGAAAACGGTTGAAGGAGCTTCTGATTTGTTTGATCCCAATGCACTTTGGGAACCCGGATATACTCAGGTTGTATACCTGCGGGTTGCAAATAAAGGCAGCTTGGCTCTGAAATACCAAATGGGAATGAATATCGTTTCTGAAGTGAAGGGCACCAACAAAGACGGTAAAACCTTCAAACTTTCCGACTACATTGAATTTGGCGTGGTAGAAGGTGAGCAGAATTACGGCACCGACCGTGCCGCAGCCCGGAAGGCTGTTAAGACTGCTCAAAAGATTTCCGGCGGATACACTACGGCAAATACCCTTTATGCAAAGGATAATATCCCTGCCGGCGGTGTGAGTGAGGAATATATGGCTTTGGTGGTTTATATGCCCGAGGCTGTCGGCAACGAAGCCAACAGCAAGACCGGCACCGAAGCTGCTCAGATCACTCTGGGTGTGAACGTGGTAGCCACCCAAATGACCTATGAAGAAGATAGCTTTGATGAGCTTTATGACAAAGAGGCTACTTTCGTTGATCCTTGGGACGGTACTGCCGGTGAAGTTCCTGCTGCTGTTGACGGTGTGATCACTATCACTGCTCCAGAACAATTGGCTGCCTTTGCCGCTTCTGTGAACGGCACTACAGCTAAAAACTATTCCGGACTTACCGTTAAGCTGGGGGCAGATATCAATCTGAATAACGTAGCCTGGACTCCCATCGGCTCTTGCAATACTCCTGCTTACTTCCAGGGTACCTTCGACGGTCAGGGTCATACCATCTATGGCCTGAACGTAGACCGCTCTGAAGATACTTATATGTACAGCACTGCCGGTCTCTTTGGTTGGATCGATGCCGCCAAGGCAACCATCAAGAATGTGAAGATCGATGGCGCTACCGTAAAGGGAAGCCATTGGGTTGGTGCTTTGGTTGGTTATATGACCGGTACCGTTGAAAACTGCGCAGTTACCAATTCTGCCGTTACCGGGTATAACGTGAATAACGATGCCAACGGTGATAAGGTCGGCGGTATGATCGGTTATATGAATTCCGGTAACGGAAAACTGGCCGACAACACCGTCTCCAACACCGTTGTAAAGGGTTACCGTGACGTAGCAGGTCTGGCCGGTGCCGTTGCGGTGGACAATACGGTTGTTTATAACACCGTGACCGATACCAACGTTTTCTACACTGCTGACTATGCAGGTAAGATCGTAAGCCCCAAGACCAAGGTCGTGGTGGATGATACAAACAAAGACTCTAACGTTCAGATCCTGAAGAACGCCGATTATACGGATACTACGGTTACCACTTATTATTTGGGCAGCGCAGAGGATCTGGTGGAATTTGCAGCTGAGGTAAATCGGTACTCCAATTATGAACGTCCCTTTGAAGGCAAGACCATCCTGCTGACCAATGACGTAGATCTGGGCGGTATGGAATGGACACCCATCGGTGATTACCGCTTCTCCGCCAATCGCTTCTGCGGCACCTTTGACGGTCAGGGTCATACCATCTCTAACTTTAAGATCACCAAGAAGACCGATAAGAACGATTCCAATAAGTCTTCTTATGGTTTCTTCGGTAATATGGAAGGTACCGTTCAAAACCTCACCATCGATCAGGCAACTGTAAGTTCTTATGCATACACCGGTGCTTTGATCGGGCGTATGAACAGCGGCTCTGTGATCAATTGCCATGTGAAGAATTCTACCGTGGAATGCAGTTATTGGCAGGCCGGCGGTATGATCGGTCAGCTGAACGACGGTTGTACCGTTCGTGATTGCTCTATCACGAAGACGACCACCACCGGTGCTTCTGCTATCGGCGGTATGTTTGGTCCTTTGACCGCAACTGATTCCGGTAAGGTTCTTCTTTTTGAGAACTGCTCTGTGAACGATTGTGCCGTGGTACAGAAGGGTTCCTTCGGTAGTACTTATGATGCAATGTTCGGCGCAATGTTTGCCGACATCGACGTTGCCGATAATCAAACGACGATCAGCAACTGCACGGCTGTGAACACTACTGTAAAGGATGTAGCAACTACCGCACTTTACAATACGATTTCCGGTTCTGCTATTACTGAGAAATAATTAAAAAACCAAAACGGGACTATCCGAAGGATAGTCCCGTTTTTTATGTTTATTCTGCGCTCCAATCGGGGTTCTTGAGGGGCTCCGGCGGAGTATCCAGCCAGCCGATATAAAAGGCGGTGGCGTCGGTGATCTCGTTGGTGATGATATTCACGTGGGTGGAGAGCATAATATCACCGTTAAAATGAAGCTTAGCCAGGGTATTACGGGGGATGGGGGTAAAGAGCACCTGGGCACCGTAAAGCCGCAACAGCTCGTAGGCCAGGGGTGCGGCCAGAAGGCCCGCTTTGGGAACCTTACCCGAGTTCAGTTCCTTGGGGAAGAGGACGGCGTATTCTTCGTAATCGGCTTTTCGCTCCCGGCGGTTCAAAACCGCATAGGAGGAGCCCGGCTTATTGAAGATAGCCAGCATCAGCACCTCGTCGCACTTGTACTTATTTTTAAAATCTTGGTACATAGCGGCATCGGAGGAATATTTCATATCCCGTGCCAACTGCTTCATAATGCCCACCGAGGCCTTACCGGTCTGCTCCACGCTGGTGATGACGTCGCTGCCGCTGAAGCGCAGGTCGGTATAGGTCTTTTGGATGGAAAGCTCCAGGTCGATCTTGCGTGCCTTGGCTTCTTCCTCAATGAAATCCAGGGCGGGCTGCAACTCGTTTTTGGTGAAGGCCTTGGCCTCGTCTTCGGTCCACTTGCTATCCTTATCGTTTAAAAAGAAGAGGATGACCCCGACCTTGCCCTTCAGGGCACTGCAGGCGCCGTAGTTGGTATCCGGACGGAGCTGATCGGTCTCGCTCAGTTCCTCCATGGGGGTTTCCTCCCGTTTTTCGATCACCTCCGGGTCGGCGGTGCCAACGGCGTTGGCGGCCAGATCCTTTTGGTATTCTTCCTCTTCCTTTTTCTGAACGTCGTTCAGGGTGATGCTGGGGGTATAGTCCTCCTGGTCGTTCAGGCTGACCCCGCCCTCATCGGTCACCAGATCGTCCTCCACCAGGGATTGTTCCTTGCCGCAGGCGGTCAGGCTCAGGAGCATCGCTCCGATCAATAATAGGGATAATAAGCGTTTCATAACGCCACCTCCTTGTGTTCTGTTTTTATCATACCACTCTTAAGGGGATTTGTAAATGCGTTTTATGGTTTTCTTTCTGTAGGCGGTTTCAAAAGAAACACAACCCTATTTACTTTTTTAATGATTTGTTTTATGATTAAAATGTAAAAAAGGGGGCAAATAAAGATGAAATTTGATTATGATCATATTTTAGAGCGTTACGGCCAGTTCTGGAACCGTGCCAACGAGGATCGACCCCTGGTCTATCTGTTCGGGCCCGGCAATAAGCGCACCATCGAAAAGGCGGCCCATCATGCTACCATTAAGGATGCCTGGATGGATACGGAATACCAACTGCAATTAACCCGGAAAAACATTGAAAACACCTTTTATTTAGGTGAAGCTTATCCGATGATGAACCCAAACCTGGGCCCGGATCTGTTGGGCGCGGTCTGCGGATGCGAACTGAATTTCGGGGATCGCACCAGTTGGGCAGAACCTTGTATCACCGACTATGAAGAATTTCCGCCCATTGTTTTTGATGAGAATAATGTTTGGTGGAAGAAAATTGTTGAAATTACCCGGGCCGCTTTGGAGGATTCCAAGGGGGATTATATCGTTGGGATCACAGATCTGCATCCCGGCACCGATGGTTTGGTTTCCCTGCGGGGGCCCCAGGATGCGGCGATGGATATCTATGACGAGCCGGAACAGTTCAAGCGGATCGTTTGGGAACTGTTGCCCATCTATCAAGAGATGCTGACCCGCCTGCATCAAATGATTTCTGAAAAACAGCAATGTTGTTCCAACTGGATGGGAGTTTTGCACCCCACGGAACTTTGGTATCCGCCTTGCAGTGATTTCTCTTGTATGATCTCCGGCGATAGTTTTGATGAATTCGTGTTGCCGGAACTGAAAGCCGAGATCGATTGGCTGCCCAACGCCATCTACCATCTGGACGGCCCCGGCGCTCTGCATCATCTGGATAAAATTCTTGCTATTGAGAAACTGAAGGGTGTGCAATGGGTCTATGGCGCAGGCCAGCCCTCCGGCCGACATTGGGGCGAGGTGCTGCAAAAGATCCAGGCCGCCGGCAAGTGCATCGAGATGTATTGCGAGCCGGAGGATCTGGTTCCCCTTTGCAAGATCGTGGATCCCCGGGGCGTGCAGTTCAAATGCACCGTTCCCGATCAGCGCAGCGGCGAATACCTGCTGCAGGAGATGGAACGTGTCTGCAAGGAAAATCGGGGACAATTCTCCTTTTATCATTAATCAAAAAATCCCGCAGAAAAGCGGGATTTTTTATTGCATTTAAAAGGGTTTCCCGATATAATGAAGAAAAGGGGGCGTGAAAAATGGATTTTGTGCAACGCTTGGATTATGATCTTGTGGTGGCCGGTGGCGGGGTAGCCGGTGTGGCCGCCGCAGTGGAAGCCGCCCGCAGCGGTAAGACGGTACTGCTGGCGGAAAAGACCGTCCAATTGGGTGGCTTGGCCACTATTGGTTTGATCAACCTGTTCGTGCCTATGTGCAACGGCCGTGGGGTACAGATCATCAAGGGAATGTGTGATGAGTTTTTGCGCCTTTCCATGAAATACGGCTTTGACACCTTGCCGGAAGATTGGCAAAGGGGCGAGCCTGGCCCCGGGTACGAGGGCAAGCGGATGGTCTGCCGCTATTCGGCCCCCATTTTCTCCCTGGCCCTTTGTGAATTGCTGAACGAATTGGGTGTGGAAATCTATTTTGATACGGTGGTCACCGATGCGGATACCGAGGGCGGCCATATCAAGGGGGTCACCCTCTTTAATAAATCCGGCTATACCTATTGCGCCGCCAAAATATTTATTGATGCCACCGGTGATGCGGATCTTCTGCATTTTGCAGGGGTGCCCACGGTGACCGGCGGGAATTACGATACTTATAGTGCCTTTGCGGCAACCCTGGAGCAATGTAAGACTGCTCTGGAGACCGAGGATATCGGCGTTTTGAATAAGGGGCGCCGCTCCGGCGGCAACGCCAATCTTTATGGAAAAAATCACCCGGAAGGGATGCCTCTTTGGGACGGTACCAACGGCGAGGACGTGCGCCGGTATCTGGTGAGCAACCAGTTAAAAATGCTGGAGAAGATCAAAGGCGAGGATCGCAAGAGTCGGGATATCACCCATCTGCCGGCTATGTGCCAATTCCGCACTACCCGCCGGATCGACGGCAACTATACCTTGAAGGGAAGCGATGCCTACCGGCATTTTGAAGATTCCGTCTGCGCTATCTGTGATTTCGACCGCAAGGATTTTCTTTACGAGGTCTCCTACGGTACGCTGGTCAAGGATGGCTACGATAACGTACTGGCAGTGGGGCGCTGTGCCTCTGCCGAGGGCTACGCCTGGGACGTTCTGCGGGTGATCCCGCCGGCCATCCTCACCGGCCAGGCGGCCGGGGCGGCCGCCGCTCAGGCTATCGACAGCGGCAAGGCGGTCACCGATATCGATATTGCTGTACTGCAGGAAAAATTAGCCTCTGAAAACGTGATGATCCACTTCCCGGATGCATTGATCCCCGAAGACCGAACGAAAATTGAAACGGAGGATATAGGACATTTTTAAAATGGATTTTCAGACAAAAATGGATGGGTTCATCCGTGATTTTGTGGAGCGGGAGAACTACGCCGGCTCCCTGCGGATCACCCTGAAGGATCAGATCATCTACGAGCGACAGATGGGTCTTGCGGATCGGGAAGGGGGGATCCCCTTTACCGAGGATTCCAGGTTCACCTTTTATTCCATGAGCAAGCCCTTCTGTGCCATAGGGCTGTTGCGCCTTTGCGACGAAGGGCTGGTGGAGCTTGACGCCCACCCCGGCCGTTACCTGCCGGAGGCCGAGGGCTTCGATTCCCGGGTCACCCTGGCGATGATGCTCAATCATATCTCCGGCGTGCCCGATTGCTTCCGGGAAACGGATTTTCGGGAAGCCTTTGGCCCTGCCACCCCCGATCGGATGCGGGAGGCGGTGAAGCTTATCAGCAGCCGCCCTTCTTATTTTGAGCCCGGAACGGGGGATTGCTACGCCAATATCAACTATACGGTGCCTGCTCTGATCATCGAAAACGTCAGCGGGATGCCCTATGCCGAATATATGAAAAAGCGGGTCTTTGAGCCCCTGGGTGCCACCACCTTGCAGGTGGATACGGTGGATGCGGTGATCCCCAACCGGGTGCAGGGCTATGCCAAAAGCCCGGAGGGCACGATCGTCCGGGCGGATCGCTCCCTGGATTGGATGATGGGCGCCGGGGATCTGATCGGTCGGGTGGAGGACGTCTATTGCCTGAACCGGGCCATCAAGCACCGGCTTTTGCTAAAGGAAGAAAGCTGGAAAAGGGTGCTGACCCCCTCCCCGGTGAATCAGATGGGGCTGGGCTGTACCGTTAAAATGCGGGGAAATCGGGTGCGGATCACCCATAACGGCGGTCATACCGGCTTTCGTACCTATCACATCCAGTATCCCCGGGAGGATCTGGATCTGATCCTGCTCTCTAACTGCGGTTGGGGTAAGCTGCGGGAGCATTTTGAACAAGCTTTGTTCGAATTTTATTTTGAGGAAACGTTGCCTGATGCGACCCCCATGGACGTGGGGTATATTTAAAGGAGGAAAAATCATGTACGATTATGCAAACGAAGGAATGGAGGTGGCCGGTATGTTCGGCGTGTTGGCCGTTGTATTGGTGGTTTACCTGGTAATTTTAGGCTTATTGCTGGCGAATTATATCGTCAATTCCCTTGCCCTCTATACCATCGCCGACCGTCGGCGGATCAGTAATCCCTGGCTGGCCTGGATCCCCTATGGGAACCTTTGGATCATCGGCTCCATCGTGGATTGCCACGACCGCCAAAAGGGCGGGGAGAAAAAGTGGCGCAGGATCCTGTTGGCTTTGGGTTTGACCGCAGTGACCGGTATCGTTTTAATGTATATTTTCGTGATCGTGTTTGCGGTGATGATGGCGCTTGGCGGCGAAGAACCGGAGCTTACCGCCCTTTTGGGCTTTTTGATCCCCCTGTACGTTTTGTGCTTTATTCTGGCTATGGTCGGAACGGCGGCCGGAATGTGCCAGGCGGTTTGTATGTATAAGATCTACGAGGAACTGGCACCGGAAAAATCGGTTAAATATTTCCTGCTGTATCTGTTGGTGCCCCTGGCAGGCCCCATCTGCCTGATGAAGTGCCGTAACAGCGAGGCCGGTATTCCCCCGGAGCCCCGCCCCTTCTATTATCCCCCCTACGATGCTTCCATCCCGCCCTTCCAAGCGCCGATGGGATATGCACCTGCTCCGGTGGCAGAGCCTGCCCCCGAAGAACCTGCAGAAGAATCTAAAACAGAAGAATAAAAAACGGAGAAGTCTTTTAAAAAGGCTTCTCCGTTTTTAAATTTAGAAGATCGTCAGCTCGCCGATCAAGACCGGCAGATCCCGGAATTTCGGGTATTCACTTTCCTGGCCGGTGGTGGATAGCACTTCAAACTTAAGATACCGGGCGGAATGGGCGGGGAAGGTTAAGATTTCTTCAGCGCCGAATACACGTATAATGCCTTCCGCTTGGGGTGTGAAATGCTTGCCGTCGGCAGAGGTGGAAATGCGATACCGGCAGGCAAAAGATGCCACGAAAACGTTGTCGGAAAGTTCTTTTAGGGTCATTTCCGATCGGGTCATCCGCGGCGGATAATGGCCCAGAGCCTGAACGGTTTGTTCCTTGCCCAGATCGATCAGCAGTTCGGCGGTGGGTTGGCTCCCTTCCCAAATGGCGGAAGGATCATTGTTCAGCAAAATGCTTGCATCTTTGCCGGTGAGCAGATCGGTGGCGGTGAAGCCGGCCTTATTCAGGGGCGGCAGAACCGGCGGGGTCATATCGCTGAAGGGACGCCCGGTCCAAACGGGGCAGGAGCGGGTCTTGCAACCGTTTTGATCGGTCAGCCGCAGATAAAAATAGCGGGCGGTGGTGGAGGAAACGGTAAAGTCCAGACGATTGCCGAAATCCTTGGTTTCGTAAACGGTCTCGCCGTAGTCGCTGATGACCTGCAGACGGATGGGGCGATCCTCGGGATTTTCGTTGAAAAGATCCCATTCAATATGGAAGCGGTATTCCTCCGCCTCCTTCAGGTCGGCGGGGGCGGTCTGCCCGTTGACCGTATAGCGCAGCTTAACGTTGCCGCTCTCGGTGGCGTAAAAGCGGTTATGCAAAAGGGCATCCAAAAAGGCCTCCTTGGATTTTTTCGGCGCCATCAGGACGGTCTTGGCCCGCATCCGGTCGAATCCCCAGTTAGGGCCGTGGCAATCGCTGGCCCCGGTGGCAGAGACCCGGAAGCCGCAATCCAAGGCCACGGAATAGGCCAACTCATGCAGGCAGTTGGAACTGCGGTCAGAACCGTCGCCCATCTCTACCCCCCGGAACAGCTGTTTCATTTGGGGGGTATTGTTTTTATGGAAGCAGAAGTTCCAAACGCCGTTTTTATCGTAGCCCACGATCTGGGGGTGGGCAAAAACGCAAACCGCATAGGGGCTGGTTTCCATTGCCTTTGAAAATTCTGCCCAACTATAGGCGGAAATGAAGTTATCTGTATTCACACAAACAATTTCGCCGGAATTTTTATGGCTTAGCCCCAGGCGATCTTCCTCGATAAACGTGATCTCCGATTCACTGCCCGGAAAAAGGATACAGTGCATAGGCTGCCGGCGTTCCGCTTCTGTAAAGCCCCGGAAAAAATCTCTGGGGTTGGTAACATCAGCGTGATCGCTGATGACGGAAACATCCAGCCGTTCTTCCTTTTTCATATGCTGCACATAATCGGGGATAGTGGAAACGGCTTCTGCAAAGGAGGGGGCTTTATGATCTTTGGAGGTATGGGCGTGGAGATCCCCAAAAAAGTATTGGAGTTCCTCGTTGGATGAGGCTTTTTCCATAGGGCGCACAGAAACGGCGCAGGAATAAACCTGCCCTTCGTAGGTGGCGGTCACGGTGGCCTCCCCGGGGGAGACCAGGGTCAGGAGTACGCCGTAATGAAAGCTGTAGGGGACGTCGCCCTTAAAGGAACGGGCGGTCACACAGTCCCCCTCCACAGTCCATTGGATCTCGGCATCGGTCAGGTCGCTATCACCCTCTAACCAAAGGGGTAAAACGTCGCCCTGGAAGGATTCGATTTCGGTTTTTGAAAGTTTACAGTTCAACGTAATACCTCCTTAATAGAGTTCTTTCGGTTCGTTGGAAAAACCGAAAATATAGTCTGCGGAAATGTTCAGATATTTACAGATCGCTATGATCTTGACTGCCGACATTTCGTGGATGCCGTTTTCATATTTGGAATAAGTTTGTTGCGAAGTTCCCAAATGGTCGGCGATCTGGCTTTGGGTAACGCCTCGCATCAATCGGATTTGTTTGATTCTTTCGTAATACATAGAAACATCCTCCTTATCTAAAAGAATAAATCAAAAACGATGTGTTGACAAACATCAAATGTGATGTTATTATGGAGACAAAGGAGGAATCGGTATGGAAAAGATCTGCAAGAATTGCCAATACTACACCCAGCACTATATTCGATGGGGAAGAGGCTACACGAAAATAAGCTGCGGCCATTGCCGGGAACCACGGTTAAAGAATCGCAAGCCGGAAACACTCGCCTGCGTATATTATAAGGAGAAAAAGAAAGAGTGAGCTTGTTTCGTCGGTTTCTTCATCAAATCTTAAGGGGTTTCCCTATTTTCATTTCATCAAAGGGGGCGTATAATGGTTACAGAACGTAAGGAGGACGTAAAAATGCCGAATATACTGATCTGCGACGACGAACGGGATATCGTCAACGCTTTAAAAATTTATTTATCCGACCCGGACTATGTGTTTTTTGAGGCGCATAACGGTCGGGAGGCGGTGGAACTTTCGATGCGGGAAGAACTGCACCTGATCTTAATGGATATTATGATGCCGGAGCTGGATGGGATCGCCGCTATGGCTAAGATCCGGGAACAGAGCAACGTGCCTATTATTCTGCTGACCGCAAAAAGTGAGGACGGCGATAAGATCTTAGGGCTGAACGTGGGGGCCGATGATTATATCACTAAGCCCTTTAATCCGCTGGAGGTAGCCGCCCGGGTGCGTTCCCAGCTGCGGCGTTATATGCGGCTGGGCGGGGGAGCGCCGGAATCGGAGGTCTTCGCTGTGGGCGGACTGGAACTGAATGATCGGGATAAGACCGTTCTTTTGGATGGGGAGCCGGTGGCGCTGACCCCTAAGGAATACGAGATCCTTAAGTTGTTGATCTCTCACCCCGGGCAGGTGTATTCCCCCAAAGAGCTTTACCGCCAGGTTTGGAAGGAGGCTCCCTTCGGCTCCGATAATACGGTGGCGGTGCATATCCGCCATATTCGGGAAAAGATCGAATTTGATCCGGGCAATCCCCGGTACGTGAAGGTGATCTTTGGCCAAGGCTATAAAATGGAGAAAGGGTGGAAGTAATGAAAAACTGGATGCGAACCCCCTGGGGGAAGACGACGCTGTTTGTGATTTGTATTGTATCGGTGGCCGTGACGATCTTGTCGGTTTACGGCAGTATGGTGGCCATTGATGGGGGCGTATATACCGAGTCAAAGGAAGAAACCTTCAAAAGTATGGTCGCCCACCGTCTGCAAAGTGAGGCGGAGTGGATCCTTTGGGGTACTTTTTCGGAGCAAGGGGTTTACGAACCAAACTCCAATCTGGTGTTCAAGGTCACCGACCCGACCGGAAAGGTGATTGCGGTCAAGGAGGCCGAAGCCACCGTTTGCCCCGTGGCCTATAACGTTGCCGTAGCAAAGGATCCAACGGGCAGGATCACCGATATCCATACCTGCTACGGTGAGCCGGAACGGGCAGATCAGCAGCTTTATCAGGTGCAGATCGGTTTTCAAAAGGGATTTCCGGAGCAGGACTATTACCAATGGGCTTATGGGCTGATCAACCTGGCCTATTACCTGCGCTACAGCATTTACGTGATCGCTTTTGCGGCGCTGCTGTTGGCGGTCTTCAGCTTTATCGGGTTAATGGGTGCCTCCGGGCGGCAACCCCACAGCGACGATCTGCACCCCGGGGTGTTGAACCGGGTGCCCTTTGACCTGCTGTTAGGGGTCAACCTGCTGGCGGGCGGCGTGGTCTGCGGGCTGATGGGTGAATTGTTGGGATACTCGGACGTGTTGGTGGTGACCGGGATCATTCTGACAGGCATCTTTTTGGCGGTGTTGCTGCTTGGCCTTTGTATGAGCGTTGCGGCTCGGATAAAACAACGGAATTTGTGGCGGAATACCTTGGTATGGAAGATCTTGCGAGGCCTGGGGCGCTTATTGCGGTGGTTTTGGCGGGGCGCCTTGGCGCTGTTCCGTGGACTTCCCCTGGTGTGGCGCACCTGCTTTTTACTGTTTACGGTCAGCGTGGCGGAACTTTTTGTGGTCTGTATGGCCTGGTATGAGACGGACGTACTATTGGTATGGTGGTTTTTGGAAAAGGCGGTGTTGATCCCCCTGGTGCTGTGGGGTGCCGTTACGCTGCGAAAACTGCAAAAGGGTGGTGACGCCCTGGCCGGGGGAGATCTTCAATACCGCACCGATACCGGCGGAATGTTTTGGGATTTTAAACGTCACGGTGAAAATCTGAACAGCATCGGTCGGGGGATGAATCTGGCGGTGGAACGGCAATTAAAAAGCGAACGGCTGAAAACCGAACTGATCACCAATGTGTCCCACGATATCAAAACTCCGTTGACCTCTATCATCAACTATGCGGGGTTGATCGAGCGGGAGCCCTGCGAAAACGGAAAGGTACGGGAATATGCCGACGTTTTACACCGGCAGGCCGAACGGCTGAAGCGGCTTCTGGAGGATCTCTTGGAAGCTTCCAAGGCCTCCACCGGCAATCTGGAGGTGCGCCCGGAGCCTTGTGATGCGGGGATCTTTTTGAGTCAGGCGGCCGGTGAGTATGAGGATCGGCTGGCGCAAAAGGATCTGCAATTGATCACCCACCGCCCGGAATCCTCCTTGTCCATTATGGCGGACGGCCGGCGGATGTGGCGGATCTTTGATAACCTGATGCTGAATATCTGTAAGTATGCACAGCCGGGGACCCGGGTCTATCTTTCCTTGGAGCAGTTGGGGAATCGGGCGGTGTTTACCTTTAAAAACACCTCTCGGGAGGCCTTGAATATCAGCGAGGAGGAACTGATGGAGCGGTTCACCCGGGGCGATGCCTCCCGGAACACCGAAGGAAACGGGCTGGGACTTTCCATCGCACGCAGCCTGGCAGAGCTCCAGGGCGGATATCTGCAACTGTCCATTGATGGGGATCTCTTTAAGGCGATTTTGAGTTTTCCTCTTCTGTAATTTTGAAAAATAATAAGGCTCTGAGGTAGACTTTTTGAAAATTATGGTGTATAATATAGCAAATTCCTGAAAAAGAGGTAAGAATTATGAAAAACATTGCAGTGATCGGTTACGGCGGACAGGGGGCCTGGCATTGCGGCCAGATCCTGAAGAGCGACGTTTGCACCCTGGCCGGTACTTATGATCTGAAGGAAAACCGTCGGGCTGCGGCAGAAGCCAACGGCATTAAGGTCTACCCTTCCAACGAGGCGATCTTTGCGGATCCCGCCGTGGATGCGGTGGTGGTTGCTACCCCCAACGACGTGCACGAAGCATTGGTGATCCAGGGCCTGGAGGCCGGCAAGAACGTTATCTGCGAAAAGCCCGTGGAAATGAGCGTGGCTTCCGTGGATCGGATGATCGCCGCCGCCAAGAAGGCCGGCAAGCTGTTCACTGTTCATCATAACCGCCGCTGGGACGTGGACTTCCTGGCTATGAAGCAATTGGCGGATAGCGGCGAGATTGGCAAGATCCTCTGCCTGGAAAGCCGGGTTCACGGCTCCCGTGGTATTCCCAGCGACTGGCGGGGTGAAAAAGAACACGGCGGCGGGATGATCCTGGACTGGGGGATTCACCTGATCGACCAGGTTCTGCAGATCTTTAAGCAGAAGATCACTAAAGTTTATTGCACCTGCTCCCACTACACCAACGACGAGGTAGACGACGGCTTTAAGCTGGAGCTTTATTTTGAAGACGGTGCCACCGCTCACGTGGAGCTGGGTACCTATAACTTTATCGCTATGCCCCGGTTCTATATGCAGGCCAAGGATGGCTCCGCTCTGATCACCGATTGGCAGCATCAGTGCCACGTGGCCAAGTTGACCCGCTGGATCGAAAAGGACGTGACCCCCGTTCAGAACGCCGCCGGGATCACCAAGACCATGGCGCCCCGGGATTCCCTGACCCTGGACGAATACGATCTGCCCATCCCCAAGAGCGACGTACACGATTTTTATCGTAACGTTTGCCTGGCTATGGACGGCAAGGCCGAACAGCTGGTGAAGCATTGCGAGATCCGCCGTGTGATGCAGGTGGTAGAAGCCGCTTTCCTTTCCGACGAAAAGAAACAGGCCATCGACGTAGAAATCTAACGATAAAAGCCCCCGATAGGGCGACCCTTCGCAAGGAAGAATCGCCCAACCGGGGGCTTTTTTGATAAGGAGAATTTATGAACTTTACTGAAATCGCTTTGAACCGGCAATCCTGCCGGAAATATGATGAGACCAAGGCGGTGGAGCCGGAAAAGCTGGAGGCGGTGTTAGAGGCCGCCCGGCTGGCGCCCTCTGCCTGCAACGGGCAACCCTATCGGCTGACCGTATGCCAAGGAAAGGCCGCTAAAGAGGCCGCCAAGGCGGTGATGGGAATGAGGATGAACGGCTTTGCAAGTCAGGCGCCCGTTTTAATTGTTATCAGCGAGGAGCCCTACGTCCGCACCGCCGCCGTGGGAGCAAAACTCAAGAAAAACGATTACCGTTCCATCGATATCGGGATCGTTGCCGCCTATTTGACCGCCGAGGCCACGGCCCAAGGGTTGGGCACCTGCATTTTAGGCTGGCTGGATGATGAAAAACTGCGTAAACTCTGTGAATTGGAGCATCCCGTTCGGCTGGTGATCACCTTGGGCTACGCCAAGGAAGGGGATCCTCTGCGTACCAAAAAGCGCAAATCCACCGAGGAACTGGTGCAGTATAAGGATTAAAAAAGTCCCCTTGTGTAAAAGGGGGGTACAAAAAAGCAGGCTTGATTTTTCAAGCCTGCTTTTCGCTTATTTTCTTAACAGGAACTTGCCTTCCCGCTGGCCGTTATAAACGGCGTTTTCCACCACGATCTTTCCGTTGATCAGCACGTAGTGCAGGCCCTCGGCCCGGCGGAAGACCTTGCCGAAATCGGCCCGGTCGGTGATGGTCTCGGGGTCGAAGATACAAAGATCGGCGTCGTAGCCCTCTTTGATCAGCCCCTTGTTCTGAAGCCCATAGACCGCTGCCGGCAGACCGGTCATCTTGCGGATCATCTCCGGCAGGGGAACCACGTTTTTCTCCCGTACCAGCCGCAGAGCCCGGGGGAAGGTGCCCTGCAGGCGGGGGTGGAAGCCGGTGGAGTCGCCCGCCGCCGAGGAATCGGTGCCGATCATAGCCCGGGGATGCTTCATCACGTAGAGCATATCCTCTTCGCACATAGTGAAATAGGCGGCACTGCATTTATTTTTGCTTTCCAGGATTACGTCGTAGGCGGCGGTGAACACATCGGTGTTCCGCATTGCCGCCACCTCCGGCAGGGTCTTACCTTCATATTCCGGGAAGGTGGCGCAAACGGAGATCATGATCCAGCTCAGATCAGAGCCGCATTGCTCCGTCACCCATTGGGTGAGGGTTTTACGAACGGCGGGGTCGGCGATGGCCTTTAAAAAAGCCTCCGGCCCATCGGCGTGCATTTTTTGGGGAGTTATCCGGGCAGAAAGGGAGGTGTTGGAGGCGGTATAGGGATAAACGTCGCAATAAATATCCAAGCCTTCTTCGTTGGCGGCATCCATCATCGCCAGGCTTTTTTGAACCTTGCCCCAATTCTGTTTTCCGGCGGACTTATGGTGGGAAAGAACACCCCGGGCGCCGCTGGCCCGGATGATGGAGATGAATTCCTCCACCGATTCCAAAAGGGTATTGCCCTCGTTACGGATATGGGCAACCACCAAGGCGTTCATATCGCCGGCCACCTTGGCCAGCGCGATCAACTCTTCTGTTTGAGCAAAGCAACTGGGGGGATAGATCAGCCCAAAGGAAATGCCCATGGCGCCGGCGGCGATCCCCTCCCGGAGCAGGGCTTTCATTTGTTCTAATTCCTCGGCGTTGGGGTTCCGATCCGTATAACCCATCACACATTGCCGCAGATTACGGTGACCGATGAACATGGCGGTATTGCTACCGTAGCTACCCTCCGCCAGCCGGGCCAGATGCTCCTTCAGGGCGGGACCCTTTCGGCTGGGGGCTATGCTTCCACCGCATTGACCGGCCATGGCGGTGGTAATGCCTTGCTCTGCCTTTTCGACCAGATCCGGGAATGTTTCCAAGGCACGGTCCGAATGGCTATGGGAATCGATGAAGCCGGGGGTCACGGCGAGGCCGTGAACGTCCAGGGTCTCTTTGGCTTCCCCGTCCACCGCACCGATCTTTACGATCTTGCCCCCCTGAAGGGCGATACTCCCCGAAAAGGCCGGGGCGCCGGTGCCGTCGATAATCGTTGCATTTTGAATTAAAAGATCATACATATTTTTTTCCTCATAATAATTTGATCACAGCCTGAACCAGCAACAAAACCACCACCAAAAGCAGGATTCTGTTCACCAGCCCGGGCCCTTTTTTGATTGATAAAGAGGCCCCCAGATAACTACCCAGCACGTTGGCCAGGGTAGCGGGCAGGGCGATCCGCCAAAGAACGTTCCCCGCCAGCAGATGGTGGATCACCGCCATCAGGTTCGAGGCCACAATGATCACCTTGCCGTTGCCGTTACCCACCCGCATATCGTAGCGCAGGAGCACCGCAAAGAGCATCATGGCGATGGTGCCGCCGCCGGGGCCGAAAAAGCCGTCGTAAAGCCCCAGCACCAGCCCGATCCCCAGGCAGATCCAAAGGTTTTTTGGGCTCAGGGTCAGCTTGGTCACCTGACCCAGGTGGACCCGTCGGGTCAATAGGGTCAGCCCCAGGATAAAGACCATTGCAATTATAATTATAAGTTTTATGGCGGAATCGTCAAGGGATAAAATGATTTTTGTGGAGATCCAGGAGCCCGCCAGGGCAGGCACCGCTGCGATCAGCGCCGTCTTCAGATCCCAAAAGCCGCTTTTGGCATAGCGGAACAGGGAGGCACCGGTGCCGATACAGCTTTGCAGCTTATTGCAACCGTAGGCCGCCTGCACCGGCAATCCCGCCAGCAGATAGGCGGGCAAGGCGATGATGCCTCCGCCCCCGGCGATACCGTCGATCACCCCCGCCAAAAAAAGGAGAGGACAAATAAAGACCAATTTCAACCAAATATCCATAATTTTTCCTCCGTCCTATTGATTTTACCATTGACGGATGCTATAATCAAATACATATAAATGTATATTAATTATAACTTTTTGTTATGGGGTGATAACGTGTTTAATAAGATGGAATACGTCTACGAGGTCTACCGGGAGCAAAGCTTTACCAAAGCGGCGGAAAAGCTGTTTATTTCCCAGCCTTGCTTGAGCGCCGCCATCAAAAAGATCGAAGAAGAGATCGGGATGCCCCTGTTCGAGCGACGGTATTCCGCCGTGCGCCCCACGGAGATCGGGCGGGCCTATATCGAAACCGCCGAAAGGATGATGAGCCTGCAACGGGACTTTGCCGCCAAGCTCAACGATATCAACGCCATGGAGAGCGGCAGTATCACCATCGGCGGCCCCAACTACGCTTCTTCCTATATCATCCCGCCCATCGTCAGCCGCTTTTTGCAGCTTTATCCCAAGATCAACGTTTCCCTGGTGGAGACGGGCTCGGTGGAACTGGTAAAAAAGATCAACGAGGAAGAGGTGGACCTGGTCATCGACAGCGACAACGAAGAAAAGGACTATTACGATTATTACCCCCTCTTTAATGAAAAGGTATTGCTGGCGGTGGCGGCGGATCTGCCCTGTAATCAAGGCCTGGAAGCCCACCGCATCCTGCCGGAAAATATCTTTCAGACGGATTTTGATTTGGAGAGCGTTCCGGCGGTGCCCATCTCCCATTTTAAGGACGAACGGTTCATTCTGTTGAAGAGCGGGAACAATATGTACCGCCACGCCATGGATATCTTCAAAAAAAGTAATTTTACCCCCCAGGTCAACTTTCGGCTGGATCAGCTGATCACCTCCTACGCCCTGGCGGCCTCCGGCAACGGGGTCTGTTTTGTGACCGATACCATCTTTAAGTATCATAAATTCAAGGATCACGTCTATCTATATAATATCGAGGGCAGCGGCACCCGTACCCTCTACGTGGCCCAAAAACGCAACCGCTATACCACCAATGCAATGAAACGGTTTATTTCCCTGGCCCAAGAAAGCTTTTCGACGGAGGATCGCTAAAATGAATAAGACCCAAGGAATTCGCAGTGCGGTTACATATCTCAGCATCATTGCCATCGCCATTCTGTTGGCCTTTAACTATCAGCTGTTTATTGTGAAAAACGGCTTTGCCCCGGCGGGGCTCAACGGCATCGCCACTATGATCCAGTATAAGACCGGATTCAGTATCGGTTATATGTCCTTGATCATCAACGTGCCCCTTTGTGTGCTGGCCTATTTTTTGGTGGATAAAAAGTTCGCCAAGCGCTCCCTTTGCTTTTGCGTTACCTATTCTTTGGTCTTTTTGTATCTGCAGAAGATCGGGCTGGAGGCCTTCCAATACGATGCCAAGGGGCACGATACGGTGTTCCCGGTGATCCTGAGCGGGGTGCTCAGCGGCTTTGTATACGGCGTTTGCTTTCGGAACAACGCCTCCACCGGGGGCACGGATATCGTTTCCAAATATATCAGCAAGAAAAGGCCGCATATTAATTTCTTTTGGATCACTTTTACGTTGAATGCGATCGTGGCGATGATCTCCTTCTTTGTTTATGCGGAACCGTCGGCGGATGGTTCCCTTTCCTTCGATTATAAACCGGTTTGCCTTTGTGTACTCTATTGCTTTATCTCCAGTTATATTGGCAATCGCATTGTGAAGGGCACAAAAACTGCTTGTAAGTTTACGATCATTACTTCTCATCCGGAGGAGATTATTCAGGAAGTGCAGAATAAATTGCGGCATAGTTCTACCCGGATAGAGGCAATAGGCTCCTTCAGCGGGGAGGAAAAAACCATTCTGCTCTGTGTGGTGAATAAGCACCAGCTGGTGGATTTTAACGAGATTTTAAGTCAATACGACAACACCTTCTCCTTCTCCGAAACGGTGAATGAGATCGTGGGGAATTTTAAGCAGATTAAGTAGAAACAAGCCCCGTTTGGGGCTTGTTTTTTTGCAATAATTCTTATATAATGAGGAAAAATAACGTTTAAAGAGGAACTATGAAAGAAAAATTATCGTTGGCAATGGATATCGGCGAGCAGATGCTGCTCTGCGGCGCCGAGGTACACCGGGTGGAGGAAAGCATCACCCGGATGTGCTATGCTCTGGGGGCCAAGCGGATCGACGTTTTCATCATCACCAGCAGTATGGTGGCCACCTTTTATCTGGAGGACGATGAATCCTATACCCAGACCCGGCGGATCCTGGGCTCTTCCACAGATTTTGAACGGCTTCACCGGCTGAACGATCTTTGTCGGCGGGTCTGCACCCAAAGGATGACCGTTCCGGAGATCAAGGCCGCCCTGCAGGAGGCCTTGGACCATAAAACTTATCCCTTCTGGCTGGAGGTGGTGTGCTATGCGGCCATCGCCGGGGCCTTTACCCTCTTTTTCGGGGGCGGCTGGATCGAGGCGTTGGTTTCCCTATTCGTGGGTGCAACGGTGCGGTTTGTGATCCTTTTTGCCGAAAAAGCGGTGTCCAATAAAATTTTCCCGAAATTCCTTTCTGCTGCTGTGGCAACGGCCCTGGCCTTTTGTTCCTTGAAACTGGGCTGGATCCCATCGGTGGATAAGGTGATCATCGGGAATATTATGAGCCTGATCCCGGGCATCGGTCTGACCAATGCGTTAAGGGATCTGTTCACCGGTGACAGCATCGCCGGCCTCCTCCGTTCGGTGGAGGCGGCCTTGATCGCCCTGGCCATTGCAGCCGGCTACTTTGTGGTGGCCATTATCGGAGGATTTGCCCTATGACGAATCAGGAACTTCTTCAAATCATAACCGGCTTCATTGGTTCTTTGGGGTTTGCGGTGTTGTTCAATCTGCGAGGCAAGCGGATGGTGGCAGCTGCTTTGGCGGGTCTCTTTTCCTGGACGCTCTACGTATTGCTCAGCTACGTGATTCCCAATGAGCCTTTGAATTATTTTATCGTGGCGATGGCGGTCTCCCTCTATGCGGAGGTGATGGCGCGGGTACTGAAGACGCCTACCACCACCTTCATCACCACCTCGCTGATTCCCCTGATTCCGGGCGGTTCCCTCTATTATACTATGGCCTATGCCTTTGAAAGTGACCTGGAGCGGTTTTTGGAAAAGGGATTGGCTACTTTGCAGCTGGCGGCGGCTTTGGCGCTGGGCATCATCGTAGCTACCACCCTGACACGGCTTTTTTATCAAGCCATTCACCGGGGTGCATATAAATAAAAAAACGGCGCATCCTTTTTTTGAAAGGATGTGAACGTAATGATTGAAAAAGATACCATCCGGCTTTTGCGGGAATGTGATGCGGGGGTGCAGATGGGCATTTCCTCCATCAACGACGTATTGGATTATGCGGCGGCGGAGCCCATGCGAAAATTACTGCGGGATTGCCGGGACGACCACGAGACCCTGGATAAGGATCTGCAAAAAGCCTTGGACCGTTTTGGGGACGAGGGCAAGGAACCGGCAGCCATGGCCAAGGGTATGAGCTGGCTGAAGACCAACGTGAAGCTGGCCTTGGAGGAATCGGATCATACCATTGCCGATCTCATTACCGATGGCTGTAATATGGGGGTCAAATCCTTGAGCCGTTATCTGAACCAGTATGCGGCGGCAGACGAGGATTCCAAAAAGATCGCCCAACGGCTGATCAGCCTGGAGGAACGGCTGGCGGTGGATATGCGAACCTTTTTGTAAAGCGCAAGGGCTTTTGCCCTTGCGCTTTCAGCGTGTCAAAAAATTCTATTTTTTATTTTTTGACACGCTGGGAGACTGCCATAAAAAGAGTGCCGATTTCGTCAACTCGACCCGAAGTTGTACAGAGGTACTACGAGAGGGAGAGTTGGCGGAAAGCAGAAAAAATTCAATTAAAATGCGGCTTTGGCCGCATTTTTTCCTTTAAAATA
>JAZQAR010000192.1:0-1844 GCA_045545315.1 Eubacteriales bacterium | reverse complement strand
TCCAGACCCTCCAGCTCGTCTGCCTGGCCTACGTTGCCGGCTACGGCAATGATTTCCGGGTTATTATAGTTCTCTTTTAACCAGGGAATAATGATGGAAGTATCCAAGCCGCCGGAATAGGCTAAAACCACTTTTTTGATGTTTTCTTTATTCATTTTATACAGCCTCCAAGTGAATAAAAATGCAATTCTTTTGAATAATATGCCAAGATTATACACTTTAATTCACACCTTGTCAAGGGGTAAATTAAAAAAAGAAGCTTGATTTTTCAATCAAGCTTCTTCCTCGTTCTCTTCTTCGGTAAAATCCGTTTCAAAGGCCAGGTTTGCGGGGGCGATCTGTGCCTTTTTTTTCAAATGACGAAGGATCAGGATCGTTGCGGTTACCGCCGCTGCAACGCTCAGAATAACCGAAACCAAAATGATGATATGACTCTTTTTCATAACCGGAACACCCTCTCTTTCTCTTTTTTAAAAGTATACCACAGGCTTTGATCAAAAATCAATAGTTTATTCCTTAAAAATTATGAACTGGAAGAAAACAAAATAGGCGATCTCCTGCACCGCCCGCAGAACGTAGTTGATGAGGATGGGGTTTCCGGTCACCCCGGCCAGCCAAACGGTCAGAAGATTCAGGGCCCAGGTGGTGATGGTGATCACCATAAAGCCGATCATCAGCTGGCGCCCGGTATAAAAGGGGCCGGAGCCGATCTCGCCGTAGGCCCAATATTTTAATAAGTAGAAGGTTGCAAAAAAGCGCACCAAAAAGGGGAGCAGAACCCCATATCCCGAGAGGGGCAAAAAGCGCTTCATCAAAAATTCGATCACGCCCGTCACCAGGGCAACGGTAATATAACGCAGGATCTCGCCTTTGCGCTCCATCAAATAATCGTAAAAACGGTCCGCCGCTTGGTTCAGATCCTTTTTTTGCTTGATTTTCGCCATTTATTTCACCTCTTGTATATTATAACATCAATATAAAAAATGTGCAACAAAATCATCATTGGATATGGCATTTTCGGGCATACGGAGTTATAATGAAAGCAAATAATAAAAACAGGGGGGATCTCATTGAAAGATCGGTATCAACGTACGATGGATATATTTGATTCCTATGAACGTCGTTTTGCCGCAGCACGGGCGGCAAAGGAGCCTTCCTGCCCATGGCAGGCGGAGGATCGGGCGTATATTATCGAAAAAGTAAAAAAGATGTTGGGCTATCGGGAAGAATGGATCCCTAAGGTAGGCGATCCGGAGGAGGTTTCCCGGCAGGAGTATGGAGGCTACCGCGCTATTCAGTATCGCTACGAAACTTGGCCGGGCTTTTACGGCGTTGCAACACTCTATCTGCCCGAGGGTGATGAGCCCAAGCCGCTGGTGTTCCTTTGTTGTGGCCACGGCAATGCGGGGCGGCTGACGGGGGGCTATATGGCGATGGGGCATCGGCTGGCCCAATTGGGGATGGCCGCCTTGGTGATGGATAATATTGGGCAGGGAGATCGGAATCCAAACCCCGATCAATTTGAAAACGAGCATCATTGGCTGTCGGTGGCACCCTTCTATTGCGGAACCACTCTCCAGGGGATGATTGTTATGGAAACAATGGGCGTCATTCGCCGCTTTGGGCAGGATTCCCGGTTTGATCCAAGCCGATTGGCCGCCTGCGGTAATTCCGGGGGCGGAACTTTAACGCTGTTTTTGGCGGCCCTAGCTCCGGAACTTTCGGTACTGGCCTCCAGCGGTTACCCCTCGGAATTTTCTTATCTGATGGCAAAGGAGCGGTTTCATTGTGCTTGTAATCTGTTGCCGGGCTGTGCTCACGGCCCTGAAATGTGGGAGATCTAC
>JAZQAR010000191.1:0-19843 GCA_045545315.1 Eubacteriales bacterium | reverse complement strand
GTGCATAGAGCCGGTATTCACCGAAGCAAAGCCTTCCTTGGCAGGAAAATGATCCTCGTCCTCGGATTCAAAGACCCCCAGGGCATCGATATCAAAGCGCATCGCCACCGTGGGGCCCTCGCCACAGCGCAGGATCCCGACCACACCGGTCATCCCGCCCTCGGCGGCCTTGATAAACTCCGGATCTGCCCCCTGCTCCACCGCACGGGCATAGCCCTTTGCCAGATCCGCCTCGCAGGGCAGACCCATCCGCTCCTCCTTTTTGCAGACCTGCTCACCCACCAGGACCTCGTAGCCCAGATCGGTCAGCTTTCTTGCGATGATGGAGGAAGTACGCATCTCGTACCAGCCGGTCTCTGCATACCGATGAAAATCTCTGCGCAAGGCGATCATCTCCGGGGTGACCGCCTCCGCCTGATCAAGAATTTTTTGATAGATATCCACTATATTCACCGTACCTTTTTATTACTGTTCTTTTATTGTACCAACAAAATCCTGCAAATGCAACGGGATTTTCAAAAACAAAAGGCGCCCTAGGGGCGCCTTTTGTTTTTAAAATGGATCAGCCCATATTCAGGCAACGGTCCAGGAAGCAAACGATCTGGCCTCTGGTACAGTTGCTGTTGGGTTCGAAGGTGGTGGGGGTCATTCCGTTGGTGATGCTCTTTTGTACCGCCCACAGCACTGCATCGTAATAATACTGCTTGCTCTTGACGTCGGTGAAGGGGTTATTGGCGGTCACCTTGGGGGAGCCTTGATCCCGCCACAGGAAGCAAACGATCTGACCTCTGGTGCAGTTGGCGTTGGGGGCGAAGCTGGTGGCGCTGACACCGGTGGTGATGCCCTTTTCCACCGCCCACAGCACAGCCTTATAATAATACTGGTTGCTCTTAACATCGGTGAAGGGGTTATGGTTGCCGGTGGGTTCGGGGCAACCGTTGGCCCGCCACAGGAAGGAGACCACCTGGGCCCGGGTGCAGATGCTGTTGGGGCTGAAGGTGGTGGGGGTGGTGCCGGTGGTGATGCCGTTCTGCACCGCCCACAGGACGGAATTGTAATAATAAGCGTTGGGTTTTACGTCGGTAAAGGGGTTGGAGATGGGTTGCTGAAGCTGGGGCAGCTTGAACGAGGCGCCGAAGAATTCAGGCAATTTAACCAGATCATCAGTGGCTCTGCCTGCCAGGGTCACGTCTTCTTTTTCCAGCTGTTCCAGGTTAAACCGATCCTTGAATATCAGCACCGTAAGGGTATAGTTCTTGCCGTATTCAAAGTTCCCTTCGGTCATCAGGTTATCCTCTTCATCCAGAATGGCATAGAACATCCCGTATTCCGGGAATTCCGGGCCCATCTCGTTGATATAGGGCACCTCTACCCCGTTGATGGTATTGATGACCTTGATCCCGGTATAGGGCTTGCCGGCGCTATAGCCCTTCAAGGAGACCTTCACGTTTTCTGCCAGGGGCTTTTCGGTGGGAGCGCCCAGATCAAAGTAGAAATCATAGGCAATATGCGTGTTATTCCGGTCATAAAGCTCACCCGTCACCAGCCCCTCGGGGGTCTGGATCTCCACGGTACAGTTTTGAGCAAAGGCATAGCCTGCGGCGGCCTTCAGGACGCAATAGAGCCGATAGGCCTTTTGGTTTTTGAACTGCCCGGAAGCATCCATTTTCAAATAGTTGCCATCCACCAAGAAGAAATCGCCTTCGTACCAGCAGAGGGTATCGCCGACGGTAGGGGTCTTAACGGCTGCGGTCAGGCCGGTGTTGCCGTTGACCGAATAGACGGTGGGATAAACGAGGGCGCCGGAGGCAACCTTCGGCATCTTCAGCATAACGTTATTGATCTCCACCAGGGGTGCAGAGAGCTCGGGCAGATAATAAATGGCGTAAAGCACCCCGCCCACGGTCTCGGTGTTGGTGACGGTCTTGCCGTTTACCTCGATATCGTTTTTGGTCAGCCCGCTCACAATATGGGTATTGGAGCGAACCGCCACGTAAAGGGTATAGGTGGTATCGGCAGCAAAATTACCGCTCATAACGGGGATCCGGTTGCCCACGGTGATAAAATAATCGGAGCCGTAGCCCTCGTTCGTCAACACCGGAGAGGTGGAGCTCAAGGTGATCCCGCTGATGGGCTTGCCTAATTCAAAGCCGTTCAGGGTATAGGCCACGGAGCTGATGGGGGAAGCGGTGATCACGTCCAGGTAGAAATAGAAAACCGCGGTCTTTTCGTCAGCGGAGACCTCGGAGGGCTGAACCGTATAGCTCTTGCTGGTCACGTTCAGGGTGCAGTTGGTCTGATTGCTGAAGGAAAAGCCATCCTTCAAGGTAGCGGTCACCTGATAGGCGAAGGCGGTGCCGGCGGTATAAACGCTGCCTTGGAAGGGCTCGTAATCGCCGATATTATCGGTTTTGGTATCGTTGGCATACCAATTGCTGTCCCATTCCTTGATCATTCCGAAGAAATCCCCGGTGCCGTTCATCTGGGTCAGGGTCACGGTCTCCAAGGGGTTCCCGGCTTTGGGGGTATGGTCGGTATAAAACAGCATACTCAGGATGGGGGTCACGGAGGGAATGGGCTCAAACACCGCCTCTACGGTGATCAGCCGATCGTGATACCAATCAAAGCCCGTGCTATCCACGTTGTTGACGGTCACGCTGACGTTATTGTCAAAGAAAAAGCCGTCGCTGGCGTTGATAAACAGCTTCGCCTTATACTGATGCCCTTCCTGAAAGGTGGCGCTGGTGGCAATCAACTGACCGGCGGTCATATCATACCAGCAGATACCGTTGCGGTAATAGGTGGAGCTGTTATTACCGGCATCCAGATAAACGGATTCGTTGCAGCCCACCGTATAGTCGGGGGTCGCGCCCGCCACGGGGGCATCCAGGCCGGTTATGCCCACGTAGGTCAGCCGGGTGAGGGCAAAGGCCGAAACCGGCAACAGACCCAAGATCAATACCAAAGCCATCACAAAGGTCAAAATGCGTTTTGTCATAGGGATCACTCCTTTTGGTTGATAATAATTATACTAACTCAATTATATTTTAACTCTACTCCTAAAGAAAGTCCCCACCCGAACGGGTGTTTTTTCCAAAAAAGAGTGGGAAAAAGGGTGGGAATATTGCACTTTTTTCAAAATCGGAGTATAATGAGCAAAAAAACAGGAGAGGACAATATGGAACTGATCCACACCAAAATAAAGATCGGACTGGATGCCCCGGTCAAAGTCATTCATATGACCGATACCCACCTGACCCATGCCGACCTGCGGGACGGGGAGCGCAAGGTAGCCCTGGCGGAAAAGCGGGCGCCGATCTTCCCCCATGCAGATGAGGTCCTGGCTTTTGCCCGCCAAGCCGCCAAAGAGCACGGCGTCCCCATCCTGCACACGGGAGATCTGATGGACTTTGTCTCCGAGGCCAATTTAGAGGCGGTAAAAGCCTTCACCGGCGGAACTGATTGTTTTATGGCGGCGGGGAACCACGAATTTGCCCTTTACGTGGGCGAAGCCAAGGAAGATGCCGCCTATCGGAACCGGAGCCTTAACAAGGTTCAGGCGGTATTCCGCAACGATATCCGGGCGGCGGCGCGGATCATCGACGGGGTGAATTTTATCGCTCTGGATAACGGTTATTACCTTTTTGAAAAGGAGCAGCTGGCGTTTTTGAAAAAGGAGGGCGAAAAAGGGTTGCCTATGGTCCTTTTGATGCACACCCCCCTTTTTGAACGTGCCCTTTACGATCGGGAGATGGCCAAAAGCTCCTGCGCTTATCTGGTTGGGGTGCCCGAGGAGCTGATGCAAACCTATTCCCCTCATCGCTACGAACAGCAGCTGGCCGATAAAATCACTTTGGAGACCGTTGACTACATCCGCAAGGAGCCCCTGATCAAGGCCTTGATCACCGGGCATCTGCACTATAATTACGAGGGGCTCTTCACAGAGCGCATCCCCCAGATCGTGACCTCCTGCACCGATCTCCGCCTGATCGAGCTGACCTGAAATACGGTTCGAATTGCAATCAAAAGACGAATTCATTTGCTATTGCTTTTAAAAATGATTATGTTATAATAGAACTATAAATAAAAAGGAGATTAGCGATATGGAAATGACTTTGCGTTGGTACGGTTCTAAATTTGATACCGTCACCTTAAAACAGATCCGTCAGATCCCCGGCGTTACCGGGGTCATCACCACCCTTTACGACACTGCCCCCGGCGAAGTTTGGAGCCGGGAAGCAATTCGTGCGCTGAAGGAGGAGGTAGAGGCCGCCGGCCTTCACATTGCAGGAATCGAAAGTGTGAACGTGCACGATGCCATCAAGACCGGTGCGCCCGACCGGGATTTTTATATTGACAATTATATCCAATGTCTGGAAAATCTGGGCAAAGAAGACATCCATATGGTCTGCTATAACTTTATGCCGGTCTTCGATTGGACCCGGACAGAACTGGCCAGAATGCGCCCCGATGGTTCCACTGTTCTGGCTTATACCCAAGAGGCAGTGGATGCTCTGGATCCCGAAAAAATGTTTGATTCCATCGCAGGAGATATGAACGGCACTGTAATGCCCGGCTGGGAGCCCGAACGAATGGCCAGAGTCAAAGAGCTCTTTGCGATGTATCAGGATATCGACGAAGAAAAACTCTTTGAAAACCTCAAATATTTCTTAGAGCGGATTATGCCCGTTTGCGATCAATACGATATCAATATGGCGATCCACCCCGACGATCCCGCCTGGAGTGTTTTCGGTCTGCCCCGGATCATTATTAATAAGCAAAATATTCTGCGGATGATGAAGATGGTGGATAACCCCCATAACGGCGTCACCTTCTGCACCGGCTCCTACGGCACCAGCCTAAAGAACGATCTGCCGGATATGATCCGTTCCCTGAAAGGGAGAATCCATTTTGCTCATATCCGCAACCTGAAATTCAATAGCCCAACGGATTTTGAAGAATCCGCCCATCTTTCCTCCGACGGCACTTTTGATATGTTTGAAATTATGAAGGCTCTTCACGATATCGGCTTTGAAGGCCCCATCCGTCCCGACCACGGTCGGATGATCTGGGACGAGGTGGCCATGCCCGGCTACGGCCTTTACGACAGAGCCCTGGGGGCTTGCTATCTGCAGGGCTTATGGGAAGCCATTGAAAAGGAGTCTAAATAATGAGATTAAACGATAAAGGTCTTGAAAACAAAGCCCCCTGGGAAAAAGCCGGCTACCGCTTGCCTCAATATAACCGAGCCAAAGTAGCCGCCGCCACCAAAGAAAACCCCTATTGGATCCATTTTGGTGCCGGCAACATCTTTCGGGCCTTTCAGGCCAATGTGGTTCAAAACCTGCTGAATGAAGGCGTTTTGGATCGAGGCTTGATCGTGGCAGAGGGATTTGACTATGAGATCATTGAAAAGATCAACCGCCCCCACGATGATTACACCCTTCTGGTAACGCTGAAAGCAGACGGAAACGTGGAAAAAACCGTGGTAGGCAGTGTGGTGGAATCCTTGATGCTGGATTCCGAAAACGCCAAGGAATATGCCCGGCTGCAGGAAATTTTCAAGAAGGATTCTCTGCAGATGGCCTCCTTCACCATCACCGAAAAGGGCTACTGCCTAACCGACGGCAACGGAAACTTATTGCCGTCGGTGCAGGAAGATATGGAAAAGGGCCCTGCAATGCCCAAAAGTTATATCGGCAAGGTAGCCTCTTTGCTTTATACCCGTTATCAGGCGGGCCAAAAGCCCATCGCTATGGTCAGTATGGATAACTGCTCCCATAACGGAGATAAACTCTTTGATGCGATTTACGCCTTTGCAAAAGGCTGGGTTGAAAAAGGGCTGGCCGATAGTGGCTTTGAAACCTATGTCAAGGATAAATCCACCGTTTCCTTCCCCTGGAGTATGATCGATAAGATCACCCCCCGCCCCGATAGTTCGGTGGAAGAAATTCTCAAGGCAGACGGCGTGGAAAACCCGGGCCCGGTAGTAACCTCCAAGAATACCTACGTTGCCCCCTTTGTCAATGCAGAGGAATGTGAATATCTGGTGATCGAAGATGCCTTCCCCAACGGCAGACCCGCCTTGGAGAAAGGCGGGATCCTATTCACCGCCCGTGAAACAGTGGATAAGGTGGAAAAAATGAAGGTCTGCACCTGCCTGAACCCCCTGCATACTGCTTTGGCGATTTTCGGCTGTCTTTTGGGTTATCAACTGATCTCTGAAGAGATGAAAAACGAAACCCTGAACAAACTGGTTCAAGGCATCGGCTATGTGGAAGGCCTGCCGGTGGTGATCGATCCCGGTGTTCTGGATCCCAAAGAATTTATCGACACCGTTATTACCACCCGGATCCCCAATCCCTTTATGCCCGATACCCCTCAACGGATCGCCACCGATACTTCCCAAAAACTGGCCATCCGCTTTGGAGAAACCGTGAAAGCCTATCTGGCCTCCGAAAGCCTCAATGTGAGAGATTTGAAATTGATCCCGTTGGTATTCGCCGGATGGATCCGTTACCTGATGGGAATTGACGACAACGGCGAAGCATTTGAACCGAGCCCCGATCCCCTGCTGGATACGGTGCGCCCCTTCGTTGCCAATCTGAAACTGAACGCAGGCCTCTCTGCAGAACAGGTGGAGGCGGAGATCACCGAACTTTTGAAAAACGACAAAATTTTCGGTGTCAACCTCTATGAGGCAGGAATGGCAGATTCCGTTTGCCGTTCCCTCGCTGAAATGCTCAAAGGCCCCGGAGCTGTTCTTGCCACTTTAGAAAAACACGTATGATGAACAAAAAACTGTTGATTGTGGCGGCACCGCCCGCCTGCGGTAAAACCTATCTTTCCGAGCGGCTGGCGAAAGAATTAAGCCCGATGGTTCTTTTGGATAAAGACGACCTGGGTCCCCTGGTACGGGCGGCCTTTTCCGTTGCCGGTCAGCCGGCGGATATGGACGGGGATTTCTACAAGAAGAACTTGCGCTCCGCTGAATATGCCACGATTTTACACCAGGCCTTTTCCACCCTGCGGTTTGTGGATCGGGTGCTGTTAAACGCCCCCTTCGGCACCGAGATCCGGGACGTGGGCTTTATGCAAAAACTGAAGGAACAGGCCCATGAAATGGGCGCAGAGTTATTGGTGATCTGGGTCACCGCCCCCCTGGAGGTCTGCCATCAACGGATGCTGGAGCGGAACGCCGAGCGGGACCGTTTAAAGCTGCAGAACTGGGAGGCCTACGTAAAGAAAATCAATTATGACCCGCCCCTTGAACTGGAGCGGGCCGGAGCGGTGGACGGGCTGATGGTCTTTGATACCAAGGACGAGGCCACCTTTCAGCGCTCCTTTGAGCAAGCGATCAAAATGATCAAACAAAATTAAAAACAGGAGGAAGTAACCATGTTGAAAATCGTATCCTTTAACGTAAAATGTGCCTGGTACGGCAAGACTCTGGACCAGGTGGCCGATCTGTTGAAAGAGATCGACGGCGATATCGTAGGTCTGCAGGAGGTGGACTACGGCACCCGCCGCAGTCTAAAGCACGCCGACGTGGTGGATCAGCTGGAATACATCGCCAAGCGGGCAGGCTATGACTACTGGTCCTATTCCAAGGTATTGGATTATCAGGGTGGCGGCTACGGCCACGGCATCATCAGTAAGCACCCCATCCTCAAGGAAGAGATCATCTGGCCCAAGGCCCAGGTGGAGGTGGGCGAGGTCCGCAACATCGGCCGCTACGAGATCGATTACAACGGCAAGCTCATCACCTTCTATAACTGCCATCTGGCCGGCGCCGGGATCGGCGCGCTCCAATATCAGGAGGCACAGGATCGCTTTATGGTCAACGAGCAATACCCCATCTTCGTGGGGGATATGAACACCACCCCCGAGCAGCTGAAGGGCAAGCTGGATACGGAAAAGTTCGTCTCCCTGACCGGTGGTGAGGATCTTTCTCACTTTATCCGCACCTCCGGCGGCGGCAACGCCATCGATCATATCATCCTTTCCCGCAGCACCATGACCTATGAGATGGACGGCACCGAGACCGGCCTGCACGTGGTACCCCACGGCGGTGCCAGCGACCACAACCTGGTCTACGCCCTGGTTCATCTAAAATAACGCTAAGACCTCAAGTACAAATAACTCTAAGACCCCAAGTACAAACTTGGGGTTTTTTCTTGCGATTTTTTTCGATTTATGGTATAAAAGGAATATGAAAGCATAAGGAGGCTCACCATAGATGCACTATCAACACGGGATCGACTGTGTGGAACGGGCGGATGCCTACCTGATGGAAAAACGGGTGGGGCTGATCACCAACCACAGCGGTCTGACCACCGACCTTCGGCGGACGGTGGACGTTTTAAAGGAACGCTACGATCTGGTACGGCTGTTTGCACCGGAGCACGGCCTTTACGGTGCCGTTCAGGACGGAGTTCCCATCGATAATCAAACCGATCCCGGCAGCGGTCTGCCGGTCTATTCCATGTACCACACCAAGCTGACCCCCGACGAGCTTTACGAAGGGATCGAGGTAATGGCCTTTGATATTCAGGATATCGGTGCCCGGTTTTATACCTATATCTCCACCCTGGCCCGCTCCATGAAGGCCTGCGCAGAACGGGGGATCCCCGTAGTGGTCTTCGACCGCTACAATCCCCTGGGGCTGGATCAAGTGGCCGGTACCCTGCTGGACGAGGCCTTCGCCTCCGGTGTGGGGATGTATGCCATCCCCTCCCGCCACGCCATGACCGTTGGGGAATACGCCCGCTTCATCAATGCGGAAAAAGGGATCGGCTGTGACCTGCAGGTGATCCCCTGCCAAAATCTGAAAAGAAGCGACACCTTTCGCACCCTGAACCTTTCATGGGTGACCCCCTCCCCCAACATCCCCACCTACGAAAGCGCCCTGGTCTATATCGGCACGGTGCTGTTCGAGGGCACCAACGTATCGGAGGGGCGGGGCACCACCAAGCCCTTTGAAACCATCGGTGCACCCTGGATCGACGGCTTTCGGCTGGCGGAGCAGATGAACGCTCTGCAATTACCGGGGGTGCGGTTCCGCCCTACCCTGTTCACCCCGCAGTTTTCCAAGCACAAGGAGCAGGTCTGCAGCGGGGTACAGCTCCACGTCACCGACGACCGGGCCTTTGAGCCCTTTTACTGCGGCCTGAAAATGCTGGATATCATCCGCCGGGAGTACCCGGAATTCGCCTTCCGCAGTTCCCTGCCCCGGCTGATGGGCACCGATGCCTTTTTGCGGGAGGACTTTGATCCGGAGCCCTTTGTGGCAGAACACCGCAAAAAAATCGAACGGTTCACCGAAGATATCAAACAGTATCATTTGTATAAGTGAGGAAAAACCAATGACACAGGAAACCTTTTTTCATAACGCCAAATGGGTGGGTGCCCCGGAGCGCACCCCGGAAAGCTTTGCCGTTCTGCGGGGGCATTTTGACGGTACCGATGCCGTAAACGCTCAACTGCAGGTATTGGGGCTGGGCTTTTTCAAATGCTATATCAACGGCACCTGCATCAACCCGGATACCTTTTTGCCCCTTTCTTCGGAATTCGAGGCGGGCTGTGACCCGGTGGACGAGGTGCTCTCTGCCCGCCGGATCTACGTTTCCCAATTTGATATCACCCCCCTGATCCATCCCGGCGATAACGTGATCGCCATCCATTACGGGGGCGGCTGGTATACCCACCATCGGCGGGTCTTCGGTCTGCCCAAGGCCATCTACTGCATCGCCGTTGAAACGAAAACCGAAACCCTCCGTTTCGGCTCTGATGAAACCTGTAAGATCGGTAAAAGCCCCGTTTCAGATTACCTGTTCGTCCAGTACGAGCATTGGGATCTATCCGTTGGCACCGATTGCCTGAAGGAAAATTTTGACGACTCCGCCTGGCCGAATACCCAATTGACCGAATCTCTGAACACAGACTACTGCACCACCGATTGCCCCGCCGACGGGCTGATCGAAGCACTACCCCTGACCAAAATCGGCAAAGGGCGGGAAGGCGTTGTTTACGATTGCGGCCAAAACACCACCGGCGTGCCGGTCTTGGAGATCGATGCCCCCGCCGGGGAGACGGTCACCGTTTATTGCTCCGAAGAGCTATTGCCGGACGGGCAGATCGACCCCGTGCACGCCCATGAACAGCGCTTTACCGTCATCTCCAACGGGCAAAAATGCCTGGTTCAGCCGGAGTTTACCTGGTTTGGATTCCGTTGTATGGAAGTAGTGGGCAAGGCTACACCCCAATGCGTAAAGGTGATCCACGCTCAAGTGCCGGTTTCTTCCACCTTTGAATGTGATAACGAAACCCTGAACTGGACCTACCGGACCTTTGCCCACACTATGCTTTGCAACCTGCACACCGGCCATCCCTCCGATTGCCCCCACTTAGAGCGGCGGGGCTACACCGGGGATGGGCAATTAACCTGCCACGCGGCCCTTTCGGTGCTGGATGCCAAGGCCCTATATGAAAAGTGGCTGCAGGACATTGCCGACGGCCAGGATACTCTCAGCGGCCATATCCAGTACACCGCCCCCTATATCCGCAGTGGCGGCGGCCCCGGCGGCTGGGGCTGTGCCATCGTGGAGGTCCCCTACCAACTTTACCGTCATTACGGCGATGCGGGAATTTTGAAAAAATACTACGGCAATATGCGCCGCTATATTGATTACCTGGAAAGCCATTCGGAATTCGGGCTGGTAACCGGCGATAAAAAAGGCGAATGGTGCTTAGGAGATTGGTGCGGCCCCAATATCCTCTACCCCGAAAAAGATATCACCTCCCATAATCAGCAGGTGATCCTGCCTGCCCCTATGGTGAACACCTATTTTATGGTGAAATCCCTAAAACAAATGGCAGAAATCGCCAAAATCATCGGGCAAGAGGACCATATCCCGGAATACGAGGCCAAGATCGAAATGCGTAAAAAAGCCATTCAGGCCGCCTATTTCAATGCCTTTGACGGCAACTTCATCATGAACGTGCAAGGGGCCAATGCCTATGGGGTGGATCTGGGCTTGGGCGACGAAAAGACCTATCCCAATCTGGTGGATTATTACCGAAAACTGGGCCATTACGACACCGGCATCTTCGCCACCGATATTCTCACCCGGATCCTTTTTGAACGGGGTGATGAAGACCTGGCCTTGGATCTTTTGACCCAAAACGGCGATCAGGGCTTTGAGCATTGGCGCAAAAACGGCGCCACCACCTTCCACGAATATTGGGACAGCAACCGTAGCCGCTCCCATAGCCACCCCATGTTCGGGGCACCGGTGGCCTATTTCTTCGAATATCTTTTGGGCATCCGTCAGCGGGAACACACCGCCGGCTACACCGATCTGGTGATCGCCCCCAAGGCCGTTCACCGTTTTGGGCGAATGAGCGGCAGTTTTAAAACCCCGGCAGGCACCGTTGCCCTTTCTTATAAAAAAGCGGAAAACGAGATCTGCTTCTGCATTGACCTTCCCGCCAACACCAAGGCTGTGTTCTGCTACGGAAAAGAAACATTCCCGCTCACCGCAGGAAACAATGAATTCAAATTTTCAATTTGATTGTTTTGTGTAACAAATATCCCTTTTTATTCCTTATATCGGCGCATTTTATACGATATACTGTTGAAAAAAAGGAGGATATCTGTTATGATTACATCAAAAGACGTTAAGGCCATGGCCAAACGGCTGGGCGCAGACATTGTGGGAATCGGTTCCATCGACCGTTGGGACACCGCCCCGATTCAAATGGATCCCAAGCAGATTATGCCCCGGGCAAAATCTATTATCGCTTTGGGCTTCCGGGTCATGCGGGGCTCTCTGCGGGGCATTGAAGAGGGAACCTATTTTTCCAACTATTCCGCTATGGGTTACGGTGGAATCACCTATCTCTATATGCCCATGACCATCATCAATCTGAGCAAAATGATCGAGGACGAGGGATACGAGGCGGTGCCTATGGGGCATCAGAGCGATTGGCGTGCCATCGATGGCACAGGGTACTTACGCGACCATTATTCCCGCCCCGTTGCCCCCGGGAAGGCAGCGCCGGACGTTATGATCAACCTGCGGATCGCCGGATTTTTATGCGGTCTTGGGGAGATCGGTTATTCCAAAATGTTGCTGACCCCCGAATTCGGCCCCCGGGTTCGGGTAGGTATTATCATTACCGATATGGAACTGGAACCGGATCCGATTATGGAGCCCGGCACCCTTTGTAACCGGTGTATGGCCTGCGTGCGGGAATGCCCCGGCGGTTGTATTCCTGCGGATCGCACCGTGAAAACCAATGTGCACGGCTACGAGCTGGAATGGGCAGACGTAGATATGCACCGTTGCGACTGGGTCTTCCAGGGCGGTGCCAAAGTTGAAGAGGGCGAAAAGGGGGATTATTTTGATAAAAACAATCCCAAGTGGTCCGGCCACTATAAACCGTCGGAGATCTCGCCCTTCTATTCTGCACCCAAAAGGTTATACAATACCGGCAAGGCCATCTGCGGTGCCAAGGGCTGCACCCGCGCCTGTATGGTCAGCCTGGAAAAACGAGGCGTTCTGAAAAACAAGTTCCACAGCCCCTTCCGAACAGAAAAACCCTGGAAGATCAACTGGAACGAGGACGCCGTTGAGGTAGACTACAAATCGGCATACGAGGGAATGGATTCCCCCAATGCAAAAAAAACTGATTCGGAAACGGACTAATTATGATGAAATTTTCAGTAGGATTTCAATTAAACGACGTGGGGGAAGAGCCCTTTTCTCAAGTGGTTGCGGATTACCGGGACCATATTTCGGAGGTGTTCTTCTCCTGGCAGGATATTCCCTCCGGGCGGGGCGGAGTCACCACCCGCCACGGCTTTACCGATTGGACCGCCCAACAGCGCACCGAAGAAGAGTTGCGGCGAATCAAGGAACTGGGTGTGAAACTGGATCTTTTATTCAACGGCAATTGCTACGGTGCCTATGCCCTTTCGGAAAAACTGGCCAATACGGTCTGCTCCGTCATCACACACTTGGAGGAAGTAGGCTGTGGGGTGGAGATCGTGACCACCGCCTCTCTGGCCATCGCCCATACGATCAAAAAGCATTTTCCCGAAATTGAAGTGCGGGCTTCGGTCAATATGAAGATCGGCACCGTCAAAGGGATGGAATATCTTGCAGATCTGTTCGATTCCTTCCACGTACAGCGGGATTACAACCGTGATCTTGCTTATCTGGCACAGTTAAAGGAATGGGCGGATGCCCACGGCAAAAAATTGATCCTGCTGGCTAACAGCGGATGCTTTATCCATTGTTCCGGCCAAATTTTCCACGATAACACGGTTGCCCACGAATCGGAGATCTGCGAGATTGCAAATCTGCAGGATTTTAATCCCTACGTATGCTGGCGTGCCCTGAAGGATCGGAAAAACTGGGTCAAGATCCTGCAAAACACCTGGATCCGCCCGGAGGATCTGCACCATTACGAAGGTCTGTTCGATACCGTTAAGCTGGCCACCCGCCTGCACCAGTTGCCGGGGATGGTGATCGGGGCTTATGCCCGGGGTTCCTATTTCGGGAATACCCTGGATCTGACCGAGCCCTCCTTCAGCCACGCTCTGGCCCCTTTTATTGTGGATAACAGCCGCTTCCCGGCAGATTGGTTCGAAAAAACCTCCACCTGCGATAAGCAATGCCACAAATGCGGATATTGCCAAAGCGTACTGGAGCAAGTTTTAATCAATACGGAAGGACCCTTTGGCGATGTTTAAGTCCCTGACCGAGGATTGTTGGAGTAGCAATATTGTGGTGCTCTCCGGTATTCGGGGGCCCGGCCGCACAGTAAACCACCTGCAAGAGGGGCGAAAAGGGCACGGATTTCTATATCTTTGGAACGGCGAAGCAACCTTCTTTCTGTTGCATGGAAAATCCTTCAAAATGACCGGCCAACAATTGCTTTATCTTCCCCAAGGGGCCCGCTATAAAATGCAATACAGCAAAGCCGGAACCACCTTTGTTTTGGTAAATTTTGAACTTTTTAATAAAAAGGGAGAGCCCCTTTCACTGGCCGATCAGATCACAATGCTTGCAAAGGAGGATCCTGCCCATAGTATTGCCAATATTATGGCGAAATTTGAGGCTTGCAGTGCATCTCAAAACGATGCCGCCCTCTTTCGCCGAAAAGAACTTCTCTATCGCCTGCTCTCTGTAGTTTATACCGATCTCTCCACTTCGCTCTTTCAGGAGCAGCGTTATTCTTCCATTTTCAAAGGGGTTCTGTTGCTGAAGCAAAGTTATCTGGAGAATCGGCCGATCGAAGATTTTGCCAAGCAATCCAACGTAAGTGTCAGCACCTTTCGTAGGCTTTTTAAAAAAGAATACGGCGTTTCTCCCCTGCAGTACCGCAACCGATTACGGATCAACCGTGCGCAACAGCTGCTCCGTGAAGGGGGCTGCACCGTGGCGGAGGCAGCCTATGCCTCCGGCTTTGAAAACATCGGCTATTTTTGCCGATGCTATAAACAACTCACCGGGGAGCGCCCCGGACAAACGCAACAGGATTAAAAAATGGGATGTATAAAACTTTATGTTTTTTACATCCCATTTTTGCAATATTTACACAAAACTATGCAGATATTATCTTGTTTTTCGATGAAATAATGACTACAATGAATAAAAAGGAGGGATCCAGATGAATTCGACGAAAACAACCTACGTGGATCTGATGGAGCGAGTGCTTTCGGCCTATTCCGAGGCGCACATTCGTGAATACTTTACCCGGGTGCAGACCGAAGGGCTCAGCGAGCATGGCTTCCCCCGGCTAACGGCCAACATCGGTATTCTGATCGCCCATGGGCGGTGTAGGGAGCTTTTACCCCTGTTCCGGCAGATGATGGAATTTTGTTGCCAAAGCATCCCCAAGGTTTTAGCGGCCAACGATTTTTCTGTGCGGGAGATTGTTTGCTGCCTATGGGAACTGGAACGGGCTCAGGTTGTTTCCCGGGAGGAACTGGCCCATTGGAAGGATCTGCTGACCACCATTGAGCCGGAAAAATGCTATAATAAATTTGCCAAAAATCCCACGGACCCGGTGCGGAACTGGGCGCTTTTCACCGGAGTCAGCGAGTTTTACCGCCAAAAGGCGGGGCTTTGTCATTCCGAAGAATTCATTGAAACCCAGATCGCCTCTCAACTGCAATGGCTGGATGAAAACGGAATGTACCGGGATAATGCCAAAGCAGAAACCTACCAGCCCGTAGTTTACGATCTCGCGCCCCGGGGACTCTTTTGCTTTTTGCTCCACGCCGGCTACCGTGGAAGGTATTTTGCGGAAGTAGATGCCTGCCTCCGCAAAGCGAATCTTCTGACCCTGAAGATGCAATCGGTAACGGGTGAACTGGCCTACGGCGGGCGCAGTAACCAATTTTTACATAACGAAGCATGGCTGGCCGGCATTTTCGAATTCGAGGCCGCCCGCTATTATCGGGAAGGCGATCTTCAACTGGCCGGCAAATTCAAGGCCGCCGCAAATCGGGCGTTGGAACCGATGCATCGCTGGTTGGAGGAGCCCACCATCCGCCACGTAAAAAACCGTTTCCCGCTGGAAAGCAAGTTCGGTTGCGAGGGCTACGCCTATTTTGATAAATATATGATTACCGCCGCTTCCTTCCTTTACGCCGCTTATCTTTTTTGCGACGAAGCGGTGCCGGTGGGAGAATTCGACGATTCCCCCTGTGCCTGGCAGACCTCTGCATATTTCCATAAGATCTTTCTGCGGGCAGGCGGCTATTCTCTGGAGTTTGATCTGAACGGAGATCCGCAATACGATGCCTGCGGCTTGGGGCGGGTACACCGCTACGGTGCGCCTTCTGCTCTTTGTCTTTCGGTGCCCTGCCCCCGGGCGCCCCATTACAGCGTAGTTCCGGAAACACCCCTTTCTATGAGCCTTTGCGCCGGTAAGCTCGTTGGCGGCATTCCCGCATTCACCGCCGAACCCGGTACCCTCTACCAAGCCGAGGACTTATGCCAAGGCGAAGATCACGCCGCTGTAACCCTTTTGAACCCCACAGAAGGGCTCAAAACCCATTATCGGGTGGATCAAAACGGCGTTTCGATCCGGCTAAACGGCGAAGGAGCCTTGGCCTATCTGCTGCCGGCGCTCCTGACCGACGGCGAAAAGCAACCCGAAATCCAACGGACGGAAAACACCCTGACCGTGGCCTACGGGGGCTGGGTATGCCGCTATACCGCCAACGGTCCCATTCGGGACGCCGGCTTTAAAGCCCCCAACCGCAACGGCATCTATCAGGCTTTTTATGCAACGGCAGAGAACGAATTGGAACTGAAAATTGAATTGGTGCCGCAATAAACCGAAGCCCCATCCGATCGGATGGGGCTTTTATCATAAATGAATTGAAATTATCCGTACAGTTTGATATAATGTTTCTATTAAAATCCTGTTATATGGGAGGAACAACCGTGAACAGCAAAATCAAGCCCGGTATTTACCAACATTTCAAGGGCGGGATCTATGAGGTGATCGATATCGCCATTCATAGCGAAACACTGGAAGAAATGGTGCTGTACCGTTGCCAAAAGGACGGACGTTATTGGGTGCGCCCCGCCGAAATGTGGAATGAAACGGTAGAACGGAACGGGAAGACCCAACAACGATTTACTTATATAGGAGAAAAAGAATGAACTACTTTTTAGAAGCCACCGGTGACACCCGGGACCGGGCACCGGAGATCGAACAACGCTTGCAGGAACAGGGCGTTTGCATTTTAGGGGCCGGCGACTATTACGTCAGCGGCATTAAAATGCCCCGGGGCACCAGCCTGTTAGGGCTGGGAGAGCCCAGCAAGCTGATCCTGTCGGAAGAAGTGGAAGAGGGCTACGCCGTTATTCTGAACACCCATTGCACCCTGAAAAACCTGACCCTTTTAGGGGATGCAAACGATCCGGCAGAACGCCCCACCCAAATGGGCACCCGTCACGGCATCGGCTTTTTGGGAGATGCCACCAAGGAAAACTGGCGGGGATGCCCCCAGACCCAAAACTGCATCGTCAGCGGCTGCCGGATCCGTAATTTTTCCGGCGGGGGCATCACCATGCGGGGCACCGGCTATTCGGTTTTAAGCTCTGCCTGCGTATCCGATTGCCGGATCCAGTATTGCGGCGCCGGGATCTATATCCCCCATTGGAGTGAATATCATAAATTCAACAACGTGGTCTGCCACCGCAATTTCTACGGATGCGTGAATAACGGGGGTAATAACGTGTTTACCGGCTGTGCCTTTGATGCCAACGTTCTGGGCTTTTTGATGGATAACAGCGATGGAAAAGCCATCAATAATTCCCACGGTTCTGCCGTAGGTTGCACCTTTAACCACACCGACGATAACCAGGGCATCGGCATCCATATCATCAACAACACCGCCGGCTTTGTTTTCACCGGGTGTCAGGTATTTTATTCCAAGACGGTTGTTGAAAACTCCAAGGGGATCCAGTTCGATAATATGAACTACGGCAAAGATGAAGAGATCACCGTGAAGGGCGAAGGACTGGTGCTGTTCTCTCATTGCGCCTTTACCAACTGCCCCACCGTTTCGCAAGAGGAAGCCCCCCACCTGCACTTCAACCAATGCTATACTCGTTCCGGGGAGCCGTTAGTTCTTTAATATTTTGAAAAGCCGCAGCCAAACTGCGGCTTTTTGATCAAAATTTTTAATTTAGCATTGACTAAATTAAATTCAATTTTTATAATATAAAAAGAAAGGAGACGGCTATGAACGAGCAGATCTGTAAAGCAATCGGAGAACCCAAACGTTTTATGCTGTTAAGGCTGATGGCGGAGCGGGGATACTGCGTAAAAGCCCTTGCTCACAAAAGCGGATTATCGGAATCGGCAGTCTCACAGCATTTAAAGATCCTGCGGGAGGCCGGGCTCGTCTATGGTGTTAAGCGCGGGTATTATACCCACTATTGCCTGGACAAAGCCCAGTTGAATTCCTTGATCGAGGAATTAGCGCAAATGGCAATTGCCAAGCCACAGCCTTGTAATAAGCCCTTTTACGGCTGCCCCGAGGCCGAGGCCATTCAATGCCGCCATTATGTGCCGGTAGAATTAAGAGGAGAAAAATAAGATGTTAAAACGGTTTATCAGTTATTATAAACCCCACAAAAAGATGCTGGCATTGGATATGCTGGCCTCGCTCCTGATCTCGGTGATCGGGATGGTTTATCCCATCGTGACCAACAAAATGCTCAACGAATATATTCCGCAAAAGATGTATCGCACCATTGTGATCGCAGGGATCCTGGTGTTGGTGCTTTATACTCTGCGAATGTTGATGCGGTATTTTGTGCAATACTATGGCCATCTGATCGGAGTACGTATGCAATCCCAGATGCGGCAGGATCTGTTCGCCCATCTGCAAAAGCTCCCCTATCGTTTCTACGATAATAATGAAACCGGCCGCATTATGACCCGCATCACCAGCGATCTTTTTGAAGTCTGCGAGCTGGCCCACCACGGCCCGGAAAACCTGCTGATCAGCAGCGTGATGATTATTCTTTCCTTTACTTATCTGGTTACCATCGATTGGATCTTAACGATGATCATCTTTGCCTGTGTGCCCATTTTGGTGCTGGTGACCGTTCATTACCGTAAGGCCATGAAAGAGGCCTTTGATGATCGGCGGAAAAGTAACGCCACCATCAATGCGGCGGTGGAAAGCAGTATCACCGGCATCCGGGTGACCAAGGCCTACACCAACTCTGCCCGGGAAGTGGAAAAATTCAGCAAGGGCGATGAGGATTTTGTGGATTCCTCCCGCCGGGCCTATGATGCCATGGCCAAATTCCACGCCTCCACCTCTTTTGTAACCGACGTATTCAACGTCTTTATCCTGATCGCCGGCGGCTTGTTTTTGTATGCCGGGCGGATCTCCTTTGGTGATTATTCCACCTTTATCGTATCGGTGAACCTGTTCATCAACCCGGTAAACACTCTGATCGGCTTTATGGAGCAGTTCCAGAACGGGGTCAGCGGCTTCAAGCGATTCGTTGAGATCATCGAAGAAGAACCCGAGACCGACGATCCCGATGCGGAGGTACTGGAGCACGCCCGGGGCGAGATCGAATTCAAGGACGTCTCCTACGCCTACGACCCCAGCAAGGAGGTTTTGCACCACATTGACCTGAAACTGGAAAAGGGACGCAAACTGGCCCTGGTGGGCCCCTCCGGCGGCGGCAAGACCACCCTTTGCCATCTGTTGCCTAATTTCTATCAGCTGGAAGAAGGCGGCGGCACCATTACCATCGACGGCAAAGATATCCGCAAGCTGACATTGGAATCCGTGCGGCGGAATATCGGCATCGTTCAGCAGGACGTGTTCCTCTTTGTGGGCACCATCCGGGAGAATATTCTTTACGGCCGCCCCGATGCCACCGAGGAAGAAGTTTATGAAGCCGCCCGCCGGGCCAATATCCACGATTACATTATGACCCTGGAAAAGGGCTACGACACCGAGATCGGCGAACGGGGCGTGAAGCTTTCCGGCGGTCAGAAGCAACGCCTGAGCATCGCCCGGGTTTTCCTGAAAGACCCTGCCATTCTGATCCTGGACGAGGCCACCAGTGCGCTGGATAACACCACTGAAGTTTTGATCCAGCAGGCTCTGGACGAGCTTTGCAAAGGGCGTACCACCCTGGTGGTGGCTCACCGGCTCTCCACTATCCGCAATGCGGATGAGATCGCCGTGGTGATGGAGGGCAAGATCACCGAGCGAGGCACCCACGAAGAACTGATGGCCCAAAACGGCACCTATAAGAGCCTGTATGCCCTGCAGTTC
>JAZQAR010000190.1:0-4609 GCA_045545315.1 Eubacteriales bacterium | reverse complement strand
TGATTATAACGCCAAAAACTCCCCGTATGAGAATAATCATTCGGGGAGTTTTGTCGATATATTGCTTCGCAATGCGATATTTTTTCTGACGAAAAATCGATATATTTACCTTGCGGTAAATTCGATATGATATAAATCCCTCCTCGCCCCGCAGGGCATATCGAGTGCGTAGCACATATCGAGCACGATAGTGCATATCGAAAATCCCGAAAGGGATTTATATCGTTGCGTTGTACCCGTAAGGATACAACGCATACTCCCGGTTCTTTTTTGATGGTTAAATTTATTCTTTCTCGTCAGTCTGGTCAAAGGACTTTTGGGGGCAGGCGGTCATATTCCGCATATAATCCTCGATATAGGGGGCCAGGATATCATAGCCCGATGCATTGGGATGGATATAGTCGGTGGTATGGGTGGTGGTGGTAAACTTCAGTTCTGCGGTAATTTCTTCGTGGTTATACATATCAAAATAGGTAATACCCCATTTATCGCAGATCTTTTTGGCCACCTCGTTATAGGCGGTCATATCGGAGATATAGCCCTTGGTGCAGCTGGGAGCCTTGAAGTTGATGAGATAGCCGATGGCGGCCTTATCGCCAAACATCTGGATCGCATTATAGAACAGTGTTTCCAACCCGCCGGCAAAGGTATCGCAATCGAAGAACATGGGATCGAATTCCTCGCTCATGGTCCCCACGTCCTCTTTATCCCAGGCATCGTTCACGCCGCCGTGGAGCACCACGTAGTCGTAGTCCTCCGTTTTAACCTTTTCCAGCTGCATCAGGATGGTGCCGGCACCGCCCAAGCGTGTGTTCGAAACAGAAGCGCCGCTTTTACCGCCGTTCACGGCGATCAGGCCGGTATCGTTAGCTACACGCTGAGCCCATCCGCGGATGCCGCCGATGGTATCCCGGTTAGCGGAGCAGATGGAATCGCCCACGAACAGGCCCCGTTTATCCTTCAAAGGATCTTCCACAAAGTTGTCTGGCACCTGGGTCACCTGGGTATACTCCTTCAGCTTGAAGGGGCAGTTTTTGGTAAGCATAAACTGATCCTTCACAACGGAAGAAACGTTCATCCGTACCTCGGTGGCACCCTTGGGCACGGTATAGGTATAGATCTTCATTCCGTATTCAAAGGTATCTTCTTCCTTCAAATTAGAGCCGTTGATCCGCTCCAGGGGCTTATTGGAGGAATTATAGGCAAAGCCCATTACCACCTGGGCAGAGGAAACGGGGCCGAAGGTCAGGGTATCGCCCTCGGAGACCTTGATGGCCTTGGCGATAGAATAGCCGGAATCCTTTTCGTCCTTGCCCTTTACGTTGATGCCCACGTTTTTATGGGCGACCTCGAACAGGTTGGTGAGGCTGCCGGCTTCGGGAGTCTTTTGGGGCTCCTCTTCTTTTTCCGGCTCCTTTTCGGGTTCCTTTTGCTGATCGGGAGTTTCTTCCTTGTCTTCCTTATTGTCCTTTTCTTGCTCTTTATCCTCGGAAGCAGGTTTTTTCTCCTCTTCTTTTTCGTCCTCTTTCTGTTCTTCTTTTTCGTCCTCTTTTTCGGGCTCTTCTTCCTTTTCTTCGGATCCCTCATCCTTTTCCACCGTATCCTCTACGGCGGGGGCGTCGAACTCGAAATCCTCGTTCTTTTTACAGCCCGTGAACAGACCCAAAACCATTGTAAAAGCCAGGAGCAATGCAATCAAACGGAGTTTCATGGCAGATCCCTCTCTACTTTTTAGAATTATTGAACAAAAGAAAGTGCATTTTCGATATCGGCGATCAGATCGTCGGCATTTTCCAGACCCACGGACAAGCGAACCAGGTCGCCGGGTATACCGGCGTTCAAGAGTTCCTCATCGGTCATCTGGCGGTGGGTGGTGGTGGCGGGATGCAGACAGCAGGTGCGGGCATCGGCCACGTGGGTCTCGATGGCGGCGATCTGCAGTTTACTCATAAACAGGCCTGCGGCTTCCTTACCGCCCTTCACCCCAAAGCTGATCACGCCGCAGCTGCCCTTGGGCAGATACTTGGCAGCCAGATCGTAATAGGGATCACCGGCCAGGTTGGGGTAACGAACCCAGCCGATCTTTTCGTGGTTTTGCAAATATTCTGCCACTTTTTGGGCGTTGGCGCAATGGCGCTCCATCCGCACGTGGAGGCTTTCCAGCCCCATATTCAAAAGGAAAGCGTTCTGGGGAGCCTGGATAGCACCCAGATCCCGCATCAATTGGGCAGTAGCTTTCGTGATATAGGCGCCTTCCAAGCCAAAACGTTCGGTATAGGTCACCCCGTGGTAACTATCGTCCGGGGTGCAAAGGCCGGGAAATTTTTCGGGGTATTTGGTCCAATCGAACTTACCGCTATCCACGATACAGCCACCCACAGCGGTGCCGTGGCCGTCCATATACTTGGTGGTGGAATGAACCACGATATCCGCACCCCACTCAAAGGGGCGGCAGTTGACGGGAGTAGCAAAGGTGTTATCAATGATCAGGGGAACACCGTGGGCGTGGGCTGCCTTGGCAAACCGCTCGATATCCAGCACCACCAAAGCGGGGTTAGCGATGGTCTCGCCAAAAACAGCCTTGGTCTCCGGCCGGAAGGCGGCGTTCAGTTCTTCATCGGAGCAATCGGGAGAAACGAAGGTGAATTCGATCCCCATCCGCTTCATGGTCACGGCGAACAGGTTATAGGTTCCGCCGTAGATCGCAGAGCTGGCGATCACGTGATCCCCGGCAGAGGCGATATTAAACACCGCAAAGAAGGATGCAGCCATACCGGAGCTGGTGAGCATAGCGGCGGTGCCGCCCTCCATCTCGCAGATCTTGGCGGCAACGGAATCGTTAGTGGGGTTCTGGAGCCGGGAATAGAAATAACCGCTGGCCTCCAGGTCAAAAAGCTTGCCCATATCCTCGCCGGTGGCATATTTAAAGGTGGTGCTTTGCACGATGGGGATCTGGCGGGGTTCCCCATTCCCGGGGGTATAGCCCCCCTGCACACACTTGGTCTCGATCTTATAGTCTTTCATCTTTAAACCTCCTCAGGTCACATTAAAAATATTATACCAATCGTGGAAAAGGATGTCAATATCCATCCCGCCCGCATAGGATAAAATAAGTTCACAAAGGAGGCTGCATATGACGATCCATCTGACGGGCGGGGACCGACGGCAGGTCTATTTGGCCGATTACATAGCCGGCAAAGGGTTCCCCGTGACCTGTTCTTTTCTGGGGGAGGAGTCCCCCATCCAATGGGATGCGGACATCTTGATCCTACCCATGCCCGCAAGCCGGGACGGGCGCACCCTGTTTGCACCCAAAAGCGACCGCACCATTCTCTTAAAAGAAATTTTTGAAAAGTTCCGGGGCGGGCGGATCTACGGCGGTGCCTTCCCCTATTACCCGGAAGGGATCCCCCTGACCGATTACGGGCGGGCGGAATCCATCCTTTGGGCCAATGCCGCCCTGACCGCCGAGGCGGCGGTGGCACTATTGATCCAAAACACCCCCTATTCCCTGGTGGGGGAACCGATCCTGATCCTGGGCGGCGGGCGGATCGCCACCCTTTTGGGAGAAGCCCTTTTAAGGCTGGGGGCAAGGCCCATGATCGCCGCCCGGCGGGAAAGCCAGCTGGCCGCCTGCCGGGCCCGGGGGCTGGAGGCACGGCAATTCAAGGATCTGCCCCTGAGGCGGTTCCGGCTGGTCTGCAACACCGCCCCTGCCCGGATCCTGCTGCCGGAGCAGTTCCAACCGGGAGCAAAAATTCTGGAGCTGGCCTCGGCGCCCTTTGGCTTTGCGCCGGAGGATTGCAAAAAGCAAGGGGTGGAATGGATCGATGGCGGGGCTCTGCCGGGCAAGTGGATGCCGGAGACCGCCGCAAAGCTGATCGGTGATTTTATTTTAAAGGAGATGGAAGGCAATGGATAAACGACCTGCCGTCGGGCTGGCTTTGACCGGCTCCTTTTGTACCCTGGATACTGCCCTAAAGGCTTTGGAGCCCCTGCGGGCGGAATACGACCTTTGGCCCATTATGTCCACGGCGGTCTATGAATCGGATACCCGGTTCGGCACCGCCGCACATTTTCGGGAGCGCTTTGAAGCCCTTTGCGGGCGACCCATTATCCACACCATCCCTCAGGCGGAGCCCATTGGCCCGAAAAAACTGCTGGATGCCTTGGTGATCGCACCCTGCACCGGGAACACCCTGGCAAAATTGGCTCTGGGCATCACCGACACCGCCGTGACCATGGCCGCCAAATCCACTCTGCGAAACGGAAAACCGATCCTGATCGGCCTTTCCACCAATGATGGGCTGGCGGGGGCCGCCAAAAACATCGGCGTTCTACAGTCCACCCGCCATTACTACTTTATTCCCTACGGTCAGGACGATGCCTACGGCAAGCCCCGCTCCTGTATCGCCGATTTCACCAAACTGCCCGCCGCTCTGGAGGCGGCCCTCAAGGGCGAACAACTGCAACCCATGATATAAGGGGGCCCAAAGAACCTTTTTGTAAAAAGGTTCTTTGGAAACTCCAAAAACTTTCAAGCTTATAGTTTGAAAGTTTTCGAGGGGGTTAATAAATATCCCCCCGTATAACGGGGGGTATTTCATTT
>JAZQAR010000189.1:0-3213 GCA_045545315.1 Eubacteriales bacterium | reverse complement strand
GCCCGGTTATACCGAGGTGGTATATCTGCGGCTGACCAACCTGGGCACCCTGGATCTGAAGTACACCTTTGGTGTGAACTTCACCGATACCGTTGTGGGTAAGAGCGTTCTGGGCAACGACATTTATCTGTCCAAGTACCTGGAATACGGCGTTGTGGATGCAACCGCCAAGTTTGCAGACCGCAAGGCTGCCCGGGATGCCGTTAAGGCTACCGCCGCTCCCCTGACCACCTATTCCGCCAACGGCACCATGACCGAAAAGGGCGAGACCAAGACCATCGCTTTGGTGGTTTATATGCCCGAAACCGTTGGGAACGAGGCCAACTACCGTGGTGAGGCCGTTCCTCAGATCGATCTGGGTGTGAACCTGTTTGCCACCCAGCTGACCAGCGAAGTGGATAGCTTCGGCCCCGATTACGATGCCGCTGCTCCCTGGACCGGCGCCGCAGGTTCCGTTCCTGCAGCTGATGCCAATAAGGTCATCACCATCAACAGCGCTGAAGAGCTGGCCGCTTTGGCCGTTGCCGTCAACGGCGGCGAAAGCTATCAGGGCTACACCGTTCAACTGGGCAAGGATCTGGATCTGAACAATATCCCCTGGACCCCCATCGGCAACGGTGCCCATGGCTTCAGCGCCACCTTCGACGGTCAGAACCATACCGTTTATAACCTGAACGTCACCGCAGATACCAGCGCCGGTCTCTTTGGCTATGCGCTGAACGGCGGTAACTTCAAGAACCTGAAGGTTGAAAACGCTGTGGTAAACGCTCACGATTATGCAGGTGCGATCCTGGGCCGCGGCTATACTGATATCGATAACTGCCACGTGAAGAATGCAACCGTTATGACCACCCCCAAATGGACCGGGGACAAATATGACGGCGGCGCCAAGGCCGGTGGCGTTGTGGGTCAGCTGCTGGAGGGTTCCGGTATGAGCGTGACCAACTGTTCCGCTACCGACGTGAAGATCTATGCTTTCCGTGATCTGGGCGGCGTTGTGGGTATGGTTCATAACAACAACGCTTGCTCCGGCAATACTGCCACCAACGTGACCCTGGGTTACCTGCTCTTTGATAAGATACCCGCCGACAAGAACGAAAATGCCGGTGCTATCTACGGCCGTGTGCAGGCTTCCGCCACCGTGGATCCCGCTCAGGACAGCGCAGCAAATCAGGATTACACCCTGGTCTACGCCGTATACGACGTAAACTCTCTGACCTCTTTGGCCAACTACGTAAACAGCGGTGCCGAACTGTTTAAAGGTAAGACCGTTGTTCTGCTGAACGATATCGACCTGTTGGGCAAGGCCTGGACCCCCATCGGTAAGCCCGGCCCCGGCGGTACCACCGATTTCAGCTGCTCCTTCAGAGGAACCTTCGACGGTCAGAACCATACCGTTTCCAACCTGAAGGTGGAGAACGGCGGCTTTGCCGGTCTGTTCGGTCTGGCTTATCAGGCAGAGATCAACAACGTGAAGGTTTCCGGCGTTGAGCTCAACAGCAACCGTATGACCGGCTCCGTGGTGGGTCAGCTCTACGGCAGCATCGCAAACTGCCACGCCGAAAACGTGAAGATCACCGTTGTTCCCAATCAGGTGGGCACCGGCTATGATAACGGCGATAAGGTCGGCGGTATCGTGGGCTGGATCGGCGATAACAATAACAACCGTACCCTGACCGACTGCTCCGCGACCGATGTGGCCATCAAGGCTTACCGTGATCTGGGCGGTATCGCAGGCTACGTGGCTTACAGCACCACCGTCTCCGGCAACACCGTTAAGAACGTGGCCCTGACCGTGGATCAGAAGACCAACTATTACGGCGATAAGGAGGCCAACGCTAATGGGATCTGGGGCAGAAATTCTGTCAGCGGCTCCGGCGTGGGCGTTATCGCCTCCAACAACACCGAAGAAAACGTAACCGTAACCGTTAAATAAACGGAAAAGAACGTATGATAGTAAAACCCCGCCGGGTGACCGGCGGGGTTTTTCTTGCAATATGAGGATCCGCGTGGTATAATCCTGGTAAAAAAGGAGGAAAAACCATGGAAACTACCGTACATCGCTTTGCCCTGCCGATCTGTTGTCGGCCGGGGGAATATGAAGAAGACCACGGCTTACTTTTACTGCCGGCGAACTATTCTCCGGACGGCGCCCCCACCCGGCTGGTCATCAACTGTCACGGAGCCGGCGGCACCGTGACCTGCGGCGATGCTCAGATCGAGAACAAGCCCCAGACCCGGTATCTGCTGGCCAACGGCTATGCAGTGATGGACGTGAACGGCCTGCCTGCCGCCTTTGCGGAGCGGGAGGGCATTGATCTCCGGAATAATATCGGCAGTCCCCTGGCAGTGGAAAGCTACGTGAAGGCCTATGAATACTGTATCGGCCACTTCAATCTGAAGCGTGAGGTCTTTGTGCACGGGGCATCCATGGGTGGTATCAGCAGCACCAACCTGGTGCTGAGCGGGCGGATCCCGGTAATCGCCCAATCCGGCTTTTGCCCGGTGCTGGATACCTATCATCAGATCTTTTTGCACCCCTGGAGCAAGGGGTTGCCTAAGATCGCCCTGGGCAAGCTCTATGCTCTGGAGCGGGACGAGGCCGGGGACTATCTTTACGACGAAGAAAAGGTGCGGGGCTATAACCCCGCTCAATATCCAAAGCCCTATCCGGTGCCGGTGAAGTTCTGGCATTGCGAGGATGACCACGTGGTGGCCTGCAGTGTGACCAAGGCCTTTGTGGAGGAGCATCGGCGCCGGGGTGCGGTGATCGAGCTGGTTACCTTCCCTAAGGGCGGCCATGAGCCCCAACTGGTGGGAGAGCCCCTGGAGGCGCCCTTTGGCAATCACGTCCTGCAGGGGGAGGAGATCCCTATCCGTAGGGCGGTGGATCAGCTGCTCCAATGGATCAAGCACTATGATTACGAATAAAAATTGCCCCCTGGACGCTTGCGTTCAGGGGGCAATTTCATATTTAATAAACGGTTACGGTGCCGTCCTCGGCAATATCCACCTTGCCGCCGGTCTGTACCGCCTTCAGGAATTCCTCGCCCAGCTGGTCGATGGCGACCACGGGGCTGTTTTCCCAGATCTTGGCCAACACGATGCCGCTGGCGGCCAGGCTGTCGATATGCTCGCTGAAGAGGAAGGCTGCGGGGTTGATCCCCATGGCACAAACGGTCTGGATCACCAGGCCGCCGGTGGTGGAGCCGA
>JAZQAR010000188.1:0-25112 GCA_045545315.1 Eubacteriales bacterium | reverse complement strand
TTTCTTTTACAGTGATGTTACCGCCGATAAAATTTTGATGTATAAGCATGGTCATTCGTTCCTTTCCTAAACTTGTGTTGCAACAATCATTTCAGCCATACTTTATATACCTACTTTCTTTCTGATATCCGCAGCATCAATTTCGCAAAGTTTTTTTCCTGTACTTACCGCTATTGCCGCTGCCGCGCCTGCCGCTTCACCCGTTCCTACACAAATCGGCATTACACGGAAATTTGAATGTGCAATATGAGTGCCCGAAATATTCCTTCCGCAAAGCAAAAGGTTTTCTTTTACTTCCGGGAGCAAACAACGGTAAGGTATGGTGTAACCCTTACTTTGTGTAAAATGCTTTTGTATACCCGTTTTATCAAGACCGGAGCCGGTTATGTTATGAACGTCGAAGTTAAAATGTGCATCTTTTACAACGTAATCGTCAAATACTCTGGCTTCTAATATATCTTGCTCGGTAAGAGTGTATTTTCCTTTGAAGTGACGGGTCTCTCTGATGCCCATAAGAGATGCCGAGCTGATAATAAAGCAGTTTTCAAAGCCCGGAACAAATTCCCTTAAGTATTTAACGATATCATCCATTTGCTTGCGGCAAGTTATAGTTGCTTTTGTTAAGTCGTCAGTACAGGTGCCGTCAATATCTATTGCGTTGGTCATGTTACAGGTAACCACGCCCGGCAAGGTTGTTCTGTAGGTTAATATGTGTCCTGCGGGATACGGAATGTGCTCTTTGGCAAGAGCCTGAAGCTCACCTTTTGGTGTGTCATAGGTTCTCTCAAAAGATCCTATAAAAGCGGCCCTCTCACAGTCAACACCCGCTACTTTGAACATAAGTGTTGCGGGTTGCATTTTGTGATCTTCTTCTCTACCCAAAATAAACTTGGCACCCGCTTTGGCGGCAATATCGCCGTCACCAGTAGCATCTATTGTGATTTTTGCATATATATTCGTTATGCCCGATTTGTTTGCTACCTTTGCACCTATAACCTTATCGCCTTCACAAATTGCATCGACAGCAAATGTGTAAAGTAATATTTTGACGCCGGATTCATAAAGCATTTCAAGGTATAATGTTTTTAGCTTTTCAGGGTCAATATATTTGGTAATAACGCCGTGGTGTTCCCCTTCGTTTTTATTGGCACTTCGGTGAAGTATTTCGCGATACAAAGGACTGTCGCAGCTCCCTGTCCAGTGACTCATAAGTCCGGACGTAGAAATACCGCCTATATCTCCGCTTTGCTCAACAATGATCACTTTTGCACCGTTTTTTGCCGCTGTGTATGCCGCCGCAAAACCTGCGGGTCCTGAGCCCAAAACAAGGACATCCGTATCGAGTTTAAAATCAGCTGTCATCTTTGATCACCTTCATTTTTTTATTTTATTATAATCTTAAAAACTATGTTTGTCCTTTAATTTTCCGCAAATTATATTTACATTCTTGCATATTTGCTGTAAAATCAAATCGTAGGGGGTGGTGGCAATGAAAGATAATCTTATAAGTGATATAAATAATTATATAAGCTATCTGAATTTAAAAGGATTTTCTATATCGGTTCACGGAAAGAATATAGGCGGTCTTATTGAAAACAATATACATAATAATCCCTATTGTACTTTCGTAAAAACAAATGACGAAGCCTGGAAAAAGTGTGTCCAATGCCAGCAAAATGTATTTAAGGCATATAACAACGATTACCTGTTCGGTATGTGCTATGCAGGGGTTGAAGAATATGTTTTTTATGTGAATGATAAAACTTTTATAAGTATCAGCGGTTATGGGATAGATAAAGAAAAAGCGAAAAAAAGGATGGAACGCCTGTCACGCGAATATCATTTTGACAAGTTGGAACTTTTGACGGTGTATGAGCAAGGGCTAATGCATAAAAAGGAAAATATCTGTGAACTGAAAATATTGATTAAGCCTTTGTGCCATATGCTCTCTCTTTTGCAAATCACGATAGGTGATGTTCGGTCAATAGAATCAAAAAGTAAAACGTTTGATTCTATCCTGGGATTTGTCCAAAGAAACATTATGCAGGATATTACCTTAAGAAGCATAGCGGATGCATGTGCGTGTTCTGAATCCACAGTTTCGCATTTATTTAAAGACTATACCGACCAGTCTGTAAAAAAGTATATTAACAATCTTCGGATAAAGCAAGCTGAAAAACTGTTGCTTACCACCGATCTGCCGATTGGCAACATTGCTACACTTTGCGGTTTTACAGATACTAATTATTTTTCAACGGCTTTTAAGAAAAGCGTTGGTTTGTCTCCGGTGAAATACAGAACGAATGATTCTTTCAAAAAGTTATGATTGGTGCACTTTGTGAATGGTAATACAGGCTGCAATTAAAGAATCTAAGTAATTAGATTTATAAAGCAAAACTATCCGCCCGAGGAAACTCGGGCGGATTTTTCTTCGCTATATACGGTTAGTGGAATCTTATGTTTTGTAGTAATTGCTTAAAATTACAAGCAAAATGTAGTATTTTTCACAAAAGTGTAGTAAATGCTTACAAAAAGGTTGACAAAATCATAAAAAGGGGTATAATTAATGTGTATATTTATCCCCTTTTAACGAGCTGTTAAGGGTGAATATAACAATATAAAGGAGGTCATAACAATGACAAAAACCAGAAGTGCCAAGCGTGCTCTGCTTACAAGCGGTCTTGTACTTATTATGTGCATCACCATGCTTATTGGCACAACCTTCGCTTGGTTCACAGACAGCGTTACTTCCGGCAGAAACCAAATTGTCGCCGGTAACTTGGACGTTGAGCTTGAATATTGGAACGGTACTGCTTATGCACCCGTTACCTCTGCTACTAAGCTTTTCAATGACAACGCCCTCTGGGAGCCCGGTTATACCGAAGTTGCTTACTTAAAGGTTAGCAATTTAGGTTCTTTGGCTCTTAAGTATCAGCTTAATGTAAACGTATTTGGCGAAACTCTTGGTAAAACCAAGGGCGGCGCAGACATTAAGCTTTCCGATTACCTTGTTTTCAAAACCGTTGAAAGCGATACCGATCTTGCAGGTGCATACGCAACCCGCGAAGCTGCAGTAGCTGCCGCAGGTACCGAAAAGGGTCTTAAAGCCTATAACGGCGCAACCAAGCCTTTAGACCCCAAAGGCGGAGCAAATGCTGACGATTACGTAGCACTTATCATCTATATGCCCACAACCGTTGGCAACGAGGCTAACCACAACGGTACCAACGTTCCTTCTATTGAAATGGGCGTAAATCTTTTAGCAACTCAGTTAACCGCTGAGGAAGACAGCTTTGACAATACCTACGACGAGAATGCATGGCATCCGGATTTTTTGGTTACGAATAGTGACGAGTTGAAGGTCGCATTGACCAATGGTGGTAACGTTAAGCTGGCTAATGATGTTATCATTTCCGAATCCCTGCCTGTTACCAAGGACACGGTTCTTGATTTAAACGGCAAGAACATCGGCACGTCCGGCTCTACCACCGGAAGCCCGCTCTACCTCCAAGGTGGTAAGCTGACTGTGAAGAACGGAACGTTGGATTTGGACGGTTCGCATACTAACGTTAACGGTACGTTTTCAACCGGTATCGGTTACGATGCGCAGACGGAACTTGTTGTTGAAAACGTTAACTTTACAGGTAAAACCGCAATTAATGGTACGTTCGCAACGGATGGTCCCTTGAAGGTCACGGTTTCCGATTGCACAATAGATGTAACCAGCGTGGGTATTGCCGTTTCTGCAAACAGCACGGATGCCGTTGCTACTATTACCAATTGTAACATTGATGCGGATGAATATGCCATCTTCGCATCGCAGGGTTCTAAGATCACCATCAACGGCGGTACCTACAAGTCTGCAGGAAAGGTTATTACCTCTATGTATGACAATACGGTAGTTACCATCAATGGCGGTAACTTTGACGGCGAATTGTGGGTTACCGGCGGTGGTTCGCTTGTGATCTATGGCGGCACTTTCACGGCAGACCCCTCCGCTTACGTCGCCAATGGCTATATAGCTACTAAGAACGCTGACGGAACTTATACTGTTGTTAAGGGTGCTACTGTAGCTTCTCCTGCTGAGTTTACTAAAGCTATCGAAAACGGCGGCAACATTGTGCTTACTGATAACATCGAGTTAACCAGCACTCTTATGGCAAAAAAGGATGCAGTTATCGACCTTAACGGTAAAAGCATAACGGCACCTTCTGACAGTGCTATGTTCCAGTCCCTGAGCGGTCCTAAACCCAGCCTGACCATCACCTCATCCAAAGCCGGAGCAGTGATTGATGCAACCAACTCTACCTTTAATAATGGCATTGTTCAAAGCTACGGTAAAACTGAGATTCGCAACGTTACTATCAACGCCGGCAACAATGCTGTGCTCCTTGGCTACGGTAGCACTGAGATCAGCAACGTTGAGATCAACGTTGGTGAAATCAAGTCTTCTTCTTACACCACCTTCAAAGTATACGGAGATCTTACTCTTGGTGAAGGTACCGTTGTTAACGTTGATTACCTTGGCACTTCGCTGATCAGCAACAATGCCAAAGCCAATATCGTGATCGACGGCGCGAAGATCAACGTTGATAAATTCAGGGTAAGCGGCGGCGCTATGATAAACCTTCAAAGTGGCACTACCCTTGCACTTAAAAATACAGAAGTAAAAGTAGGTCTTGATACTACTTATACCTCTTATTTCATTACCAGGGCAGAAAATGCTACCATCGAAAACTGCACTTTCGACATTAAAAATCTTGACGGCACAAAAGCATATGACATCGAGTTCAAGCCCGATGCAAGTGTCGGAGACAAGTATGTTTGGGTACAGAAATAATCAAAATTTCTAAGAAATAATTCTAACGGTAAGAAGATAATGGTGTTCCGTTGTAATCATTATTCGCGATACAACATCGCTTCAAGCTACGCTTGACAGTGCGAATGCCACCATTGCTAAGCCGTAAGTTCAAAAAAATCGTCCTTTTAGGATAACAAAGTCCGTCCTATCCCCCTCGTGGGGATAGGCGGCAATCAAAGGGTACAACTTAAAGTAATAGTGAAGAAGTAAGAGGTTGTGTCTTTTGAGTTGTTACTTCACAGGCTGCTATCAAAGAATCTAAGTAATTAGATTTATAAAGCAAAACTATCCGCCCGAATCAATTCGGGCGGATTTTTCTTTGTAGAGCAGGCGCCCGGGCGCCCTTTAAGAGAAAATCAACGGGGTTGAGTTCTTACGGTTGTTGTGTTATAATGAAATCGAATAAAGGTTTTGATAAAGTCATTCGGATAAATCGATCCTCCGGCCGTTGTTTTTGGTGGGGAAACCCCTCAATATGATCCTTAGGAGGACGAAAGATGACTCATAATCAGAAAAAGATCCGGGAGCTTTGCAAAAGGGCGGAAGCGGACGTGAATTTATGCCGGATCGCCTATTCTCTGATCGAGAATGCACCCAAGGAAGAGCAGGGGGAATTGCTGGAGACCTTTTTGCTCTGCTACCGTTTTACCCCTTCCGATTGCTCGCTGACGCTTCCAACCTTTTTGGACGAAGAAAAACGGCGGGCGCTCCAACTGGAGTATGGGCCCCGGGTGGATCAGCAGATGATGGAACTGCAGAAAAAGGGGCTTTCGGAGGCTGAATACTATCGGGCCCTCTGGGAGTATCTGAGTACGGCAACGTTTCTGCCGGATCTGAAGGCACGGGTTGTAGCCTTGTATAACTGCGCAATCGATCAGAATGTGTTGTATTACGCGGTCGATCGGACCGAGGTACTGTCTATGGACGGGGAGCAATATCTTGCGACCTTGACCGCCGTGGGCGAAAAGACCCTTGCCCGGGTGGAGGCCATTTTAAACGAAGAATTTGAACAGAAAACGGAACGGGCCTCTTTGGTGGTGAAGATGATGGATTCTATGGAATCCTTTGAGGAGCGCACGGTGCTTTTGGCACAGGTGATCTCCCATTACCAAAGGGAACGGTTGAGAACGGTGATGGATCTGCTCCACGAAAGACGGCGTTCCTCCCGCCTGTTCCGGGAGCCCCGGGAACCCCTCCCCTTCGGTGGAGACGACGAGGATCCCGAGGAGCCGGTGGATGAATAAACGAACCTTCTTTACAGATATTTTTTGAGCGCCTTCAGCACCTTGGTGCGGCAACGGTCGGAGGCGTGGCTCACGTTGCCGTTCACGTTGACGTGATACCCCTTTTCCGGATCCCGGAAGGCGGCATCCTTGAAGAAATCGGCCTCGATGACCTTTTCAAAGAGCTTTGCGGTATCCTGAAGTACCCGTTCGCAGACGTCGTTGCAGTTCCTATTTTCAAATTCATAAGTAAGGGCGCCGGCCTTTTCGCCAACCATCTTGGTCTCCAAGAAGGAGATGACCTCATAGGCGTTGGGGTTTTCCTTGAGGGCCTTTAACGCCGCTAAGGCAAGATCGCTGTGAACAGCCCATTCTTCAATATTGTCTGCCGAGGCGATCAGATCCCAGCCCTTATCCATATGAAGGTTGGTGGGCGGAGCAGACCTTTGATCGCCGGTCAGCGAAGGGTCTTCTTCCGCTTGTATGCCGCAAAGGTACCGCTTTTCGGCACGCCAAAAATCCTTCAGGCAGTTTTGGGTCATGGTATGGATCAGCCTGATGACCTCCCGGGGTGTTTCGCGGCTCATCATATAATCGAGCTTATCGAAGAAGACGTGGGTGGCGCACATAACGGCGGCATCCGCCCGCTCCAGGTTCAGCCGCTGCAGCAAAGACCATTGACCGGGTAAAACGTTCTTTTCAATAAAGAGCCGCCCGGCGTTGTATAATGCATCGTAAAGGTCGGAATGTTTGGTCAGGTTATCGGAGCACAGGTTTTTCTCCATGGCTTGCTCCAGCACCCGGAGCAGGTCCCTTTCATAGGGGGTCACTGTCCCCTTGGTCTCATTGTTGCTCTTTTCGTTTAAAATCACTTTATTGGCCATTTTTTAAGCCCTCCTTTTATTGCGGGGAAGCCTTTGTTTGCCTACCCTCTGATAAAATGGTAACGGACTCAGGTTGTAACCAAAGTGTTTTCAGATTTATATTGTTGCGGCCGGGTTGCAATTGTTGCAACAAGGATGGAACGTAAAAAAAGGAACCCGTCTGGACGACGGATTCTGGTCAGGAGGAAGGTATGAATAAAAGAATTGCGCTTGGGCACGGTTGCCATATGGAACTTACTTCCAAAGCGGAATTGGTCTGCCCCGGTTCGGGGGATCGGATCGCGCTGACCCCAACGGAATATAAGATCCTCTGTTATCTGGTGGAGCAGGCAAATCTGGCAGTTTACCTGGAATCCATTGCAAGGTATCTTTGGGGTGCGAATTTTGACGCCGATAACAGAGACCCCGAGAATATCAAAAGCCATATCACGCGGATCCGCAATAAGCTGGGGATGCTGTGCCCGGAATTAAAAGAAAGCCTGGAAACAAATTACGGTTACGGTACTTATACCTATAAGCTCAAAACCAAGGATTCCCTATCCAAAAAAGACCCCACCTCCCCGGCAAGCCCGGAGAATATGGGCCTTGACGAGGCGATGCGTCTTTGTGATCAAGTGGATGCGCTGGTATGGGAACTGGAGGTCATCCGGCAGAAAAGCGAAGAGGCCGCCCGTCAAGGGGGTCTTTGGCAAAAGATCTATGAACGGCAATTTGAAGCCGTGCATTATAAATTGGAACGTATTTTTGAGGAGTTGCAGAAAAAACGATCCCAGGCAGAGGAGATCCGGCACCGTGCCGTTCAGTTGGATGAATGGAAGCGCAATAGCGATTCTCCTCTTCCCGACGGATTCTCCTTTTCCCTTGTGCAGACGTCGGCCGTTGAGGAATCCCTCCGGGACGAAGCCCGGCATCTGGAGGTTGAACTTACCGATATACGAACGAGGATGAGCGCTATTTCCTCCGAGATTGATTTTACGGTCAAGGATTTGGAAATGAAGGGCAATGAAATAATAGAAAATACGTAATAAATCATAACGGGTCAAACAGCGACGCAATTTGCGTCGCTGTTTTTATTATTGTGTAACGAAAACCACCGGTCCGGCCGGTGGTTCCAAAAAGCTTTAGCTATGAGTGGAAAAAATATCCTCCTTCGTCTAAAATAGAAGTGGGTTTGCCGACCACAACAAGGAAGACGAAGGGGGAATCAAGTCGTGAAACTTGATACAGATAGTTTAGCACATACAAAATGGAATTGCAAATATCACATAGTGTTTGCGCCAAAATACCGCCGCCAAGTAATCTATGGAAAGATAAAGGCGGATATAGGAATAATGCTAAGGAAATTATGTGAGTATAAGCAGGTAGAGATATTGGAAGCGGAAGCCTGCAAAGACCACATACATATGTTAGTATCTATACCGCCTAAGTATAGTGTATCACAGATAATGGGATATCTCAAAGGAAAAAGTAGTTTGATGATATTTGAGAAATACGCAAATATGAAATACAAATACGGAAATAGGCACTTTTGGTGTAAAGGATACTATGTTGATACAGTAGGAAGAAATAAAAAAGTCATTGCGGAATACATACGAAATCAGTTGCAAGAAGATATAACATACGATCAAATGTCATTGGTAGAGTATGTCGACCCGTTTACGGGTAAGCAGGTAAAAGAAGGTAAGTAAAAAGCCCCCTTTAGGGGCTACCGGTGAAAGTGTTGCGGTTGGCAAACCTTTCGACGAGCCTATAGGCTCGGCCGGTCTTATGCCCTAAGGGGGCAGTGCATACTACCGGCACGGCCGGTAGTTATGATTTTTTAAAAAAATTTGGAGGAACCGACGATGACGGCGTTGCTATGGGTGAAACAATCAGCAGCACAGAAAGGGAGGGTTGCGCCGTGAACGAATATTATCTTGCAGATGATGGAACGATCCATCGTCGGGTGCCCGGGGCTCCGCCCCCTGCCGCCCGGCCTGCTGCCCGGGTGCCGACCGCCGGGCGATCCCGGATCTATCAGAATCGCCGGGTGCTTTATGAGGTGAGCAAGGCCCGTAAGGTGTGCTTTTGGGTCTATACGCTCCTCTCCGCCCTGGCGGTGGGGTCGGTGGCGGTCTCGGTTTTTGAGGAGGCCAACCTGGGAGAAGGCGGATTGATCGAATTTTTTGAAATGATCCTGCCCTTTGGACTGATCGCAGGTGCCTTTTTGGGGTCTATCTTGTTTGGCTGCAAGGTCGCCGGCCGGCTTTCCTATCACCTGGGGGCTTTTATTCTTTCGCCCCTGTGTGCGATTGGGGGGGCCATCGCCCTGGGAATGGCGGTGTGCATATTGCCCTCCGTGCTGACGTTTATATGGTACCTGTTTATCGGTGCGGTGATCCTCGGTGTCATTTTTGCATTTCTGACGGGAGGTGATTGACGGATGGCAACCTTTGAAGCCGCTTTAACAAGCTGCGGTGAGATCACCGCCTTTCTGGATGCTTTTTGCGGGCAGGAGGAGCAGAAACTTGCAGTTGCCCGCTCAAGGGAGGTGCAACAAAACCAAGCATATCAAACGGCGTGCACCGGCTGTGCCGAGCGGCATAACAGCCTGACTGCCGAAAACAAGCGAAAAAAGAAGGATCGGGCGGCCCGGGCGGAGGAATGTCTGACCGCTGCCCGGGATCTTTTGGATCAGGAGATCAACGATCCCCATTGGTTCCGGATGCGGCAACACTATTACGAAAAGACCCGTAGCTATGCCGAGGCTCGGCAGTACCGCTCCATCCCGGCCAAGAAGCTGATCCGCGGGATGGAAAAAACCTATTTAAAACTGCAAAAGGAGGTGGGGCTGCTGCGAAATGCATTTATGCCCCCCGCAGGATCCAAGGTGATCGGCAAAATTCTGCCTTCTTTTCGCAAGGAACGTTATACCCGGATCGCCATGCTGCGTAATGCCCTTTTGGGAATGGCGGTCGCTCTGTGCAACAGCGGAGATCTGGAGTCCCGGCAGGCAAAAACGGACGGTGCTTTTTCAAGGGCCCAACAGGTGCTCCGGCAGGAGCATCTTTCCAAACTCCGACAGCTCCGGGCAGATGCCCGGGCAGGGATGGCGTGGCGGACGGAGCAGGCTTCACGCCTATTGCAGAACTCTGTGCCCTTCGCCACCCTCACCCGGAAGGAACCTCTTTCCATCGGGCGGTATATTTATCCCGGTGAACAAGGCGCTCCGGCCTCCGGCGGCAGTCCACTATTATCGCTGGCGGTCACCTGCTCCGGCTTTGAGGGCAGTATTCTTTTGAAACAGCGGAATAAGGCGCCCCTCACGGACTTTTATACCGGATTGATTCTGGACCTTCTTGCCCAAGAGCCCGAAGCACGGATCGCCGTCATCGACGTGAAGGGGTTGGGGCGTGATTATGCGCCTTTGGCAGAATTGGCCGGGGTATCGGATTTTCGACTATTGAGTACAGCCGATCAGGTGCAAGCCTTTTTAGAATCGGTGGAACGGGATATTGCGGCGGCCTATGCGGGAGAAAAGCCCCGGGGGAAGACCTATATTCTGGTGGACGACTGTACCCGGAATATTCCGGATCGGTGTATGGAGTCCTTTGGTAGGATCGTCTCCAACGGTGGAGAGGGCGGTGTATACGTGATGGCCTCCCTCAAGGATACGGGGCAGATCTCCCGTCAATGGAGTGCGGCTTTTGCCGAAATGAACGTCCGGCAATACCGGGTACATAACGGCAAAATTGTGGTGGGCAACGGCTCGATTGCCCTGGCGGCGGTCAAGCATCCGGCTGAACGGGTCCGTTTGACCGCCGAGCGACTGGCTCGGAAAACTAAAAACGCTGAGGTGATCCCCCTTTGGTCAGCCCTTCCCCATGCCGCCAACTGGCGGAAAAAGAGCTCCGCCAACGGGATCAGCATTCCCTTTGGCAAAAACCTTCGAACCGGGGCGCCGGAGTACTTTAGTCTGACCGAGGATAAGCCCTACGCCCTGGTGATCGGGGACGTGGATGCGGGTAAATCCAGCTCGTTGCATTGCCTGATGCTCCAAATGATGGCCCATTACGGGCCGACGGAGCTGCGTATCGCCATTGGCGATTTCAAAAACGGCTGTGAATTCGATCTATACGTTCGGAACAGGCTCCCCTCGGTGGATGCGGTGGTCAACAGCCAGGATCCGGACACTATGTCCTCCTTCCTGGGCTATTACGTGGCGGAAATGGGGCGCAGGCAGGCGCTGTTCAACGCCACCGCCCAGCGCTGCGGGAAAATGATCCGGAAATACGAAACTTACCGCCGGGTCTGCAGCGAAGGCGGCCTGGCATACCTGCCCAGACTCTGCCTGATCGTGGACGAGTTTCAAACGCTGTTTGATTCCCCCTTAGCCGGGACGGCATCGCTTCTTTCGGAGCTTGTCCGCAAGGGGCGTACCTACGGGATTCATATTATTATGGCCTCCCAGCGTGCCATCTCCGATAACCCCCGTAGCGGTTTTTCCTCGGAACTGAAAAATTACTTCACGACCCGTATGGTATTCCGCAGCCCCCAGCAGGCGGCCCGCTCTATGCTATCCGAGCGGTGCGCCGATACCGGGCGGGAAAACACCGGCATTGCCGAGGCCGCTTTGCTGAAAAAGGGCCATTGTGTTTTCAATACCTATATGGGACAAAAGGAAGGAGATAATCGTACCGTACAGTGCTATTACGCAAGCGATCAGGGGATCGAAAGGGCGATCCGGGTGTTGCAGAGACTGGACGGCACCTCAAAAAACAGCGTGCTTTTATCCCAGGATGCCCGATCCGTTCCCGCACCCCCGGGGGTGAAGGGCTTTGCGTTGCTGGGCGAATCTGTTCAGCTGCGACACGACGAGGCCTGCCCCAATGAGGACGTCTTCCGGGACAATTCGGTGGTGGGGCTCAACCTTCATAAACTGCGGACGAACCTGGCGGTGGTCAGCGATGATCCCCGGGTGCACCTGGCAAGCCTTCGGGCGTTGATGGAGGGGCTTCCCACGGATGCCAAAGTGAATTTGTGCGGCGATGGGAACACCCCCCTGGCAAAGGCCTTCTTGGCGGAATACGGCGACCGCCTTATTCATCGGGAACGGCCCGACGAACTTTTGGCGGAGGAAACCGATACCGTCAATCTGATCTTGGAGCCGGAGCGGGAGGCGGCCTATTCCCAGGCCAATTCTTACCGCAGGACCGAGGCCGTTGAGCAGCTTGAAGGAGTTTTGGAGCTACCGGCGGGCGGAAGGGTGATCAACGTTCTTTTTGTCAGCAGCTTCAAGGCCTTTAAAACCAATCTGCCCTACGCCGTGGCCAAGGTGCCCCTGCGGATCGTGGGGGTCGGTGACCGGGAAAACCTGCGCTTAGCCATTAGCGAAGGGGTGGGCGCCGGCCAATTGCCCTTCGATACCCCCTCCCGCGGGGCGGTCAAGGCGTATTATCATAATCATACGACCGGAAAGACCGGGAAGGTTATGATGTTCTGTAAAAATCCGTAGATTTTTGCGGATGAATCCATCTTCCATACGTTGATATGGGTGGTAAGACCCAAATTTTTAAATAAGAAAGGAAAAAACACCATGAAAGCAAACAAGTACAACGTCCCTGCAACCTATCTGGCAGCTGATTCCGATGCAGAGGCCCTGCGCCACCAGCTGGAAAACGGAAACCTGGAACTGTATGACGACGGCACCCTGGGTTCCAAGGGTTCTGAACTTCCTGCCGACCCGGAAACAGGCGCACTCAAGAAAAAACAGGGCGACATTCCCGGCGGCGTGCTGGGCGCCGACCCCGCCAAGGGGGAGGAGATGTCCCCCGAGATCGCCAGTATGATCAACGAGTTCTGCTCGGATGAGGAGGACAGCGGCACGGCGGCCAAGGCGCCTAAAAAGACCGGTGATATTCCCGGCGGTGTGCTGGGCGTATCCTTGTCCTTTTAAATAAGGGAGGGTGCGGAATATGTTTTTCAGCCCTATGGTGAATCAGGCGGAGGTGCCCGGCGGGATGCTGGGCGCCCCCCGTCAGTGGTATGCAAGACCCGAACTGCAACCGCTTTTGAAAAAAGAAATGGAGGCCATGCTCCCCTACGTGGGCCAGATCCGCTGGGGCGTAAACGTGGGAACCCTGCCGGACGGCAGAATGTTCTGGCGAGTCCGTCAGCCCATCAAAGCCAACCGTGTCAGCGGCAGAGGCACGCTTTATAATAACGTTTACGATATTCTGTTGGTATACGATGCGGATCATCCAAAGAGTGTCCACGGCACTTCGATCCGTGCCTATTTGGAGGGCCCCCATGATCTGAACTGGCTCCAGAGCCGGGTGAACCGAAGCCTGCGCTCGCCCAAGTATATCCCCCACGTGCTAAAGGATCAAGCGGATGGGAGCAGGTATCTTTGTACCTCCCACTATAATAACTTTTCCGGCAGTTTTGACGATCCCCGGGGAGTGGCCAGCGCCAAGACCTCGTTGCTGTGCGCCATCAAATGGCTCCACAACTACGAATGCGGGTTGCTGTCACAAGCGCATTGGAAAAAATTCCACGAGCACGGAGCCATCTGATCAAGGGGAGGGATTGTTTATGAATGAGGAAATGCTGAATATGCTGATCGAAACCATCATCCGCTCTGTCCGGAGCTGTGCAGAGCCGTTCTTTGCTATGTTTGCTGAGAAGGCTCCCACGGCGGAGGAGCCTTCCCCCACCCCGGAGACTGCGGAACCCACACCCAAGCCTCAAAAAGAAGCCGGGATCTACCGCTATCGCTATCTCGATACCCCCAGCAAGCGGTGCAAGGCAGTTTACGTCAGTAAACGCTCCCTGGCAACGGTTCTGGCGGAGGCTTATGCCAACGGAGAAAACGAAACGGGCGGCACCTTTTTCGGACATATGGACGAGGACGGTGCCTGGCATATCATTGAAGCCACCGGCCCCGGCTACGGGGCGTATCATACCCCCACCCGCCACGAGATGAATAATCGGTTCGTGAATTACCAGTACCGTGCCCTTTCCCGCATTTATGCAAAGCCACTGACGTTGGTGGGCTTTTGGCATCGGCATCCGGGGAACTTTAACCGGTTTTCCGGCCTGGACGATAAGGTGAACACCGATTACGCCAAGGCTATCGGCAACGGCACGGTCAGTATGCTGGTGAACTTTACGGCAGAGGGGCCCCGCCTTACCTGCTATTATCTGGATCCCACCGACTGTTGCTATCATCGCACCCCGTTGATTGTTGGGAATAAAATTTCAGCCAAAAAGGGCTACCTGACCTATGCAACAACAGCAGAGCTTGCAGAGCGTGCAGAGGAGATGCAGGAAGCCATGGAAGGTGTTGCATAAGGAGGAAATTACGTGATTAATTTGAAACGGTCAGATATTTTATCCGCTATGCCTGCGGGCGTGGCGGAACCCGAAAAGCGGAAGATTTTTTTAACAGCCCTGGATCGGCTGTTGCCGGTGAAGACCGCCCCTTCCCCGGTGGGGGAAGAGGACTTTACCCGGGAGGATCTCGATGGCGCCATCGAGCAGGCCCTGGCCTGCAGCTACGAGATCGAGCCCATGCTGATCCCGGAGGAGGAGCGTTTATCCGCCGAGGACCTGAATAACGATAAGGCACTTTTTATGATCATCAATGAAGAGGTGCTGGAGGATACCGACTACGTGGGGGAGGTTCTCGGTCGCTATAATGAGGAATCAGGCTGTTACCACGTACTGTTCCGGAACCCGGACTTTGAAGCGGAGCACCCCTCGCTGGGACGTAATTCCGTGGGGATGATCGTGCCCGCTGACATCTATTGGCGGATAATGGAAAATGAGGTCACCTTTGAGGGGTACGATTGGTTCGGGGCTTACGTGGATGGGAACTGGTTTTTCCACAAGACCGACGAAAAATACAGCACCATCATCGTGACCGAGCAGTTTTCCTTCATAACCAAGGCCTTTTCCCGCAATGCAGGGCTTTTGGAAACGGATATTCTTCAGGGCAAGACCGCTATCCTTGCCGGCGTGGGGAGCGTTGGCTCCTTTGTGGCGATGATGCTGGCCAAGGCAGGGGTGGACCGGTTCATTTTGTGCGACGGCGATACCCTGGAGATCCATAACGTATCACGACATTGGCTGGGCTTAAGACACCTGGGAGAATATAAGATCAATGCTATGGCGCAGGAGATCAAAGAGGTGAACCCCTTTGCCCGGGTCAAGACCTTCCGTGGGCTGATCCAGGAGCTCCCCGAGGAGCTGCTTTGTGATCTTCAGCCGGAAAAGGGCATCGTGATCGCCAGCGGCGATAACCGGAAGTGCGCCGCCGAAGCCAACAAGCTTGCCAAGCGGTTAGAACTACCCTTTGTGGCCATCGGCTGCTGGGAGCGTGCCGCCACCGGCGAGACCTTCTATTGGCATAAGGATCTTGGTCTGCCCACCTACGAGGAGGCCTTTGAGGGCTTAATTTCTGACGATCGGGATCAGGCGCACCGTGCATACTTCGGCACCATGGAGGATGCTGAGAAGATCCGCTTTGAGCCGGGGATCTATTCCGATATTCTCACCGTTACGCTGGTGGGGGTGAAACTGGCCCAGGATCTTTTGAATCTGAAGGAAGAGCGCTATACCACCCGGGTATTCGACCATCTGACCAACTATACCCTGGTGGCCAACACCAACAAGCCGGAACTGGGCGGTGAGCGGGCGGCCTTGTTCCCCTCTCCCCTCTTTATCACCGATAAGCGACACGGGATCTGGCTGAAGGAAAAGGGGGACGCCGCATGTCTTACGATTTCGCTGCCATCCGAACAGCCTTGACCAACGCCTGCAACGTAGAAGGCTGGGCCGATCAAAGATCGGCCCGGCTGGAGGGGGAGTTTCTTGCTCCCCTGCTACAAAACACCCACAGCGCAGAAAATCTGGCAGAGGAAATATCCCTTTTTATGCAGGACGTTGAATATAAACTGGACGAGATCGCTCGTTCAGATTAAAAGGAGGTGACAGAATGCCCTTTGAAAGTGTTGTTGTCCATAGTGTAGATCAGTTGGAACGCTTTCGGGACACCCTTTTGGTACAAAGGGAGGCGCTGGAGGCGTCCTACGATACCCTGAACACGGAATGCACCCGGCAGGAAGAAAACTGGTGCGACCCTCAATATACCTATTTGAGAGACTGTATTGACGAATATTATCGACAGAGTAAAGCTCAGCTAACTCAGCTGGAGCATTCCGCAGCCTATATCACAAATCTGATCGAAAAGCTCAGAACGATCTGAGCGGGAGTGAAGGGAGGTAGCCTATGTCTGATTTTGACGTGAAGATCGTGGCCATCGATGCGGTGATGGATGCAATGGAACGCTACCAACGGGAAAATGCCGATATCCGAGCGCATATCACCTTTGATATGCGCTCTCTCTTTCATCGGCTCCACCGTGAAAGGACCCATGCACAGAACGAGGTGGAGGCGCTCCAATCCCGGATCGACATCTGTTTAGCCTCGATGGAGGAGGGAGCCTCGGATGAGGAGTGGGAGCCCTCCCGGGGGCGGGAGTTGGAGGAGCTTTACGAAAAGTTATGGCAAACCCAACGGAAGCTGGTCGGAATAGAGGAGCTGACCGCCCACGCCGCCGCCCTGGGCAACGATCTGCTGCAGCAGTTTTTAGAGGCCAGTCACTACGGCAGTGGTTTAGCGGAGGATGCCCTTCGCTTTATGGGCCGATATATCCACGATCTGAATCTGGTTTGTAATCGGGAGGCTTTGGGCGGCGGAGCCTACCGGGCGGCAGAGGGGTATTACGTTTGCGTGTTGGATTCCACTCTTTATCCGGCCACGGCCGAGCATATCCGGGTGGCGCAAAAAAAGGGATATCCCGCCAGGCTGACCGTTGACCGAAGCCGTGCTGCACAGCGGCGGGAGACCTCCCTGCAGGGGATGCCGGTCCGCCCTGATTTCGATCGGGACGAATACCCCATGGCGCTGTTTTTAGAGGGAGGCTCCGGTGCAGACGTGGTCCACCTGGAGGGTGCCGACAACCGTGGGGCGGGCTCCTATATCAGCTGGCAGCTCCGGGGTGTGCCCGACGGTGCAGAGGTGCGGATCCGTGTGATATAAAATCAGGAAGGAGAATTGCTTTGAGTACGATCAAATGCCATACGAAAAACCTTGAGGAGGCCACCCGCTGTATTACCCAGCTGCAAAACCTGGCGGTGGCGCCCTCCTTTGCGGTCACGAGTCAGGCGGCGGAGCGCAGAATGCTGTTCGACGTGGATCTGCTTTCGGCTTGGGCAACGGAGGCGGCCACCGCCGAAAAACACCTGTTCGGCGGAAACCAGACCCTATCCTATGAGATCTCGGCGGCCACCCTGCCCGTAAGCAAGCGGATCGGGTTGGAGTTTGAGGTGAACTTTATGGCCGGTGAAAAGGCGGTGAACGATCTGCGGGTCACCTGCGGCAAGATCGCCGAGGGGCTGATGCGCCGGATGAGGCCGGGGGCGAGCTTTGCTGATAAGATTTTGGCGGTGAGCCGGTTTTTTAAACGGTATTTCAAATATCAGAATACCGGCGCTCGGGAGGCCCACTCTGCGGTGGAGCTTTTGCGAACCGGAAAGGGTGTTTGCCAGGCCATTGCCGGTATGGCAACCGTTATGTTGCCCTTTATGGGCGTGCCTTGCCTCTACGTTGGCGGCGAAGGGTTCAGCGGAACGGAGTGGGGACCCCACGGCTGGAACGCCTTGAAGTCCCCCACCGGCCAATGGGTCTTCGTGGATTTTACCTTTGGTCTGCAATCGGTCTTGTTTCCTCCCTCTACCATCAACGGCTTGGCTGAAAAGCTTTTTCGTAACAGCCACCGCTGGAATGAGGCGCACCATTCTGCGGAAACCTTTGAGGCATCCCTGAACCAATTGCAACGGCTGACGGCCACCCGCTTTGAACTTATCCCCGGGCAGGAACAGTTTTTTATGGATGGGATCGGGGTATCAGCGGGGCGGCAGCTGCTTTGCAGGAACAAGGGGGGCTTTGGGATCGATCTGGTATTTTTGTTCCGCCTGTTGGGGGGTGGGGTGGAATATATTCCGGAAAGAGACCGGCTCCATTTTGTGCTGTCGGATCGGCAGTTTTATCTGGAGTCGGCATCGGGCTATATGAACCGGGACGGCACCTTCAACGTGTGCATCCTGAAGGCTATTCCGGTGCGGTATGCTCTTAAAAACAACGGAATGATCCTTCGGCTGGCATCGTTTTTTGGAGAATAGCCTCTTTTCATCGTTGTTACGGATGAATAAAGGAGGTATGAATATGTTTTTGATCGACCATAACGGATATTTTGTTAAAGGAGGGCAACTGCAATGAGTTCGAATCAGATCCCCTACGTACCGGAGCATATTGGTGGCGGAGAACAGCTGATCTCCATGGAGGATCGGGCTTTGTATAAAAATCGGGAGATTTATCATACCGGCCCCATCGATGAGGCAAGTGCCCACCTGATCGGGATGAAGCTGGATTATTTAAATGATAAAAGCCCCACCGATCCCATCAAGCTGATCTTTACGGATTGCCCCGGGGGGAGTGTCAGCGCCGGGCTGGCGATTTACGACGTGATGCGGACGGTGGATTGCCCGGTGGTCACGGTGTGCAGGGGGATGTGTGCCAGTATGGGTGCCGTGCTGTTCGCAGCCGGGGATGAACGCTATATCATGGAAAACGCCAACGTTATGTGCCATCAACCCTCGGCGGGAACCCGGGGAATGGTCTCTCATATGGATATTGACGTGGATCACTTTAAAAAAGAAAAGACCAGGCTGGTGGGAATACTGGCTAAGCACACCGGTCAAAGCGAAAAACGGATCCGCCGGGATACCGAGCGGGATAAATGGTTTTCCGCCGAGGAGGCGGTGGCCTACGGCCTGGCAGATGGGATCCTCTTTGAAAAAAAGAAAGGAGCAACGAAATGAGTCGATTTTTCAGACCCTTTGGACTGCGGCAGGCCGTGGAGGCTGTGGAAGCCCTTTGCGATAACTGTATTCCCTACGAAAACACCAAGGTCCCCCCGATCCTGATGGGGCTGGAGGCGGGGAACGGCCAAACGACCTTCACCAAATACGTGGCCAAAAGGGTGATCCGCCATAAGATCCGGCAGGTGGTGGGGCTGACCACCTATCTGGAGTTTGCCGTGGAGGGTAAAATGGATCCTATGCAGAGGATGTTTGGCGAGATCGCCTCTGCGGCCAAGGGGGTCAACCATTTTGAGGGCGTGATCGCCTTTGATATTACGGAGTTGACCGGGTGTATATACGAGGAGCAGACCGAGTTCTTCCTGGATCGCCTGCGGGAGATCGCAAAGTATGCCATCATTTTGCTGTATATTTCCCCCGGGAAGGTGAAGAGCGCCGCCAAGCAGCAGGAATTGAAGAAAAAACTGCAGGAGACCTTCCCCAATCTGCAGGCGGTGGAGGTGGAGCCCTATACCGCCGCCGAGCTGAGCCGGATGGTGCTGGCAAGGCTGGATGATTACGGTATCGATATCCCGGAGGAGCAGCTGTTTGCAGACCGGCTCCAACAGGTAGTTGCCGGGCTCCGTCTGTCCTGCGCCAAGGAAACGGAGGGGATTGCGGAAATGCTTGCAAAGCAAGCAACGGGAGACCGTTTTTGTGCAGAGCTGAGCGTAGGAGACCTGGCTAAGGCCTTCCCGCATATCGTTCAAAAGGGGGTGGCGTTATAATGGGCAACGACCGTTTTGCCACAAAAGAGGAACTGCGGGAGGTTTTGACCGGCACAAAGGTGAGCGAGCTGCGTCTTGCCTGCGATGACCCGACCAAAGGGATCGCCTGCGGCGGCCCGGTGCTGAATTTTTTCGGACGGCGGATCTGGACCCACCCCGGTGAAGGACATTCCCTTTTCCTGGGCGCCACGGGTACCGGTAAATCCAGACGGGGGATCATCCCCCTTTTGCATATGCTGTTATATGCCGGCGAATCCGCCATCGTGGTGGACCCCAAAATGGAACTTTACCGAACAACGGCCTGGCTGGCGAAAAAACTGGGCTACGAGCTGCATCTGATCAATTTTGGGAACATTTTTCAATCCGAGCGGTTCGACATTTTGGCCGAGGTGGTGGATCTGTATACCACACGGGATCCGGCCAAGCAGCAAACGGCATTGGATATGGTAGACGAACTGGGGCAGTCCCTTTTTGTGGAAAGCAGCAACGACCCCTTTTGGGCCAACAGCGCACGCAGTGTCTTTAAGGCGGCGGTCATCGCCTTGCTGGAGCACGCCGATCCCAAGGAGGTCAATCTGGCAAGCGTTTATCTGTTCCTGACCGCCGGGGATGAACAGTATTTTTCAAAGACCTATCTGCAGACCTTTCTTGAACATCTGCCGGCGGACTCGGCGGTGGCACGGCAGTTGAAAAGCTATTGCACCACCGCCAACGATACCCGTGCCGGGATCCGTTCCTCCTTTTTAGAAGGGCTGAGTCTGTTTTCCAGGAGCGATGCCATGGTGGAGTTTTTTGGGGCGGATGATCTGCAGATCAGCAAGCTGATGGGGGATAAGAAAAGTTTGACCTTTATCTCTATCCCTGACCGCACCTCTATTTACGATAAGGTGTGTGGGATGCTGGTGGGCCAGCTGATGTCCCACTATATCCGCATTGCGGACGAGGTCTACCACGGGGCATTGCCCATTCGCCATAATTTCATTGTGGATGAATATGGCAATATCGCCCAGGCTTTGTGTAATATGCCCCATTTGCTGACCGCCGGCCGGTCCAGGGGCGTACGGGTCCATTACGTTCTGCAGAGCCTCAGCCAGCTGACTGCCGCCCATTCCTCGGCGGATGCCAAAACGATCCTGGATAACACCGATATCATCGTTGCCTTCCGAACAAACGATTGGGAGACCATGGAGGCATTGTCTAAACTAACGGGGGAGCGGACCATCGACTACGGGAAATATCAGAATAAGGAACCCCTGATGTCGCCGGCGCAATTCCAGGAGTTGGATACGGGGCAGGCCTTTGTCACCCTGAAGGGAAAACACCGGTTTGTGGCCTTCCTGCCGGATTATACGGAACTCTTTGATTGCAGCGAATGGAAGGAACCTCCCTACCCCACCCGTACCCCCGGTGAAAAACCCCGCCTGTTTGATATCAAAAGGTGTATTGCAGAAGTGAAAAAGAAGGCCCGCGAGGCAGCAGAAGAGGCTTCTGTGGAAAAGGAGCCCGGCTCAGTTTATAATTTCAGGGCCGGCTTGAAGAAGCAGGAAGAGGCGAAAAGGCAGAACCATGGACAAAAGCGGGATAAAAAGACCGATCAACCCGAATGCAACTACTCGGTGTTTGTTGCGGGGCTGGTTGACGGCATCCTGCCGGAGGTGGCTAAGGCATTGAGCGCCGCCTGCAAGATCAGTAAAAAAGAGGCAACGGCAAAGCTGGAGGCAGTCCCCTTTTCCCTTCCCTTTAAAACGGAGAAAAAGGCAAAGGCGGTGGAAAAGGCCCTTTTCGATGCGGGCGCCATTGCCGTTATCCGGACGAATGAATGATCAAACCACCCCCGCCGTTTGGCGGGGGTGGTTTTTATACGGTAAAGTCTTTAAAGCTCTTGGCGTATTGGGTGGGAGAAACACCGTAGCAGCTTTTGAAAAAGCGGCAAAGATTTTCCGGTGAGGAAAACTCCAGCCGCTCGGCGATCTCGGTGACCGAGCATCCGGAACGAAGCAGCAGCACCGCCTCCTTCAGGAGCAGCTGTTGGGCATACTGCCGGGGGGTCAGGTTGTATTTTTCCTTAAAGACCCGGGATAAATGGAGGCGGGAATAATTAAACCGGGGGGAAAGATCGCTGTTCTTATAAACCGCCACGTAATGGTCGTCGATATACGCCTTGATCTCTTCCGGCAGCCGTCCTCTGGCGATGCGGCCGGTTCGGGCCAGGTAGGAAAGCAGCAGGTCTGTCAGGCTTTGCAGATAGAGGGGGTCTTCCTTCTTGATATAACGGCGGATCAGCGCTATGGTATCCATAAGAAATTCGTCTTTTCGGACGTTGACATCAATGACCCGGTTGATCTCCGGGGAGGTGAAGGCGTGGATATAAACAGCGTAAAATTTGTCCCGTTGATCCTCCCGCAGGGAAAAGGTTCTGTTGGCGGGCAGAATATATAAATGACCCTCCTCAAAGGGGTGCTCCTCCCCCTCAAAGGTATAAAAGCCCCGCCCGCCCAGGACATAATAAAGGATTGAAAAAGGGCGGGTAATATTGGGATAACTCCAGACCGAGGGGGTCAGGCGTTCGTCGTAGGCGGTAATAGCGGTACAATGCATAGGGGTTCCCCTCCTTTGGGTTTATTGTAGGGCATTCTTTAAAATCTGTCAATAAAATGTTATAAATTGAAAGATTTCGGATCAAAAAAGATATTCCTACGGGGTTTACGGTTTGTTAGAATGAACTTATCAAACAGACAGGAGCATAAAACGATGATCAAGACCGTTGGCCCGAAATTCAGAAGAGCGTTACATTTTGATTTTCATACCTCTCCGGGGGTGAAGAATATTTTCGGCCGCTTTGATGCCGCCCGCTTTGCGGATCAGTTGGCGGCTGCGCACGTGGAGTATATTAACGTGGCGGCACGCTGTAATATGGGCTTCAGCTACTATAACACCAAGGTGGGCAAAAAATACCCGGGGCTGGGGGATCGGGATCCGCTCAAGGAGATGATTGAAGCCTGCCATCGGCTGGGGATCGGGGTGACCGCTTATCTAAACGTAGGGCTGGATCACGAACTGGCCGCCGATCATCCCGGCTGGCTGAAGATGGATCGGCAGGGAAGGATTCATCAGGAGGATAAGCTGGATAGCTTCTTCCGGGTGATGTGCTATAACTCCCCCTACCGGACTCACTTCCTGGAGGAAATCCGGGAGGTCAGTACCTACGATATTGAGGGGCTTTTTGTGGATTGCTTTGCCCTGCGGGAGTGTTTCTGCCCCACCTGTATGAAAGAGATGGAGCGGTTGGGCGTTGATATCAATGACGACCAGGCGGTTTTGGACTATCAAAATCGGGTGCGCCACCGGTTTGCTAAGGAGATCTACGAGGCGACAGGGGATAAAAAGGAGCGGATCAAGCTGTATTTCAACGGTCTTTCTGCAACCAGCCCCTACCAGACCCATGCCGAGATGGAATGTATTTCCAGCGATCCCAAATGGGGTTACGACTATTTTGATTCCATGGCCGCCTATATGCGCACCCTCTACGAGGATCGGGTCTATATGAGCGGGCGGTTCCAGAATTCCTGGGGGGATCTTGGGGGCATCAAGCCTCTGGCCTCTATGCAGAATGATCTTTATGATGCTATGATGAATAGCTTTGGGATTTCCTTTGGGGATCACCTGCACCCGGTGGACGGCTTTGAAGGGGAGGTGGCCGCCCGCATTACCAAGGTGATGGAAGAAAAAATGGCCTACGAGCCCTATACGGAAAATTCCCGGAATCTGGTGGAGATCGGGGTGATCATCCATTCCAACCCGGCACGCCGACGGCTTCCCCTCTCTGCAAAGGGTGCCGCCCGAATGCTGAAGGAGTTGAAACTTCCTTATAATATTTATGATGAAAAGGGCGATTTTGAAGGGGACGGCATCAAATTACTGATCCTGGAGGAATCCGCCGATATGGGCGAGGACTTCAAGGATCGTCTGCGGCGTTTTGCCGATCGGGGCGGTAAGTTTTTGTTCACCGGCGGCGCCATCCCGCTGGCCAAGGAGCTGGGACTGGCGGATTTTGTGGAGTTGGTGGGCAAGGATCCCCGGGATAACACCTACTTTACCACGGAGGACAGCGATATGCGCTGGGCCACCTACGCCCCGGCCGTATTGATAAAGAACCTGAACGGTACCCAGGTGGCAAGGGACGTGGACAATATGATCAATTTCACCTGGGATGGCCGCCAGGCCACCCGCTACAGAGCCCAGGGCGAGCCCACCGAATACAGCACTGCGGTGATCAAGGGAAACGTGGCCTGTGTCTCCTTTAACGTTCTTCAGGCCTATGCGGAAAACTTTATGATCGAGCATCGGGCGCTGGTGCAACGCCTCATAGAGGGGCTCCTGCCCGAAAGGTTGATCCAGGCTCCTGCTATGCCTAAAACCGCAACGGTGGCGCTGACCCGGACCGAAACACATAAGGTCTTCCACGTGAAGGCCACCTACCCGGAGCATAAGATGACCCGGGGCATCATCGAGGAGCATAACTATATGAAGAGCGCCCCCGTTTCCCTGGCCGGGGAATACCGGGTCTATGCCCTGCCCGAAATGACCGAGGTCGAAAGCCGCATCCAAGGGGGCAGAACGGAATTTGAGACCGGCGACATCCTGGGCTACCGTGCATTTTTGCTGAAGGATTTTTGTGTTGTAAAATAAGCCGGGATATGGTATAATAAATCCATAAACGACAGCGAGGAGGTGACGGAATGCTGGAAAATAAGCTTGGAATAACGGATTCTGCCGCCCTTGCCCGGGAGGAAGAAAAGCTCAGCAAGAAAAAAGCCGTGGCGCTTTTCGAAAGCGGAGAGCTGGACCGTCTTGAGGCGGGCACCACCGCATCGCTGATGGAGATCCATCGGGCATTGTTCGGGGAAATTTACGATTTTGCCGGCAAGCTCCGCACCGTCAATATCGCCAAGGGGAATTTCCGCTTCGTGCCGGTGATGTACCTGGAGGCCGCTTTGCAGAATATTGATAAAATGCCCGGTTCCACCTTTGACGAGATCGTTGAAAAATACGTGGAGATGAATATTGCCCATCCCTTCCGGGAGGGGAACGGCAGAACCACCCGCATCTGGCTGGACTGTATGCTGAAAAAAGGCATCGGAAAGGTGATCGATTGGAGCCGGGTGGATAAAGAGGATTATCTTTTGGCTATGGAGCGAAGTCCCATTAAGGATATTGAGATTAAGTTTCTGTTAAAAAACGCCTTGACCGATCAGATCCATGACCGGGAAACCTTTATGAAGGGCATTGACCACAGTTATTATTACGAGGATTACACAACCTTCAAATCGGAGGAACTGTAAACGATTCAGAATAAAAAAATCTCCGCCGAAGGGTGACCCCTCGGCGGGGATTTTTTCGTTAGTTCATATATTCTTTGTGGGAGTTGGTAAAAAAGGTGGCGCCCTGGGCAC
>JAZQAR010000187.1:0-5161 GCA_045545315.1 Eubacteriales bacterium | reverse complement strand
ATGGCCACGATCCGACTTGTACGGGGGATCAAGGGCGAGCCGGTGGCCATCGGCCGTCTGGAACGGTTTGTGGCGGATTGGCATATGACCCATTGCACCGAAGCGCCCCAAAAGCCCCAAAGCAACGGCAAAAAAATCGCTGTCATCGGCAGTGGCCCGGCCGGGCTGACCTGCGCCGGTGATCTGGCGAAAAAGGGCTACGAGGTCACCGTTTTCGAGGCCTTGCATCTGGCCGGTGGCGTGCTGGTTTACGGAATTCCCGAATTCCGCCTGCCCAAGGCCATCGTCGCCAAGGAAATCGAAGGGCTGAAGGCCCTGGGTGTGAAGGTGGAGACCAATATGGTGATCGGTCGGGTGCTTTCCATCGACGAGCTTTTTGAAGAAGGCTTTGATGGGGTGTTCATCGGCACCGGTGCCGGCCTGCCCCGCTTTATGGGCATCCCCGGCGAGAACCTGAAGGGTGTTTATTCCGCCAACGAGTTTTTGACCCGGGTGAACCTGATGAAGGCTTATCTGCCCGACAGCGAGACCCCCATTCAAAAGGGGCAGAAGGTGGCCATCGTAGGCGGCGGGAACGTGGCGATGGATGCCGCCCGCTGTGCCAAACGTCTGGGTGCCGAGGAGGTCTATATCATTTATCGGCGCTCTATGGACGAGATCCCCGCCCGGGCGGAGGAGATCCACCATGCCATTGAAGAAGGAATCATCTTTAAGACCCTGACCAACCCCACCGCTATTTTGGGTGATGATCATAAAAACGTGAAGGGGCTGACCTGCGTGGAAATGACGTTGGGCGAGCCCGATGCCTCCGGACGGCGGAAGCCCATCGTGAAGGAAGGCAGCGAGCATACCCTGGAGATGGATACGGTGATCATGGCCATCGGGACCTCTCCCAACCCCCTGATCCGCTCCACCACCCCGGGGCTGAAGACCAATAAATGGGGCTGTATCGTGACCGAAGAGGAAACCGGCCTGACCAGCCGTGAAAACGTATACGCCGGCGGTGATGCCGTCACCGGTGCCGCCACCGTGATCCTGGCCATGGGTGCCGGAAAGCAGGCGGCCAAGGCCATTGACGAGGCATTAAGTAAATAAATAGTAAAAAGGACCGAGTTTTCGGTCCTTTTTTATATTTGTTTACGGTATTGGCGCGGGGTTTTCCCCATCCGTTTTTTGAAGGTGGCGGAAAAATAATGTTCATCGGAAAACTGCAACTGGGCGGCGATCTCCTTGATCAGCAGGTTGGTATGGCTCAACAGCATACAGGCCCGCTCCAGTTTTTTGTCCAGGATATAATCGTAGGGTGTTTTGCCGTAGGCCTTACGGAAGATCCGAATGGTCTGGGAGGGGGAATGGTAGATCAGCCGGGCAAGCTCCTCGATCTCAAACCGTTGTTCGATATGCTCGTCGATATACTTTTTTAACACCGAGGCGGGATCGTTTTTGGGGGCGGGCAAGGCGGCGGCAACGGCACGGATCAGCCGATGGAAGCCGTCGGTCCCCTGCTCCAGGATATCCGCCACCGAAAGTTCCCGGCTCAAAAGCTCCATAAAGCGGCGGAATTCCGGCTCCAGCCCCGCATCGGGCAGGTACCAATGACCCTCCAGCCCGTAGGCCTGCACCAGCCCGTCCACCAGGGCACCGGAAAGGTTGAACCAGATCTTTTCGAAGGGATCCTCCGGGTCACTATAGTAAAAATGGTTGGTGCGGGCAGGCAGAATATAGCTATCCCCTGCCTTGACCTGAAAGGTCTGATCCTCGATACAGACCGTGCCCCGACCGGACACCACCGTTTCGAACACCCATATCTCGTGGGGCGTTCGCTTGATAAAATAATTCCGATCCGGATAGGTGGTCCCCGCCAGCAAAACACGGAACACCTTGCTATCCTGCATCGGAAGTTTTAAGATCTTCTCACGCATAATGATTCCTCTTGGTGTTTTTTATCATTATATCATAAAAATTTTTTGCCGTAAACAGAAAAAAATATTTACAAACTTGTTCATATATTGTATAATATAGATAATAGTTTTTATTTTTTTCAAGAAAGGTTGTGTATTTTAATGTCTTTGCCCATTATTACCATCGGTCGTTCCTTTGGTTCCGGCGGTCGGATCATCGGAGAAAAGGTGGCGACTTTATTAAATATCCCGGTCTATGACCGTGAACTGGTACAAATTACTGCAGAAAAGAGCGGTTTTCACGCTGCCGTTGTGGAACAGATGCAACAGAAAAAGCCCGCCAGCCTGCTCTATGCCATCTCCGGCGCCACCATGGAGTTCCCCCTGCAGGATCAGGTTTACTTTGCCCAATCGGCCGTGATCCGGGATCTGGCCAAGGAAGGACCCTGTGTGATCGTTGGCCGCTGTGCGGACAGCATTCTGGAAGAGGACGGCGTACGGGTGCTGAAGGTCTTTATCCGCGCCCCGCTGGCAGAACGGGCCCAGCGCCTGACCGAAACCTATGATATTAAGTGCCGGGATCCCCGGGATTATATCAAAAAGATGGATCGCCAGCGCAAATCCTATTATGATTACTTTACCCACAAGACCTGGGGCCGCCCGGATCATTACCACCTAACCCTGGATAGTTCCATCGGCCTGGATCTGGTAGCCGAGATCATCGCCACCGCCGCCAAAAACTTCCCGGAGAAATAACGAGGGATATTAGGAACCTTTTTTGCAAAAAAGGTTCCTATAACCTCCAAAAAACGCTCAATCTTATTGTTTGAAAGTTTTAGAGGGGATTTTAAAAGGGGAACCTTTTTCAAAAGGGTCCCCTTTTTGTTATGCTTTAAAATATTGGTAAACGTCACATTCCAGCATCCCGTTATAGAGCTTACGACGTTTATCGGCGCGGCGGCCGAAGAGTTTTTCAAAATCTTTATCCGGGGCGATCACAAAATAGCGCCAGCCGGGCTTTTTTTCAAAGACCTTGCCCATCACCTGATACAAAGCACGGGCCTGATCCTTTTCCAAAAGGCGCTCACCGTAGGGCGGATTGGTCACCACCATCCCCCGGGGAGTTGCGCCTTTAAAATCCTTGACGTCCGCCACCGAAAGCTCGAAGCAATCGGCCACCCCGGCGTGCTTGGCGTTTTCCAGAGTCATCTTGATGGAGCGGGGATCGATATCGCTGCCCACACAGCGGAAGGGAATATCCTTTTTCTCGGCGGCCCGGGCTTCCTTACGGAGCCGTTGCCACAGCTCCTTGGGCAGGCGGGGCCAGCCCTCGGCAGAAAAGCTCCGCAACAGACCGGGAGCCATATTCCGCGCCAGCATCGCCCCTTCGATCAGCAGAGTCCCACTGCCGCAGAAGGGATCGTAAAGCACCGTATCCGGGAAGGGACGGGCCAGACTGACCAGGGCGGCGCCCAGGGTCTCACGGATGGGGGCCGGCTGGGTACCGGGGCGGTAGCCCCGTTTATGCAGGGCGGTGCCGGTGGTATCCAGCATCAGAACCGCCTGATCCTTTAAAATGGAAAACCGCACGCTGAAAAGCTTGCCGGTCTCTTGGAACAGGGAGCGGTGATAATGGCCCTCCAGCCGGCGGACGATGGCCTTTTTGACGATAGATTGGCAATCGGGCACGCTATGAAGCTTGGAGTTCAGGGCGTGGCCCTTCACCGGGAAGCGCCCATCCTCCGGGATCCATTCCTCCCAGGGGAGTTTTTTGACCCCTTCGAACAGATCGTCGAAGGTACGGGCGGGGAACCGCCCCATCACGATCTCGACCCGCTCGCCGGTCCGCACCCAAAGGTTGGCCTTGACCACCAGTTCTTCATCGCCCTTGAAAAAGACCCGGCCGTTTTCTGCCTGCACCTCTTGGGCACCCAAATTTTTCAGTTCGTTGGCCACCAGAGATTCCAGGCCGAACAAACAGGGAACACAACATTCAATATTCTGCATTTTTTACCTCTATCATAAATGATCGAAAAACAGTATACCACAGATTTTGCACCGTGACAAGAGTTGCTTTTTAAAAGGCTTTCAGGTATACTGATAAAAAAGCGAAAGGAGCCCCCCGATGAAGCTGATCACCTTTAACGACCATTGCCGGGAACGGTTTGGTGAAAAATTATATAAGCTGACCCTGGACGGGGGCTTTTGTTGCCCCAATCGGAAAGATCGGAGCAGCGGCGGTTGCGCCTTTTGCGGGGGCGGTAGCGGGTTCTTCACCGATCCGGGCCCCATAGAGGAACAACTGGAAAGCGCCAAAAAACGGGTGGCCGAAAAATTCAAGGGCGAGCGGTATATGGCCTATTTTCAAAGCTACACCGGCACCTTTGACCGACCGGAGCGCCTTTGGGAGCGATACCGCATCCCTTTGGAGCGGGAGGAGATCGCCGCTATAGCCATTGCCACCCGACCGGATTGCCTGGGGCCGGAGGTGTTGGAGGTCTTGAAGCGGTGCGCCGCCCAAAAACCTCTTTATATTGAATTGGGATTACAGACCGCCCGGGACGACGTAGCGGAATCCTTTGGCAGGGGGTATCCCACCGCCCGATTTGAAGAGGCGATCGCCGCTCTGCGGAGCATTGGCGAGATACACGTTGTTGCCCACCTGATGATCGGTCTGCCCGGTGAAAAGCCGGAGGATCTGATCCGCTCGGTGGAATTCATCAACCGATGCGGGGTGGACGGAGTAAAATTCCATCTGCTCTATATTGTGGAAAATACGCCCTATGCCGCCCTTTACCGCCAAGGAAAACTCTCCGTTCTTTCCTTAGAAGAATACACGCAATGGCTGGCGGCGGGGTTAAAAGCCCTGAAGCCCGAAACGGTAGTCCACCGCATCACCGGGGATCCCCCAAAGGCGGAGCTGATCGCACCCCTTTGGTGCGGGGATAAAAAGCGGGTTTTAAACACCTTGAATCAAATGATCCGGAATTTATAAAACCATACGAAAAAAGAATGTGGAAACCGTTGAAAATAAAATTTCCAACCGTTCCCACAATACATTTTTCTGTTTCTGCACATTTCGAGGGGTCCTCGAAACAAGAACGCCCATTCCCTGCCTTGAAAGTTTTCGCGGGGGTTAAGAAGGAGACGAACAAAAAAGAGTGCCGATTTCGTCAAAATGACCCGAAGTTGTATATAGATACTACGAGAGGTCATTTTGGCGGAAAGCAGAAAAATTTAATGAAAATGCGGCCATGTGG
>JAZQAR010000186.1:0-3078 GCA_045545315.1 Eubacteriales bacterium | reverse complement strand
GTTGCTATCTCTGCCGGTGAGCGGCTGTATACCCGCTGGGATTACCGCCCGATGTTTGATAAAATGGCCGCCGATTACATTCAGCCGGATATCTCCCACGCCGGAGGGATCATGGAATTGAAAAAGATCGCTGCCGAAGCGGAAAGCCGCTACATCCCCTTTGCGCCCCACAATCCCTCCGGACCGGTGGCCAATGCGGCTACCCTGCAATTGGCGGCAACCTGCCCTAATTTTGAAATTTTAGAAATCATGTATTCCGACGTAGAATGGCGCAAAGACGTTACCGACGAAAATCTGAAATACGAGGATGGCTATATCTATATCCCCGATAAGCCGGGTCTGGGGATCGAGATCGACGAGGAAGCCTGCCTGGCGCACCCCTATCAGCCCCATACCCTGCGGCATTACACCGGGGCGCTGACGGATATCCGTCCGGCAAAGTCCGTATTCTATTTTTAAGGAGCAATTATGAGAAAAACAGTATTAGTGACCGGCGCCTGCATTAATACCGGCGTTGCCATCGTTGAAAAATTTGCCTCCGAAGGCCGGGACGTGGTCTTCACCGGAAGAAGCATTGAAAAGGTGCTGGAGGCCGAAAAACAATATCGGGAAAAGTTCCCGGAGGTCAACATTTACGGCTATGCCATGGATTCCCTTTTGGATCCCCGCACGGTGGACGAGGAATCGGTGGATAAGCTTTTTGAAGAGCTGGATCAAAGGGGTATTTTTATTGAGACCCTGGTGCTGAACGCCGCCGATCAGGGCTTAGGGATGACCACCCTGGAAAGCCCGCTGACGGATTTTATGAAGGTTCTGAACACCAACGTGGTTTGGAATTACTGCCTTTCGGAGCACGCCGCCAAGCGAATGATCCCACAAGGTGGCGGGAACATCATCTTTATCAATTCCAACACCGCCTACCGGGCGATTCCCAACCGGGCGGCCTACGTGGCCTCCAAGGGCGGGCAGCTTGGAATGATGCGTGCTTTGGCCTTGGATCTTGGCAAATATAACATCCGGGTCAATGCGGTATTGCCCGGCATGATCAAAACCGACCGTTGGGAAAAGAACCCCGACTTTTACCGGGACGTGCCCTCCCGCTTCACTCCCATCGGTGACGTGGCGGTGGGCGAGGATATTGCGGATGCGGTTTGGTACTTCGCCGCCCACGCCCGCAACACCACCGGCGCCGAATTGGTGCTGGACGGCGGCAACACCATTCAACTTTATCCCATCATCCCCAAAAAATGATTGCAAAAAAACACCCCCAAATGGTATACTTACCATCAGGGGGTGTTTTTATGGGAAAATTTGACGGAATTTTAATCTGTAGTGATATTGACGGCACCCTGAACTGCAAAGGAGATACATTTGCAGTAAACAAGGAAGCGGTGCAATATTTTACCGCAAACGGCGGAAAATTCGCCTTTGCAACTGGCCGGATGGCGGATCATATTCATCAAGAAACATTTGAAAATATTGCCAACGCCCCGGTCTGCCTGTGCAACGGAAGTATTGTTTACGATCCCGTGAAACGTATTGTTTTACACAAAGCACTTCCCACGCTGACAGTCGGCGAGATTCTGGAAGAAACTGCTCCTTATTTAAAAAATCAAATTGGCCGCCTGCACCTTTACCACCCGGACCTTGAAGGGGAAACCCAAACATTTGAGTATCACCAATTGGATCTTCTTACTCCGGAAATCAAAAAACTCTATTCTTATAAATATCTATTCTATTTTCCGGAGCCGGAAAATGCTGAAAACTGCAAACAGTTTCTTTGCCATTCAAAAAAACTTCAAAACCATTGGATCGCAAAATCCTGGCCGAAGGGGGTTGAAGTAAACAGTTTAAACGGAACCAAAGGTACGGCATTGGATTATATCAAGCAATCGCTTGGCAATATTCACACCGCCATTGGGATCGGAGATTACGAAAACGACATTCCCCTGCTGATGCATGCGGATATCGGCGTGGCCGTAGGAAACGCGGTGCCGGAATTAAAGGCCGTTGCCGACCTGATCGTCAAGCCCGGCACGGAATATGCGGTGAAGGATTTAATTGAACGGTTAGATAAAGGAGAAGTCATCCTCAAGAAATGAGGATGACTTCTTTTAATTTGCCTGGAATTCGCCGGATTGGGTACCGACGGTAATGGTATAGGTGGTGCCGGAGGTCATACCGGGTGTGCTGAGGATCACCACCTGGTAATCGAGTTCCGGTGTATAGTTAATGAGTTCCTTTCCGGAAGGATCCTTGAGAACAATGACAGTTCCGGCAGATTGGCTGCCCACGCTGACGGCGACGACGCCCTGCTGACAGTTACTGAAGGTCTGGGCCATACCAGAGGCACCGGTACCGATAAAGGTACCGCCGGAGATGGTGGCAGATTGATCGTAATCCAGGGTAGCGGTATCCCCCCGGGTGGGTCCCACCACGGTGGTATGACCGCCGGTGATCTCCAGGGTGCCGTTGGCATCCAGGCCGTCGCCGGAGGCATTGACGTAAAGGGTGCCGCCGGAGATCAAAATACTGCCGTTGGAGGAGGAAGTCATTCCGCCGCCGAATCCGCCACCCTTACCACCTGGACCAAAGGTATCCCCGCCTCTTCCACCGGTTCCACTGGCATCGTTTCCGCCGGCGGCGTTCAGCCCGTCGTCGGTGGCCTTCAGCTTGATATCACCGTCGCTGACCTTGATATCCAGCCCCTCCAGCCCCTCGTAGCTTTCGGTGATCTCCAGGGTACCGCCGTTGATGGCGAGGGTCTCATCCGCATGGAAGCCATCGTCCCCGGAGGCGATCGTAAAGGTGCCGCCTTTGACGGTGACGGAGCCGTTGGAATGAACCCCATCATCGGCGGAATCGATCTTAAAAGCTCCGCCGTTGATCAGCATATTGCCTGCCGATTTCAAGCCCTTGATACTGGTACTGCTATCGTCGGTGGCGGTTTCAGTGGTGGTGGCGGTGGTGCGATAGCCGGGGCCGCCCCCGGGCTTGCCCATTCCGCCGCCCATTCCGCCGCCCCCGAAGTTTCCCCAGGAATCGGAGGTCTGCTTAGAGCCGTTTTCACTCCCGCCC
>JAZQAR010000185.1:0-2862 GCA_045545315.1 Eubacteriales bacterium | reverse complement strand
TCGATCAGCCGGGTTTCCCGGGTGTTGGACCCTTTAGCACCGCAGACCCCCATCCGGATCTCCGAGGAGGCGTTCCCTCCCAACACCGGCCGATCCTGGATCAGCACCACTTTGGAGCCGCCCCGGGCGGCCGCAATGGCGGCACACATCCCGGCCAGACCGCCGCCGACCACGCAAAAATCGGCAGTATGCGCTATTTTTTGTAAAGCCATTTTGATTTCTCCTTGCTTTTTTCGGGTTCTTATGTTACCATTGTAATACAAAATTACAGAAAAACATAGTAAATGCGGGCTTAAATACTATAAAAATGGGCAAATTATGAATGTGATCAAACAAATTGAAAATTACATATTATATTTAATCACTGAATGTGGCCTTTCGGTGACACTGCATCCTCTGCGGGAGGAATCGCTGATTGCCTTCAGTTCTTTGATGCAGTTTAATATTCACGATAATTCCTATTGTAGCTATATTAAAACCGTTTCCGGCGGAAACCGCCTTTGCCGCAAGCAGCAGAAAAAGGTTTTGGAACGTTGCGGTCAGGATCCCTTTTGCGGGCTGTGCTATGCGGGGGTTTTTGAATATGTTTATCCGCTTTTCAACGGAGAGGAAACGATGGGCTTCATCTCGGTGAGCGGCTATGGCTGTGAAGAAGGAAGGAAACGGATCCATGCCGCAGCCGAGGAATTGGATTGCTCGGAAAAGGTCTTGCAAAAAATCTATGGAACGTTGCGAGAAATTCCCGAAAAGGAACGGATCGATACGTTGCTGTATCCCCTTTGCAGTATGCTGGAACTGGCCTACCGAAAAGAGCATAAGTCGCAAAAGGAAGAATCCCTTGCCCTCCGGGTCATCCGCTACGTCAAACAGCGCTACGCCTCCGACCTCACCACCGAGAAGCTTTGCGAAAAATTCCATTGCAGCCGCTCCCATTTCAGCCATACCTTCAAAAAAGAAACGGGAAAGACCTTCCGGGAATACCTGACCGAGACCCGGCTGGAGCACGCCCGCCGCCTGCTTCGTTATTCGGGCTTGCAGGTCAGCGAGATCGCCTTTTCCGTGGGCTTTAACGACGCCAATTATTTTTCCAACATTTTTCGCAGCCACGAGGGCTGTTCCCCCATGGAATACCGCAAAAAATACAAATAAAAAAGACCCCATCAGGGGTCTTTTGTTTTACGCAAAAGCCTTTGCGATTTTTTCTCTCAGATTGGTCAGATAATCCGGAGCGGTGGGATAATGCTTAAAGTCCAGGGTGCCGTCGGTCTCTTCTAAGATCAGCTTTTCGGCAGCCTCACGGCCGAATTTTTCCTCATAAAGCTTCAGCGCCCGCATATCGTCCACCGCCTCCCGCAGGGCGTTCAGCCGCATGGATTCCCAGGCCTGGCCGTCGGTGCCGGGATATACTAAGAAGCAATCTCCGGCGGGAGTGAAAAATCCACCGTCGGGGGAACCGAAGGGATCTAAAACCGCCCGGGAGTGGCAGGAATTATAGAAATTATAGCCCCAATGCAGGAACCCTTCGATGTGGTAAAGGTATAACTGAACGCCCAGCATCCGGGTGCGGTGCAGAGGCATGGCGATGGAACGGTCCGAAACCCCGTCCTTGCCGCCACCGCAATAATAGGCCCAAAGACCGGGTACCCCAGCCTTATAAAAGTCCAGGGCGTTGCGGGTGTTGGGAACGGGCTTTTTCAAAACGCCTTGCCGGTAGAATTCCAGGTCGGAAAGGGCGTCGATGATGGGGTAGCCCTCTAAATAGGGGGCGATCCGACCCAGGCAGTTTTTGTATTGATCGATCTGCTCGATGTGGGGCTCATCGGATACGTGGAAAAAGCACTTTTTGTCCAGCCCGCGCTTTTTGAACTCGGCCAGCATTGCGGGGATAAACTGGGCTAAAAAGTCGGCGTATTCCTCGCCCATAGAATCGGTATGCCAACCGAAATATTTTTTGTTCCGGCCGTTGACCTTCACGACGATCTTGGGTGCGGCCTTGGCACCCCATTGGGTAAAGAAGTGGGGGATCTCAAAATACTCTACTCCGCATTTCAGGCAAAGATCGATCCAGCGGTGCAACTTTTCAAAACCGAATTTGTAGGTGTTTTTATCCACTAACTCGATGTCCACCAACTGGGTAGTCAGCCGCTCGCCCCCCACGTAGGTGTCCAACTCGGGGGTGAAAACGGGGGTCAGGATCATATTGATGCCGTTGCGCACCGCCGTGCGCAGGTAGCTTTCGATCAGCTTCCAGTGCTTTTCGGAAAAAGCCCGGGTGTGGTAATGGTTGGCAATGCAATCGGTATAGAACCATTCGGTGTGGATCAGCTCCTGCTTGGGTAATTCCACCGCCAGCACCTGCACGGTACCTTTGACCTCACCCAATAACTCGTCGGTCTTGGGATGGGAGATGGAAAGGGAAATATCGTATTCTCCGGCTTCAAAATTCTCCGGCAGTTCAATATCGATCCAGAGTGCGTGGGTCTGCTGATGGGGGAGCGATACGCCGTTGGGGTAGATCAGGGGGCGCAGGAGATCCGGGTAAGCGCCCGGCTCAAGCTTGATGAATTCACCCTCCGCCGGAATATTGTAGGAAGGGTACATATTCAATACGTTGGAGACCAACCGTACCTTGGAAAAGGGCGCCAAAGCCCCGCCGACCCGCACCGTGGCCCAGCGGATTAGGTTCCGGTCCAAATGCTCTGCCCGGTATAAAACCTGAAAGGAAAGCCGCTCGTTGCGGAACATCCGAAAAAAGGTCTTTTCCGGCTTGCTCTCCGGCAGGTCATTGTAAAAGCATTTCTCCAAAGAGGAGATCATTTTCATCTGTAAGGTGATCAAGTCGGAGGCCAAGCGGTCTTAGGA
>JAZQAR010000184.1:0-30663 GCA_045545315.1 Eubacteriales bacterium | reverse complement strand
CCTTTTTGAAAAAAGGTTCTTGGAACTCCAAAAACTTACAACAGGGTATTTTTGCGGTATTGGCCGGGAGTACATTGATACCGTTGGCGGAACCGCTTGGAAAAGTAGCGGGGATCCTCGATCCCCACCGCCCGGGCAACGGATTCGATGGGCTCGGTGGTACTTTTCAGCAGTTTGGTAGCCATGGAAAGGCGATAATCGTTGAGCCAGGCGATGGGGGAGCGGCCGAAGGTCTCGCTGAACCGGGCGTATAGCTTGGATTCGGACCAATGAACGATCCCGGCCAGTTCCGCCACCGTAACGGGGCGGGTGTAATGAGTCTTCAGATGGTCGATCACCGGCATGAGCTCCTGCTCCCGCCCGTCCCGGGGGGTGGCGGTGTGCAAAAGTTCCTTGACGATCCGGTAGCCGATGCTCATTTGGTCGCATTCGTCCTCCGCCCGGAAGAATTCTTCCATCAGGGCTTCCACCGCCGGAAAGGGGTGGAAGTCATAGCGCAGTTCGGCGCTTTGGTCGTCGATCTCCAGGTCGAAAAAGACCCAGCGAGCGGCCATGGTCCCCGTTTTGGGATCCATACGGTGGGTGATGGTCTGCAGAGCCTGGGGCGGCGCCAGAAAAAGGCGGGTGCTTTGGGCGGCGGCGCCGTTCAGCCCCAGCTCGTAACGGCCGCTGACCGCCTGTACCAAAGAAAAATAGGGCAGGGTCTTGATATGGGTGATCCCCTCCGACCCTTGAAAAAGAATCTCCCGCCGTTGGTGTAGCTTTAATTGGATCATATGCGCTCCTTTTCGAGAATGATACAAGTTTTTTAGAGGATTATACGGCATTTTTGGAGTTTTGTCAATTTTCTTTTATGTAAAAGATGGTATAATGAAGAAAAGGAAGTGATGAAATGGAGTTTTATACCTCTTTCGGCGAAAAACGGCCGGTGCGCCTTTGTGAAAAGACCCGGCAGTTTGCCTATGAATCGTTATACGATCACAAATACGGTCTGGATACCCGTCTGGTATCGGGGGTAGAGCTGAACCCCGCCCTGGCGGAGGCAGATCCCCTGGACCAATACGATGCCGCCGTGGCGCAGATCGTGGCGGAAGGCCCCCTGCGCATCTGCCCCGGCGAGCGGATCAGCGGTGCCGCCACCCTGGGGGCGGCCATTGATCATATGGTGCCCGCCCTGCTGGAGGGAAAGCCCCTTTGCCGGAGCATCAGCCATCTGACGGTGGATTTCGGCAAGGTCTTAAGGGTCGGGTTCCGGGGCATCCGGGCAGAGGCGGAGCATTTTTATCAATTACATACCGAACCCCGGAAAAAGCGGTTTCTGCAAAGCTGTCTTCATACCATCGATCAGTTGGAGGTCTGGGCAGAGCGGTACCGCAAGGCTTTGCGTGCCGCCGGGCTGGAGGAAAACGCCCGTATTTTGGAGCGGGTACCCATGGAGCCGCCCCGTACCTTCCGGGAGGCGGTGCAGAGTCTTTGGTTCACCTTTGCTTATCTACGGTTGTTGGGGAACTGGCCGGGTATCGGGCGGATCGACGTTCTGTTGGGTGATTACCTGGAAAAAGACCTGGCGGAAGGACGTCTGACTCTGGAGGAAGCCCGGGAGATTTTGGCTCATTTCTTCATCAAGGGCTGTGAATGGGTGGCCGGCGGCAATTACGAAAGCGGGGATGCCCAGCATTATCAGAATTTGGTACTGGCGGGCATTGATGAGGAAGGCAAGGAGGTCACCAATCGGGTGACTTATCTGGTGCTGGATATCATTGAAGAACTGGGGATCAGCGATTTCCCCACCACTCTGCGGATCAACCGCAATACCCCGGAGGCGCTGTTGCGCCGGGCGGCAGAGGTGATGCGCTACGGCAACGGCATTTTGGCGGTGTATAATGAAGAACTGGTGCTGGATGCCCTTTTGAAGTTCGGCTATCCCCTGAAGGAAGCCCGCAACTTTGCCAACGACGGCTGCTGGGAGGTGCAGATCCCCGGAAAGACCCATTTCGGTTATATTCCCTTTGATGCTCTGGCGGTGCTGCAGCATAACACTCTGCAGGATTATGAGGCAGAGTTTGAAAGCTTTGAAGAACTCTATGAACAGTACCGCAAGGATATTGCTGCCCAGGTGCAGGCAATTTACGACCGTCGGGTCCAGCGGTTTTTGAAAAAGACCGAAAAAGGTTGGCAATGGCGGGAGCAACGCCCATGCACGGCGATTTCGATCCTGGAGGAAGGTTGCTTTGAGCGAGGGCGCTCTTATCTGGAGGGCGGTGCCTTTTATCAGATCGCATCCCCTCATATCGGCGGTGCCGCCGACGGGGTCAATGGGCTTTACGCCATCAAAAAGCTGGTTTTTGAGGAAAAATTACTCTCCTTCCGGGAACTGATGGAGGCTTTGAAGGCCGATTGGCAGGGCTACGAGGCTCTGCGCCTGCGGGCCCGCTCCCATTATGAATATTACGGCAACGATAACGATGAGGTGGATGGGCTGATGAACCGGCTGATGGCGGATTTTGCTGAATCCTGCAATCGATTGGAAAAATGCCCCATTCAGTTCCCCCCCGGTGCCAGCACCTTCGGGCGGCAGATCGAATGGATCCCCCAGCGGAAAGCCGCCCCCCACGGGCGCCGACAAGGGGAGATCCTGGCGGGGAACCTTTCGCCCACCCCCGGCACGGCGGTAAAGGGGGCAACGGCTATGATCCGCTCCCATTGTAAGGCGGATCTTTCCCTGCAGACCACCGGTGTGGCTTTGGATCTGCGGCTCTTTCCCTCGGACGTGAAGGGGGAGACCGGGCTGACCGCCTTGATGGGGCTGATCCGGGGCTTTGTGACCCTGGGCGGTTATTTTATGCAGATCGACGTGGCGGATACCGCCGTTTTGCGGGCGGCCCAGGAGCATCCGGAGGATTATCCCGCCCTGGCGGTACGGATCAGCGGCTGGAACGCTCGGTTCGTGACCCTCTCCCGGGAGTGGCAGGATATGGTCATCGCCAATCTGGAAAGATAAAATTTCCGGTTGCATTATGTTCCGGGTTGGTGTAAAATAGAATAAAACAGGAAGGGAGGCAATCCAATGAAAAAAATCATTCTGTGGATCACGGCGGTCATACTCTGCCTTTGCTTCCCGGTGGGTGCCGCCGCCCAATCGGCACCGGAGGAGCCCGCTCGGCTGGTGGATACCGCCGACCTGCTCTCCGCCACGGAGGAGACCATCCTGCTGGAACAGCTGAACGAGATCAGCGCCCGCCAGGGGGTGGATCTGGTGATCGTGACGGTGAATCATCTACAGGATTACGAGCCGGAGGAATTCGCCAAGCAGTATTATAAGCGCAACGGCTACGGCCAGGGCCTGCGGAAAAACGGCGTGATGCTGTTGATCAGCGGCAGTTGTCATATTTATGCCAAGGGCTTTGGCGCCAAGGCGGTGAACGCCAACGGCGAAGAATATCTGCGGCAGCAGATCACCGCCATCCTGGAGGAAAAGGAGTATGCTAAAGCCTTCAGCCTCTTTGCTACCGAGGCGGACCGCCTGGTGGAAATGGCCCGCCAGGGGCAACCCTATAAGCCGGTGTTTAACGGTTGGCTCTATCTGTTGATCGGTTTGGCTGCCGCCGTAGTGGTCTTTTTGGGAGCAACCTTTGTCCTTCATAAGAGGAAAAAATAAAGTTTTCAACAACTGTTAGTAAATTCTGTTGAAAATTTTACAAAACGTATTTTCACTTGACAAAAGAACGCCCGGGTGCATCAGCATCCGGGCGTTCATTTATTCGCAGAAGCGTTTTTTGTCTTTGTCGGCCAAGTGGTAAAGAATCAGGAACAACAGGATCGAAAGCAGAGAGATCCCGGCTGCAATCCAAAAGGAAGGGCGATAAGAGCCGAAGAAGCCGTGGAGCAGGTTGGTGATATAATCGGCCAAAAGGTTGCCGACGGTGCACATGGCGATCAGAATGCCCGCATATTGGCCATGGGCCCGGGTGCCGAAGAGGGAAGCGGCCACCAGAGGTGCCGTAATGGTCACCAAGGGTAGAGCGGCGGTATAAAGTACCACCGCCACCACCGCTGTGGGAAAGGATTTGGTGGATGCCAGTAAGGCCAGACCCATCACCGCAAAGGTGGTGCAGAGCAGGTTGATCCGTCGGGGGCCCAGTTTATCGCTCAATAGTCCCACCAAAAATTTGGAGGCGGTGAGCATCAAGAGCATGGCACTTTGCAGGCCGCTGGCTTTGACAGCAGAAAAACCGCAATCGATCAGATAGGGGCGGATCACCGAAAAAGCCATATACATACTGAACGCAGTTAGCAACGTACAGAGGATGATTAAGTAAAAAGCCGGTCGGCGGCAAAGCCGTTCCATGGGGAGCCCCGGGAAGTGGTCGTCGTTATCCGCCGGGTTCCCCAACTTGTTTTCGCCGTGACCCAAGGGCATCAGCCCCATATTCCGGGGATTATTCCGCATCAGCAACAGCATCAGTGCCGCCGCCAGCATAATGGCTACCGCACAGACTGTAAAGGAGCCCCGGAAGGAGGTTTTTTCCATGGCGGCGGTCTGGATCAGGCACATCACGCTGCCTCCGATGCCGGTGGCGGCGGTCACCAGCCCCAAAACGGTGCCTTCGTATCGATGGAACCAGATCCGAACGATCTGCGCCGCTGCGGCGGTGGAGCAAAAGCCGTTGGCCGCACCTATCAAAGCGCCGCCCAGCGCCAACATCCAAACACTTTCCAGGCCTGCCAGCATCAGATAACCGGCCGCCGAGGCGATCAACCCGATACCAACAGAGATCCGGGTACCGAACCGATGAATAATAAAGCCCGATACGAAGGTGGAGACCACCGAGAGCAAAGTGCGGCAACTGATGGCCAGCGAAAACTCTGCTCGGGTGATGCCCAGATGCTCTGAAACCGGCACCAAGTGCAGACTGTTTAGATTATTGGAGGCACCGCCGTGGGTAAAGAGCATAAACAAGAGAACCCCGGCGATGATCCAATGGTAATGGGCTTTCAGCCCCTTTGGTTTCGTTAATGTTTTCATTTAAGCCTCAATAAATTCTTCATCCTGTTCCCGATAAAGGGCAATGGTAGTGTATTGCCCTCTTTCCGGGTCATTCCCGTTCCGAGAAAAATAGTAGGTGCCGTCTCCCCGGGCAATGATGCCGGTGGAGCCATAGGGGAAGTGAGAGCCCCAAATGCCGGTCTTTTCATCTTTTTCGCCCCGATGAGCCAGGCTTATGAATTGCCGGCCGGCATCTTCAACGGGCGGCTTGGAAAGATCAAACCAAAACAACTCGTAGTTGGGGAATTCCGGCTTTTGGCCGGCATAGACTGCCGCCATCATAGTATTGGTATGGGGGTCATATTCCAGGTTCTGAATGCCAAAACGGGTATTGCCGGTATAAACGAAATAACGGTCCTTGGCGGTTATGGTGGCAGGCGTAACGGCAAAATTCTGGGTTAGGGGCGCCGCTTTTTCCAAGTATTCTGCCAAAGGCAGCCGCAAAAGGATCTGATAATCGTTATCTGCTCGTCGGATATCTCCGTAGATTCCGTAGGCCACGAAGATGGCCGGCTCACCGTTGGGATAATCACAAAGGGTCAAGCCGTCGATGCCGCTACACCCCCGCCAATGACCGGGGGCAGCATAATCGGCGGCTACCTGGGGCAAAGCCACCGCCCGCATCACATCGCAGGTTTCAGCATCCATATCCATGCGGGTGATCTTATCTACGTCAAATGAAACTGCATAAAAGGTATCGGGCAGGGTCAGCTTTTTACCCAATTTTTGTAGAATGCCGAGGCCGATACTGTCGTTTTTGTATTCCAGGGAGCCGTAGACTTTGCCATCGTGATAGGCAATACAGCCTAAATGCCCCAAAAGACCCACCACAGAGCCCAAAAGGTTGCCCTCTTGATCGATTTTGATCAAGGCGGTGGTCATGGAAAGATAAAAATAAGTACCGTCGGTGGCGATCCCCTGCACGTGTCCGTATTGTGGAAAATAGCCGGAGAAAATCTGCTTTTTCATAATTTACCTCACAGAAAGCGCACGGTGCGCTTGATATAAAAGGCTTTATGCCGGGTTTGCATCAATTTTAATTTCACGGATAAAATTGCGTGGTGGGTAGAAATTTCGGCAGAATAGTTTTTTTCGTCGTCTTGGGTGAAGGATCTTACTTTCAGGATCTTTCCGCAGATGGGGCAGGGTACTTTTTTTAAAGCAGGATCTTCCAACGCCATTTGCTTATTACGAAAGTGAGGGAAGAAGGTTTTCTGGCTGTGCATACTGTGATATAAAACGCCGTTGAGTTCTTCATAATTGCGGACACCCTCTTTTAAGTTCAAACAGCGTGCCACCCTTGCGGTATAGATGGCATCGTTAAAGGCATTGTGGGCGTGGAGCCCGGCCTCCAATCCCAAGGTTTCCATGGCGGATTCCAGGGAAAATTGGCGGTTTTCGTGGCTTACCTGCCGGTTATAGATGCCCTGCAGATTCAGGCAGGGCGGCAGCCAATCTTCTTCCAGATCGTGCATCAAAAGGTTGTCCCGCATCATGTGGATATCGTCGTATCCCCAGGAAAAGAGAATGCAATCCTCCCCGCACCATTCACGGAATTGTTCGATGGCCTCTTTGAACTTGGGCTGCCCCTTCAGGGCAGCCTGGTCAATACCGGTCATTTTTTTAATGCGGTAATGAAGTTTTTTATAAAAGGTGGGAGCGATCATCAGATCCAGGCAATCCACCGCCCGCCCGGTACTATCCATTTTGATGGCGCCGATCTGGATGATCTCGCCGGAAAGATAGATGGGGGATTGGATGGCTGATTCCTTGGAAAAGGGCTGGTTCCACTCCATATCAAAAATAATATAATTCATCGTTACACACTCAAGGATTTGATTTCCGGATGTTCATCCATAAATTTCACCACCGCTTCAAAGGGGATGGCGGCCTTCATTCGTACGTTCAGTACCAGGTTCAGGGTGTTATCGTCGCAGGTGGTAATACGGGAGTTCAGGATCTCAATATGCAGTTCCTTTTGCTTTTGGCGCAGAGCCTCCCGGATCTCGGGGGTGTCCTGGGTGGTGATCTTGATCTCACCGATATAAAAGGCATCGGCACCCACGCTGAACCGGTGCATCAAGAGCTGTACCAACAGGATCAAAACCGTTACGCAAAGGGCGATGGCGTATAATCCGCCGCCGCTGGCCAACCCCACCGCCGCCGTGGCCCAGATGCCTGCGGCTGTGGTCAAGCCCTTCACGGTGTTGCCGTTTTTAAAGATCACGCCCGCTCCCAAAAAGGAGATGCCGCTGACCACCTGGGCGGCGATCCGGGAGGGATCCACCGCACGGCTGCCCACCACCAGCTCCGCATCCGCAAAGGCGTATTTGGAGACCACCATAATTAAGGCCGAGGCACAGGCGATGATACAGTGGGTGCGGATGCCCGCCTCCTTGGAGCGCTTAGTCCGTTCCCAGCCGATGAGCGCACCGCAAACGGTGGCCATCAGGATCCGCAGGGCATAGACGAAAAAGGGGGTCTCTTTGATAAAATGGATGATTTCTGACATATCGATGCTCCTTAAGTGGAAATCTTTTTGATTTCAGGATGGTTGTTAAAAAGATACAGGCTTTCTTCAAAGGGGATGGGGTTTTGCAGCTTCAGCATCACCTGCAGGCGGATCAGCTCCTCGTCCTGCCGTTGGTAGCTGCTGTGGACGATCTCGGCCTTCCACTTGCGGCGCTTTCGTTCCAAAAGGCGCCAGGCGGCGGGAGAATTTTCCATCACGATCTCGATCTTTTGAAAGGTGAAGGGCACCCGCAGGTCTAAATAATGCTGCATCGCCACCGTCAGCACCGTGCAGAAAAGGGCGGTGGCATAAAGCCCGCCTCCGCAGGCCAGCCCGATGGCGGCAGTCAGCCAGATCCCGGCGGCGGTAGCCATACCGCTCACTCCGTTATGCTTGCTTTTAAAGATCAGCCCGGCGCCCATAAAGGCCACGCCGTTGACCACCTGGTGGGCGATCATAGAAGGATCGTAGCCCCCCAGCCCGGCGGCACCCTTGTCGGTGTAATCCCAAAAACCGTGGATAGAGGTGATCATAAAGGCGGCGGTTGCCAGAGCCAGGATCGCATGGGTGCGGACTCCCGCATCCTGCCCGCCAAGGCTCCGCTCCCGTCCGATCAAACAGCCGCAGAAGGTGGCGAAGACCAACCGCAACAAAAGCTCCCAGGGGAAGCCTTCGGTTCCGTATACAATTGATTGGATCGCCCTCACCTCCATATTGATGATATATTAATATAGCATATTCAAAGGGGAATGTCAAACTTCCTACATATTAATATAGAAAGTATTATTTTAAAATATTTTTATACCTTCATCAATCGAACATCTGTTGGTTCCTTTAGAATGGCGTTATGAACCGTGAAAATGCCACGCTTTCTATTGAAAACACGTGGACATCGTAGTATAATCAAAGCATAAACGGAGGAGTGATGATCATGAACTTCAAGGATGTCAAAGAACGCATTGAATTTTTGCGTCGCAACCCCATCTTTTGGTCCCGGCTGGGCTACGAGATGGAAAAGCCGGAGGTGGAGGTGCACCTTCGCCATGCGGAACGGCATAAGGCCATGTATGATAAGGGCATTTTGGTGCATTCCTGCATTCTTCCCGTGGGTTGGGTAGGGCCCGGGCAGTATGATTATACCCTCACCGACCGTTATCTGGAAATGCTCTTTTCCCATGCGCCCGATATTTTATATCTTCCCCGGGTGAAACTGAATATCCCGGAGGGCTGGTGCGAAGCCCATCCCGAGGACGTATTCGTCTATGCGGAGGGTCCCCGCAAGCTGGAGGAGATCAAGGCCATGATCGGCACCGAAGTCCACGGCTCCCATCCGCCCAAGCCCACCGACCTGCTGGCACAGCAGAGCTTTTTCTCAAAGCAATGGATCGCCGATGCCTCCGAGGCCTTGCGTCGGTTCATCGACCACGTGGAAAGCTCCCCCTGGGGGGATCGGATCATCGGCTACCATCTGGCCTACGGCACCGCCGGCGAGACCACCCAATGGGGGACCTGGGACAGTAACCCCCGCCATAAGGGGGACTACGGCATCAGCGCCACCAAGGCCTTTTTAGAATATGCCGAAAAGCGGGGCAAGCATTACGAGGATCTCCCTGCCATCGATCGGCGGTTTTATATCGAAAAGGATGGGATCTCCCATCGCTATCACGTGGGAACGCCCACTCTGGATACCCTCTTTTTCCATACCGAAGAGGATGAACAATGCGTGATCCATTCCGAATTTACCCGGGATGGGAATATGGATGCCCTGGAGACCTTTTGTAAGGTCGCCAAGGATAAAGTTCCTCAAAAGGTGGTGGGGGTCTTCCACGGCTATATCACCGAGCCGGAAAACTGCGCCAATATGCAGCATACCGGTTTTGACCGCCTGCTTTCTTCCCCGTATATTGACTTTATTGCAGGCCCCAAGGGGTACAACCGGGTGGGGCCCACCGATCCCGGCTTTGGTCAGGCGGTGCCCAATTCGGTGAACCGCAAAAAGCTGTGGGTGGATGAGATCGATAACCGCACCCACCTTTGCACCTGGCGGGGGCCTAAGGATTACCCGGCCAAGAATTTTGAACAGACCCGGGCCGCCTATTGGCGGGAATTTACCGAAAACGTGATCTTCCACCAGGGCTATTGGTGGATGGATCTGGGCGGCGGCTGGCTGGATAGCGAGGAGATCCGGGAGGAGGTTCGCCTTCTGAACGATACCTCCAAGCAGCTTTATCAAGAGGCCGAGGGGCAGGATCGGGTGGCCGAGGTGTTGTTGGTCATCAACGAAAATGCGATGCACCGGATGCGCCCCAATTTTGAACTGCACCGTGCCACCATCCATCATACCGGCTCGGTCTTAAAGGAATGCGGTGTCCCCGTGGACTTTTACCGCACCGCCGATCTGCCGGAACTGGAGCTTACCCGCTATAAGGTCATCGTCTTTTTGAACGCCTTTTGCGAGGATGCCGAAGAACTGCAGGAGATCTTGAAAAAGACCCGCCCCGATTGCCATATCCTATGGAATTATGCGGCGGGGATCATCGATCCCAAAACGGGGAGCTTTGGCCTTGAAACCGGCAAAAAGCTCACCGGCTTTACCCTTGGGGAATACCCCTATGGGGGGATCGAGGAATATGCGGCATCCTGCTATCCCGTGCTGTACGTGAAGCAGGAGCCGGGGATCACCCCCCTTACCCAATATTCCGACGGCAACTTCAAATCCGCTAAGCGGCTGGCGGAGGATGGGCGCACCCATATTATGAATGCCCATCCCATCTCCCTGACGGTGGAGCGGGCCCGGGATATTCTTCAGGCGGCAGGGGTCCACTTTTACGGCTCCCCCTATTGTGTGGTCAACGGGGATAATCGGTTCCTTTATCTGCTTTCGGAAAAGACCCAGCAGGTGGAGGTTCGGTTCAAGGAACCCACCGACTGCTATAACCTCTTTACCGGCGAGCAATTCAATGGGGTGACCACCATCACCCAAGAGATGGAGGAGGGCACCTGCCTGTTTTTGAAGTATCGATAAACAAGAAAATTCCCCTATCGCAGTTTGCGATAGGGGAATTTCTTATAGGCTTTTACTGTTCGGCACGGTACAGGAAGGTCACGATCTGACCCCGGGTACATTCGCTCTTGGGGCCAAAGGTGGTCTTGGTCATCCCGGTGGTGATGTTCTTTTCCACCGCCCACAGCACGGCTTCATAGTAATAAGCGCCGGCCTTTACGTCAGTAAAGGGGTTTACGGTGCTGGTGGGAGCGGGCTTGTTGGCGGCTCTCCACAGGAAGGTCACGATCTGCTCACGGGTACACTTGGCATTGGGTGCAAACTTGGTGGCGCTCATACCGGTGGTGATCTCGTTTTCCACCGCCCAAAGAACAGCCTTATAGTAATAATCCTTGGCCTTTACGTCGGTAAAGGGATTGGTGGAGCCGGTGGGCTCGGGACAGCCGGCGGCTCTCCACAGGAAGGTTACGATCTGACCCCGGGTGCAGGCATCGTTGGGGGCAAACTTGGTCTCGCTGACACCGGTGGTGATGTTCTTTTCCACCGCCCACAGCACGGCCTCGTAATAATACTGGGTGGATTTTACGTCCTTAAAGGGGTTTACGATCGGTTGGGGTGCGGGCTTGGGGCCGTTCATAGTCACGGTCACGGTGGAGCCCTGCAGCAGGTTGCCGGTCTTACTTTGGGCGATCACGGCGTTTTCGGCATAATTTGCATCATAGTTGCCGGTCTGGAAGGTGCCCTTGAACAGGTTACTTGCCAGGAGCGCTTCGGCCTCGGCCTTGGTCTTGCCCAGCAGATTGGGAACGGGCACTTCTTGGGGCTGGCCCCGCAGGGTCAGGGTCACGGTGGAGCCCTGGGCGGCGCTCACACCGGCAGTCAAACTCTGATAAAGCACGGTACCGGGAACGGCATCCAGCTGATAGGGTTCATCGGGAACGTAGTCTACCTTTAACTTCAGCCCGGCCAGCAACGTCTCGGCCTCAGCCTTGGTCTTACCGGCCAGATCGGGGATCTGAACGAATTCCGGCTGACCGCTTACGGTGACGGCAACGGCGGTACCGGCGGCGACCAGGGTATCGGTGGCGATCTCCTGGGTCAGTACCCGGCCGGGTTGTTGACCCAGTTCAAAGGGCTTCACGTTGGCGGTCAGGGTCAGCCCCTTTTCCGCCAGGGCGGCCTCGGCCTCGGCCTTGGTCTTGCCGACCAGGGCGGGGACCTTTACAAAGGAGTCGATCTGAATGTTGCCCGGAGCAATGGGCTGTGCGTGTTCGGCGGTGTCAAAAAACTCCGTGTAAGCCACGTTTATCATGGGGGCATCGTCGGTGGGCAGAGCCAGAACCTTAAAGGAGACGGAATAGAGGTCGGTGTTTCCCCGGAAGCAAAGCTGAGCGTCAGCCGCTGCCACGCCTACCTTGGGCATTCCCTCATAGGGCTCATCGGTATTAAAGGCCATCATGCCTTCGGCATCCAGTTTTTTGACGCCGGTGCATTCCAGCATATCTCCGTCATAGGTGATAAAGATGCGGAAGGAGGAGCAGTCGGGGGCATTCACCGATTTAACGGTGAAGACCAGCTCTTCGCCCAACTGGGGTACTCCGCTGGCGGTGATCTTCAGATCAACGGCATTGGCGGGCTCCGCCGCAAAGGCGGTGGGGATCAGCATCACAAGGATCAGAACGGCGCAGATAAAACGTTTCATAGTCGGTACATCCTTTTTCATTATTTTGCGATCTTTTCGCAATAGTTCATTAATACGGTGGCCACCTGGGCGCGGGTGGCGGTGCCTTCGGGATCAAAATAGCCCTTATCGTCGCCCTGCATCAGGCCAACGGCCAATGCCCATTCCACGGCATCCTTGGCCCAATCGGCGGTCTTATCGCCGTCCGGGAACTTGGTCAGGTCGCCCCGGGGGGTGATATCGTAGCCCTTATATTCGGCGTAGCGGTACAGAATGGTGGCCATCTGCTGGCGGGTAATGGGCGCCTCCGGGCGGAAGGTGTTGTCCTCAAAGCCCTTGACGATCTCGTTTTCCGCAGACCAGGCAATAGCGTCCGCATACCACTTTGTGTTCTTCACGTCGGTAAAGGGGCCTTCTTCGGCGGCGGGCTTGCCCTCCCGGTTATACAGCACCTGCACGATCATGGCACGGGTCAGGTTGGCGTAGGGCTCAAACTTGGTGGTGCCGGTGCCGTTCATCAGCCCGTTATCCACTGCATAGCGCACCGCATCGTGGTACCAGGCGGTATGCTTGATATCGGCGAACCGCTTAATGGTGCAGACGTGGTCGGTGCCGGTGGTATAATCGGCGGCGTCGAAAAAGTCCACCTCGTAGCAAAGGGTCACCGCTTCTCCGTCCTTGTCCTTCAGACCGGTGATCTCCACTCGATAGGTGCCTTCATACAGCGCTTGCTGTTCGGGACGGAAGATGATGCAGCTGCCTACTCCGTAGCCGTTGTTGTCCACGTTGAAGTATTTGGCATCCTCCACGGAATAGGGTTCGGTGCCGGCGAAGGTATGCGCGGTGCCGTCGGGGGCAGTCAGGGTCACGGTCACCTCTTCCTTGACCGGAGTCCGGTATTTTTCGGGGTTCAGGCTCACACTCCAGGCAGAGGTGGTATTGAATAATTCATTGGGGAAGTTCCCGCTGGCGGGCCAACCGATAAAATCGTAGTCAAAGGCCTCGGCGGAAAAATCCATCACGTATTCCGTTGCATAATGGCGATAATTGAAAAGGGGGTTTTCATAGTCGCTTTCCGCCTCGGTATTGTCGGCGGGGTCGTCGTAAACGTAGCCAAAGCCCACCGTACCCATCAGGGGGTTCAGCTGCCAGCGGCGGTGACCCAGAACCTGCAGGTTCATCAGGTCGCTGTCGTCCATAAACAGATCAATGGCCTTGGTCAGGGTAACGCCCCCTGCCAGGTTAGAGGAGTTGGTGGCAACGTAGGCCTTATCGTAAAAGGCCTGGCTCATCCCCTCGGGCTTGGCCGGGGTGTGGCTGAATTCGGTGTTGGCCAGCAGGACGGCGCCGTATTGGGCCATCTCGTTGCGGAAGGGATCCTGCTCCACACCGGGCAGACCGGCCAGGCGGCGCAACAGATTTAATCGGTCGGTGGCGGCCTTCAGGGCTTCCTCTGTCAGCTTGCCGGGGGTGTGGGGATCTGCCAGGGAGGGCTCCTCCGCAAACAGAGCTTCCGGCAGGGTCAGGGGCGCATCCGCCAGCATCTGGGCGATCTCCAGCTCCGTCAGAGGCTCAAAGGCGGTGTTGCCGCTGATCTTTAAGGCCGGGCTCGGAACGAATACGTCGTCCGGCAGGGTGGGTGCTCCGGCGGTGGCTACACCGGAAAACAGGCTCAGCGCCATGGTTAATATTAAACATAAGGATAAAAGTTTTTTCTTCATAGGGTACCTCCGTTTCCTTTATTATATATGAAGATCTTGCTGTTGGCAAGTTGGTAATTGAAAACTTTTTGGATTTTGGGCAGGATGATCTTTCCAGCGTGCTAATTGAAGCACAAAGAGGGTTGTTTTTGTGTATTCTATATAGTCCAAAAAAGGCAAAAGAAAAATATTTGCCCGAAATTACCACGGTTTTCTATTTTATCCATTGGTTTTTTATTGACACCGGCGTGAAAAAATTATATATTATAAGGTAGTAAAATAGGAAAACTATGTACACAAGATTTTTTAAAAAACGAAAGGTAGGACAAATTATGGCATTTTCCCTTCACGGGGTCCATTTGCCCCATCGAAAGAATACAGCCGATCAGCCGGCGGCGGTGATGCCTGCACCCGCCACGGTCTGTATCCCCCTGGGAATGCATATCGGCGCACCGGCTAAGCCGGTGGTGAAGGTCGGGGATCCGGTATTTGTGGGTACCCTGATCGCCGAGGCGGCGGGCCCGGTCTCTTCCCCCGTTCATTCCGGGGTCTCCGGTACCGTTAAGGCTCTGGAGGAGGTCCGCTTGGCAAATGGCCAAAAAGGACAAGCCATCCTTATTGAAAACAACGGCGAAAATACCCCGGATCCCGGGCTGACCCCCCCTACGGTTGAAACCGCCGAGGATCTGGTCAACGCCATCCGCAACAGCGGTGTGGTGGGTCTGGGCGGTGCCGGCTTCCCCACCCACGTGAAGTTCGGGGCTCCGGATCGGATCCAAGAACTGATCGTCAACGGTGCGGAGTGTGAGCCCTATATCACCAGCGATTCCTATACCATGACCCAGCGGGCAGAGGAGATGGCTGTTGCCCTGCGGGCGATGGAACAGCATTTTGGAATCAAAAAGGTGATCATCGGGGTTGAAAATAATAAACCCAAGGCCATTGCCGCCATGCGTGCTTTGGCGGCGGAGGATCCTTGCGTGCAGGTCAAGAGCCTGCCTGCCGTTTATCCCCAGGGGGGCGAAAAGGTGCTGGTCTACCACACCACCGGCAAGGTGATCCCCGTGGGTAAGCTGCCTTTGGACGTGGGCTGTGTGGTCTGCAACTGTACCACCCTGGCCACCGTCGGCCGCTATCTGCAGACCGGGATGCCCCTGGTGGAAAAATGCGTCACCGTGGACGGTAGTGCTGTGGCAGAGCCTAAAAACGTGATCGTGCCCATCGGCACCTCCATGGCAGAGGTCTTTGCCTTTGCGGGCGGATTTAAAGAAGAACCCGCCAAGGTTCTTTACGGCGGCCCTATGATGGGGGTTGCGGTGAAGGAACTTTCCGCACCGATCATGAAGAATACCAACGCTGTTCTGGCCTTTGGCGCCAAGGAAGCGGCGCCCCAAAAGGAGACCGCCTGCATCCGTTGCGGTGCCTGCTATAACCATTGTCCCTTTGGGATCGATCCCCGGGTATTGGAAAAGGCCTATGAGGATAAGGATTTAGAAACCCTGGAAAAGGCCGGTGCAGATGCCTGTATGGAATGTGGATGCTGTTCCTTCATCTGTCCCGCTAAGCGTCCCCTGACCCAGGTGAACCGGCTGGCAAAGGCCGCCCTGCGGGAAGCCCGGGCAGCCGCCAAGGCAAAGGAGGAGAAGAACTGATGGAAAATAAACTGTATCTGACCTCGTCTCCCCATATCCGCAGCACCCGTACCACCCGCAGCATTATGCTGGACGTGATCTTTTCTCTGTTACCCGCTACGGCGGCGGGGATCCTGTTCTTCGGCTGGCGTGCCGCATTGCTGGTGGCGGTTTGTATCGCCACTGCGGTGCTGGGTGAAGGACTCTTTAATCTGATCGTTAAAAAAGAACAGACCGTCAACGACCTGAGCGCCGTTGTCACCGGTCTTTTGCTGGGGCTGAACCTGCCCGCCAATCTGCCGGTATGGCAGGCAGTGGTGGGCACCCTCTTTGCCATCTTGATTGTGAAGTGCTTCTTTGGCGGGTTAGGCTGTAACGTGGTGAACCCCGCCATCACCGGCCGGGTATTTATGCTGGCGGCCTTCGGCTCTATGGCCAAGGGTGCCTTCCCCCTGGACAGCGTGGCCACCGCCACTCCCCTGGCAATGATAAAAGAGGGCTCCGCTCCCGCAATGGTGGATCTGATCACCGGTAACGTGGGCGGTGCCATCGGTGAGACCAGCGTCATTGCGTTGACCATCGGCTTCGTATATCTTTTGGTGCGCCGGGTCATCAGCTGGCATCTGCCGGTGGCCTTTATCGGCACCGTCTACCTCTTTACCTTCGCGGTAACGGGGGATGCCTTGCTGGCGCTGACCTACGTATTTGCCGGCGGGCTGTTCCTGGGTGCCATCTTTATGGCCACCGATTACGTGACCTCTCCCTCCACCCCGGCCGGTAAGCTGATCTTCGGCCTGGGCGCCGGGATCATCACCGTGCTGATCCGCCTTTGGGGCAACTATCCCGAAGGAGTCTCCTACGGGATCCTGCTGATGAATATTCTGAATCCCTATATTGAAGGCTGGACCAAGCGCAAGGTATTCGGGGGTGCAAGCAAATGAACAAACACTTAAAAAACGTTTTGGCCTTGACCGCCATCTGCGGTGTGGTGGCGCTGTTGCTTTCTGCCACCAATATGCTCACCGCTCCCATTATTGAGAAAAACCAATCCGCCGCCGCCAACGAAGCGTTGCTGGTGGTGATGCCGGAGGGTGAGGGCTTCGAGCTGATGGATCTTTCCTCTTACGAGCTGCCTGCCACCGTCACCGAGGTGTATAAAGAGAGCAAGGGCGGCTACGTGATGAAACTGGAGACCGCCGGTTATTCCAGCGGACTGGTGATCATGTGCGGTGTGGATGCAACGGGGGTTGTGACCGGCGCCACCTGCCTGGCCAGCTCCGAGACCCTGGGCGCCGAGAAGACCTACGGCACCCAAACGGTGGGCAAGAGCCTGACCGATATCGATACGGTGGATACCGTGGCTTCGGTCACTAAGACCACCGCCGCTTATAAGAATGCGGTAAAAGACGCTTTGAATGCCGCCGTGATCCTGGGTGGCGGCACCGTGGATCTCCGGGACGAAGCCCAGATCCTGAAGGATAACCTTTCTGCGGTATTGCCTGCGGCCGAGGGCGCCTTTACCCCCTGGTTTATGGTGGAAGAACTGGAGGGCGTGACCGCCGTTTACCTGGCGGATAACGGTTCCGGCGTGGTCTTCCAAAAGGGCGAGGAATTCGTGCTGGACGAGGCTCTGGCCCAAAAGGTCAAGGATTCCAAGACCGAGGCGGTGGACGTGAGCGGCTACGAGCTGAACGCTTCCATCACCAAGGTGGAAAAGACCGCCACCGGCAACTACGTCTTCGAGGTCAAGGGCAACGGCTTCGGTATCAACGGCGATGCCTATTATAACCCCTCCGGGGAGCCCATCGTGATCCGGGCGGCTTTGACCCCCGCCGGGAAGATCCTGGCCTGCGAGACCGTTTCCCAAAAGGAGACCGACGGCTTTGGCTCTGCCTGTGCCGAGCCCGGCTTCTATACCCAGTTCAACGGCAAGGACGAAACCAACTATAAAGAGATCGATGCCATCAGCGGCGCCACCCTGACCACCAACGGCTATAAGACGGCGGTGGGCAAGCTGTTCGAGGCAGTAAAAATGATGGAAGGAGCGGCTTAAAATGAAAAAAGACAGTAACTTATCGGTTTTATTCAAGGGCTTGCTCCTGGAGAACCCGGTGTTCGTTTTGGTGCTGGGCACCTGCCCCACCCTGGCCACCACCCAAACGGTGGTGGGCGCCTTGGCCATGGGTCTGGCGGCTATGGCGGTGCTGATCTGCTCCAATACCGTGATCTCCCTGCTCCGCAAGGTGATCCCCGATACGGTGCGGATCCCCTGCTATATCGTGGTGATCGCCGGCTTTGTGACCGTTGTTAAAATGTTTATGCACGCCTATCTGCCGGCTTTGTACGAGCTGTTGGGCGTATACCTGGATCTGATCACCGTAAACTGTATCATCCTGGGCCGTGCGGAGATGTTCGCCGGCAAGAATTCCGTAGGCCGCTCCGCCTTGGACGGCGTGGGCATGGGCTTGGGCTTCACCCTGGCACTTTTGGCCATGGCCATCGTGCGTGAGGTGTTCGGCGCCGGCTCCTTTGCGGGCTACGCCATCCCCTTCCTGAAGGATCACACGGTGGACGTTCTGACCCAGGCCCCCGGCGGTTTGCTGGTTTACGGCCTTTTGATCTTTGCGGTGACCACCCTGACCCAGGGCAGAGCCCCCAAGAAGACCTCCTTCGGCTGCGAGGGTTGTCCTTCTGCGGGCAATTGTACCGCCTGTGCCGGAAAGGAGGAAAACTGATATGGAAAATGCAAAATTGCTGATCAGTATCCTTTTGGGCAGTATTTTGGTCAATAACTACGTGCTGGCCCGGTTTTTGGGCATCTGCCCCTTCCTGGGGGTCTCCAAAAAGCTGAACCAGGCCACGGGTATGGGCGTGGCGGTCATCTTTGTTATGCTGGTGGCCACCGCCGTTACCTGGCCCATTCAGATGTTCCTGCTGAATACCCTGCATCTGGAGTATATGCAGAACATCGTCTTTATTCTGGTGATCGCCGCCTTAGTGCAGTTCACCGAGATCGTTTTGAAAAAGTATATTCCCGCTCTGCATAAGAGCCTGGGGGTCTATCTGCCTCTGATCACCACCAACTGCGCCGTTTTGGGCGTGACCATCAACAATATCAACGACGGTTATGATTTCGTGCAGTCGATGGTCAGCTCCCTGGGCTGTGGCCTTGGGTTCCTGTTGGCGATGGTGCTGTTCTGCGGGTTACGCTCCCGGATCAACGAAAACAAGATCCCCCGTTATCTGCGGGGCCTGCCGGTCACTTTGATCGCCGCTTCCTTTGTGTCGCTGGCCTTCTTCGGCTTCGGCGGGATCGTGGAAAATCTTTTGAAGTGAGGTGCCGGCAATGACAGAGATTTTATTAGCGTTAGCCGTTGTGGCCGGCGTAGGGCTGGTGGCCGCCGTGCTGTTGACCCTGGCCTCCCACTTTATGCGGGTGGAGGAAGACGAGCGGGTCGGTCTTTTGCGGGCCTGCCTGCCCGGTGCCAATTGCGGTGCCTGCGGTTATGCGGGCTGTGATGAATATGCCAAGGCCCTGGCAGAGGGCGGCGTGAAAGCCAACCTTTGTATTCCCGGTGCCGATGCCGTCGCCGCCGAGCTGGCGGAGATCTTGGGCGTTGCCGCCGAGGACGTGGTGGAGCATATGGCTGTGGTCCATTGTAACGGTACCTGTGGTGCTACCTCTAAAAACGCCGTGTACGAAGGGGTACAGTCCTGTAAGGCGGCCTCTATGCTTTACGGCGGTCCCGATGCCTGCGCCTACGGGTGCCTGGGCTTTGGGGATTGCGCCGCCGTTTGCCCGGTGGATGCCATTTGTATGGAGCAGGGGATCGCCCGGATCGACCGCAAGACCTGTATCGGCTGCGGCCTTTGTGCCAAGACCTGCCCCAAGGGGATCATTTCCCTGATCCCCGATATCGAGCGCACCGCCGTGCTGTGCAGTAATACCGATAAGGGCGCCGTTGCCCGTAAGGTCTGCAGTAACGCCTGCATCGGCTGTAAAAAGTGCGAAAAGAACTGCCCCAAGGGTGCCATCAAGGTGGTCAACAACCTGGCAGTGATCGATTATGATCTGTGCGACGGGTGCGGTGTCTGTATCGAAGGCTGCCCCACCAAGTGCTTAAAAACCGTATGAGAAACCAAACTGAAAATGCGGCGCCGGTCAAACGGCGCCGCAATGATATCCTCCTTTTGGCGGGGGTGCTGGTGGCGGTGACGATCTTTGCCCTGGCCTATTTTCTGACCCGGCAGGAGGGCGCCTATGCGGCGGTGATCCAACAGGGCACCGAGATCGCCCGCTATTCCCTGGCAGAGGATCGGCAGGTGCCCATCCAAACCGGCGGTAAGGTCACGAACCTGCTGGTGATCCGGGAAGGAAAGGCGCAGATCACCGAGGCCGATTGCCCGGATCAGATCTGCGTGCACCATCGCCCGGTATCCAAGGCGGGGGAGACCATCGTTTGCCTCCCCCGGGAGCTGGTGATCCAAATTGTGGGCGAAAAATCGGCCGATGAGCCGGACGTGGCGGTGTAAGAAGATGAAAAATACCAAAAAACTTGCTTTTTTAGGGCTTTGTACCGCCGTGACTTTGATCCTGGCCTACGTGGAAGCCCTGCTTCCGCCCCTGTGGTCGGCGGTGCCGGGCATCAAAATGGGCTTGCCCAATATTATGATCCTCTTTATGCTCTATCGCTTTTCCCTGAAAGAGGCGGCGGCGGTTTCCGCCGTGCGGCTCTTTGCGGTAGCCTTGCTTTTTGGTAACGTGATGACCCTGGCCTACAGCGCCGCAGGAGCGGCATTGAGTTTAGGCGTTATGGCTCTTTTGAAAAAGACCGATCGCTTCTCTCCGGTGGGGGTCAGCCTGATCGGCGGGGTGTTCCATAACCTGGGGCAGGTACTGGTGGCTATGCTGGTGCTGGAGACCGCCCAGATCGGGTATTATATGATCGTTCTGACCCTGACCGGCACGGTGGCCGGGATCCTGGTGGGGCTGGCAGGCGCTTTGGTGCTGAAATATATGAAAAACGTATAAGTCCCATGTGGAAGAAGCATAATAAATCTATTGACGAATGGTTTTGGATGTGTCATAATAGTTTTGTTAAAATAAAATAAAAAAGGAGAACCTCAAGATGAAAAGAATTCTTAGCGCAATTCTGATCCTGATGATGTTAGTATCCCTGGTGGCCCTTTCCGCTTGCGGAAAGAAGGCTGAAGCCGTTAAATTGGGCCTGGGTGTGGCTGCCTCCTACGGCGCCTCCACCAATGCCGAGGGCGAAACCAACGGTAAGACTGCCGTGACCGTAACCGCCGCCGCCGTTCTGTTGGATAAAGACGGTAAGATCGTGGTTGCCGCCATCGACGAGCTGGGCGCTGACCTGGCCTATACCGCCGAGGGTAAGGCCGTTGCCGCCGCCGAACTGAAGACCAAGGCTGAGCTGGGTACCAACTACGGCATGGCCGCCTACGGCACCGACCTGAACAAGGACGGCACCGTGAAGGAATGGTTTGAGCAGATCGCCGTATTTACCGATGCCGTTAAGGGCAAGACCATTGATGAAGTGAAGGCTCTGGTTGCCAACGGCTACGCCAACACCGATATCCAGACCGCCGGCTGCACCATGGCCGTTGCTTCCTACGTGGCCGCTTTGGAAAAGGCCGTTGCCAACGCTGCTGACTCTGCTGCTACTGCTGATGCTTCCCTGAAGCTGGGCTTCCAGGCCGCTCAGTCCACCGCCGATTTCAGCGAAGAGAAGCCCGGCTCCGCAGAGGTCGAGACCACCGTTGTTGCCGCTGCTGTGAAGGACGGTAAGGTTGCTGCCGCCGCCACCGATTGTGTTGCTGCCAAGGTTGAGTTCGACGCCAAGGGTGTTGTGACCTCCGATGCCAAGGCCGCCCTGACCACCAAGAAGGAGCTGGGTGCCAACTACGGTATGGCCGCCTACGGCGCTGACCTGAACAAGGACGGTACCGTGAAGGAATGGTTCGAGCAGGCCGCTGCTTTTGATGCTGCTCTGGCCGGCAAGAACGCCACCGAGATCGCCGCTCTGGAATCCAAGGGTTACGGGGTAGAAAGCCTGCAGACCGCTGGCTGCACCATCGCCGTTGCCGATATGGTTAAGGCCGCCGTGAAGGCCGCCACCGTTGCATAACAAAACGGAATTCAATGGGGATGCTACGGCATCCCCATTTTTTTGGAGTGTGAATCAGATGAAGCGCCTTGTGGCTCTGTTGACCTTAATGGCTCTGCTGTTGGGGGTGCCCTCCTGCAAGGGAGGCGGAAAAATCAAATATACCGATTATTCCTTCGATTATTTCGATACCGTCACCACCCTGGTGGGCTATGCGGAAAGCAAGGCGGAATTTGACCGAACTTGTGCTCGGGTCAAGGAGCTTTTGAAGGAATATCATCAGCTTTACGATATCTATCACCGTTACGAGGGGCTCACCAACCTCTGCTCGGTCAACGATCTGCAGGATGGGGTGCATCAGCCCCGGCAGGTGGATAAAAAAATCATCGACCTGTTGCTTTATGCCAAGGAGCTTTATGCCCTGACCAACGGACAGATGAACGTGGCTATGGGAAGTGTGCTTTCCCTTTGGCACCAATACCGCTCCGAGGGAACGGAGCATCCGGAACGTGCCGCTCTGCCGCCTATGGATAAGCTGAAGGCCGCCGCAGAGCATACGGATATTGAAAAAATGGTGATCGATCAAGAGGCGGGAACCGTTTTTTTGACTGATCCCCAAATGACCCTGGACGTGGGCGCCCTGGCCAAGGGTTACGCCACCGAACAGATCGCCCGGGAGCTGGAGCGATCGGGGGTCACGGGCTTCTTATTGAACGTGGGGGGCAACGTACGGTGTATCGGCGGGCATCCCGACGGCTCCGGCTGGAGCATCGGCATCGAAAATCCCGATACCGATAACACCCAAAAGCCCTATATCGCCTATCTGGAGCTGAAGGATCAGAGCCTGGTGACCAGCGGCAGTTATCAGCGGTTTTATACGGTGGATGGGGTGCAATATCACCATATCATCGACCCTGATACCCTGATGCCCGGCAACCGTTACCGTTCCGTTTCGGTGCTGTGCACGGATTCCGGCAAGGCCGATGCCCTTTCCACGGCTTTATTCAATTTACCCTATATCGAAGGCCGTGCGCTGATCGGCCAGATCCCTGATGCCGAGGCTATGTGGGTGATGCCGGATGGGGAACAGCGCTATTCCGATGGGTTCCCCAAGCAGGATTAAAGATTGATCGTATTCGAGGTGTTTTAAGTGATATTTGAATCTGCCGCCCAGGCGGCTGAACGGTTAAACTGCACCGTACGGGCCATTCAAAAGTGGGCAAAGGAGGGCAAGCTTCCCGGCGCCTATAAGGACGGACGGGATTGGAAGATCCCGCCGGATGCCTGCCGCCCCGGGGAAGGGATGCCGATCTATTACCCCAACGAGCCCTATCCCCTGGTGCATCTTTTCCAGCCGGGCAAGGCGCTGGCGTACGTGGAGTCCATTGAGGATCCGGACGACCGGGCGATGGCTCTTTGCGAATATTATTATATGATCGGGGAGCTGAAGGAATGCTCCATTATCACCGAGCCCTACCTGGACTCTCCCAATCCCATTTTGCGGAGCACCGCGGCGGTGTTTTGCTTGTTCTCCAACCTTTGCCGGGGGCATTTGAACAAAAGCCAATATGCCCACCAGGTCCTGCAGACAGAGTATGAACGGCTGGAGGATGCCACCGTTTCCAATGAATTGAAGGCCTTGAACGTTTTATCCTCTACCTTGATGCGGATGCAGCTGCACCTGGATCTGGAGGAAAAATTCCATATGGTGGAATACACCAAGTATCTGGATCGGGGGCTGCGGCTGATGGCCTGCTATACGGCAGCTTATCGGGCTTACCATAAACAGGATTACGCCCGTTCCCTGGGGATCGTGGAAACCGCCCTGAGCCTGGACGTGAACCATTATCCCGTGCCCCGGATCTACCTTTACATCATTGCGGCCATGGATCTGATGAACCTGATGCGGGTGAAGGATGCGGAGCTTTGTATGGAGGAGGCCTGGAGGATCGCAGAGCCCGATGGCTTTGTGTTCCCCTTTGTGGAGCACTATAGCCTGCTGCAGGGTTTGATCGAAAAACGCTTTAAGAAAAACCATCCGGATACTTACCAAAAGATCCTTAGTTTTGCGAACCAGTATAACGAAAACTGGTACCGTGTTTATAATTGGGCAAACCAGGGTCAGCTTCCCAAGGGGCTTACTCAGATGGAATTCACCATTGCTATGCTCTATAGCCGGAACTGGCGGGCCAAGGAGATCGCCGCCCACGTGGGGCTTTCCGAACGCACCATTATGAACTATATTGCGGCGATCTACGATAAATTGCAGATCAATGGCAAAAAGGATCTGGAACGCTTTATGTTGAAATAAAAAAACACCCGTTCGTTTAAACGAACGGGTGTTTTTGGCTTCGTTGCTGAAAAAATCGCCCTTTCCCGTTATCAAGAAAGACGAAAACTGCATATTTTTTTCTGCGAATTACTCATTACAAACCGGGGCTGTTCTGTTAAAATTTTATTGTAAAATGAAACCGGGAGGTGGTGCGAATGGAAAAGAAGCGAAGTTTTTGTATGGACGGAGACTGCGTGGAAGTTTCATTGGTTTATGATCCTGAATTAAAACGGGAGATTTATGACTATCCTGATTTTGAAGAACATCCGCGAACCACTCCCTTGGGCAGGCCGTGGGTCAACGTCACCAAGGATAACTGCCCCTATTCGGGTGAAGATTATGACGATTGCGGCTCCTGCGGCTATTTTTGCAGCCAGCGGCCGGGCGATCTGATCGGCGTTTGCGATCACGAGCTCAGAAAGGAAGATTAAGATGAAAACAAAAATGCATTTAATTAAAAGAGGCCTATCCATATTGTTGGCAATGCTCTTGGTGCTGGAACTGATCCCCGCCCTGGCCTTAACCACCGTCGGGGCAGAGGATCCCTATCAGCGGATCGCCGATGCCTCCACCATGAACGGCTGGAAGGAGGCCTTTATCGACCCTCAGGTGAACGGCATTGAACTGACCACCGAGAATGCGGGCGGTGTCTGGACCGATAAATCCGTGTTCCCCGCCGACCGGATTCCGAACGAACTGACTGACGCGGTTTCTAAGGAAAACACCAGTCTGGAGGTGACCGACCGTAAGGATAACTTTTTGGTGGCTCTTTCTGCCCTGGCCTCCAATAAGGAGATCGTGGGCTATTCCACCCTGCCCACCGATACGGTATTGATCCTGGATCTTTCCAGCTCCATGCGGAGCAAGGGTGCGGGCGGCGGCAGCGCCATCGACGATCTGGTGAACTCCGCCAACCAGGCCATCACCGACCTTTTGGCTCTGAACCGCAATAACCGGGTGGCCGTGGTGCTTTATTCCGGTAACGAAAACGGCCAGCGAAACGACAACAACGCTTTCAGTAACGGCGTTGCCTCCACCAAGGTGTTGCTTCCCCTGGATACCTATACCTCCTCCAACGGCAATCAGACCACCCGCAAATTCCTGGATTCCGTCACCGTGAACGGCAATGCCGACTGGGGCGTCAGTGTGAACAGCGGTGTACGCAATGCGCAAAACCAGGCGGTCACCGGCCGATTGAATACCCATAGGGGTACCTTCATGCAGGACGGCATCTACGAAGGAATGCGGATTTTGAGCCAAGAGCCTGAGGTTACCGTTCAAAGCGGGATCCAGGCCGGCACCGACCGCCTTCCTATTATGGTATTAATGACCGATGGCGAGCCCACCCTGGCCAACCATGATTATAACGGAAACGATGCCCACACCGATCTGGGCACCAGCGCCCTTTACGATTTTGAGGGCAATACCGGCAACCATCGTCACCGGGATACCATTGCCTTTTTGACCCAACTGACTGCGGCCTTCGCCAAAAAGGAGATCGCCGCCAACTATAACGCCGAGCCCCTGTTCTATACCCTGGGCTTTGGCGATGTGGTGAACCAACTGGCTGAGGTGCGCAGCGTTCTGGATCCCCAAAGAACCTCCGACACCCTGCTGGGTCTCTGGAACAGCTTTTTGGCCGGGCAGGACGTGCGGGTCTACCGCTACGGCAGCCGCGGGAACTATCAGTATTATACCGTGAAGAATTCGGCGGTCGCCTCCGAAAAATTGGCGGCTGAGGATCGGCTCTACGTGGATAAATATTTCCACGCCACCAGCGATCAGGCTCTCTACGATTCCTTCCGTGCCATCGTGGATGAGATCAAGATCCAATCCAAATATTACCCCACCTACGTACAAAAGGATCACGACCACGACGGCTACATCACCTTCGTGGATAAGATCGGCGGATATATGGAGATCAAGGAGATGGATGGCTTTGTGATCGGGGAGCATTATTTCTCCGGTGCCACCCTGGCTCAAAAATCCGTGAATATCGATGCCGCTCTGGGTACGGCGGGCAACCCCACCGAATTCGGCAGCCAGCTGATCGGCTCCGTTCAACAACGGCTGGGCATCGGGAGTGCCGCCACTGCCGAGGCTCTGCTTCGCAGCGCCTGCGCCGCCGGGCAGATCTCTTATACCAATGCAACTCAATTCAGCAACTATATCGGTTGGTATTCCGACCAGAACGGCAACTACCTGGATTTCTGGCGGGAGGGCATCGAGGCCACCGAGGGCCATCATCGCCCCGTTGATGCCACTCATATCATTCGCTCCTACGGCTTTTTGGGCGAGACCGACGAGGCCCACGGCATCTCCAATACCGATATGCTGTACGCCTCCGTTCGGGTGGCCACCGAGATCGCCGATTTCGACGGCGACGGTATCTCCGGCGAAACCACCCTCACCTGGCAGGTTCCCGCCTCCCTGATCCCCACCCTGACCTATCAGGTGGAGGTGAAGGTGGATAGCGACGGCAACATCACTAACGTGGATCGGGTTGAACTGGAAAACGATCAGGTCTCTCCCATCCGCCTGCTGTATGAGATCGGTCTGCGCAGCGATCTGCAGGATTGGAACTTCACGCAAAAGATAGATGCTTCCTATCGGGACAGCACCGCCAATAAGGATGCAGGCTACGTGGTTTATACCAATCAATGGAATAAATCCGGCACCGCCAGTCAGACCAACCGGAACACCTATAGCCATTTTGAACCCTCCGCTCAAAACGAACGTTACTACTATACCGAAGATACCCCCATCTACACCGATACCAACGGTACCCTGTATCAAGGGGCGACCAAGCCTGCGGAAAACGGCACCTATTACCGCTCCTTCAAGGTATTCGAGAAGGAGACCGGCGGTACCTATCGGATGCACACCCATTATGAAAAGATCTCTGCGGCGGCGTTGAGCAACGCCAAGGCCGCCAACCAGGGCTGGGTCATCCCCAAGGGACAGATCCACCGCTATCTGGATGACTTCTACTTGGGCAAGCAACTCAATGCCACCGCGACTCTGGGCTATTCCTTCTACCCCTCCGTGGTGCAGGAGACCGCCAACGATCTATATTATTCCTATGCCACCCTGGGCAACAACGGTAAGCTGACCCTGACCCCCGCTACCGGCTTTAAGGTGACCAAGACCCTGCGGGAGCAGGTAACGGGCGCTGACCGGAACTTTACCTTTGAACTGACCGGCGCCGCTCCCGCCAGCCTGGTACGGCTGGATGCGGCCGGCAACGAGGCCTCCCGCACCGCCCTTTCCTTTAACGGCGGCAAGGAGACCTTTACCCTGGCGGCTGACGAGACCGTTTATATCATCGGGCTGGCTCCCGGCTCGGTTTATACCCTGGTAGAAAAGGATCACGCCGCCTACGGGCTGGCGGAACTGAAGGTAAACGGCCAGACCGTTCAGGGTACCACCGCCACCCTGGTCCCCGTGACCGAGACGGTGCAGAGCGTGGAATTCGTTAACGCTCCCAAGGAATACGGAAACCTTTACCTGATCAAGGAGATCGAAAGCGATCACCAGATCCCCGCCTCCGTGATGAGCCAAAGCTTTGAGGTGGAGCTCTTTGTGGGCACCGCCCTCACCGGTCGTGAATTCAACATCGCCTATGCCGGCGCCGCCGGTACCGAGACCCTCACCGCCAAGGTGGATGCTGCCGGCTACCTGAAGGTGAACGGCAACAACCTTTCCATCCCCGTGGATAAGACCTACGAGGTTCTGGATCTGCCCGCCGGCACCCTGGTTACGGTAACGGAGCTCCTCACCGCCGACCAGCAGCAGTATTTCACCCCCTCCATCCGCACCCGGGATCATACCGGCGCCGAGGCGGATCAGGATGGGAACGTGATCATCCCGGCCAAGGCCAATTCTACCGCCGTTCTGATCAACCGCTACGCACCGGCCTCCGTTGAGGTGGAACTGAATATCAGCGGCACTAAGAATTTCGAAAAGGACAGTGCCCTGGATCACAGTGTGACCTTTGATTTCGCTGTGGAGCAATGGAATGCTGACACCAGGAACTGGGATCCCCTTTCCGGCAAGATCGCAGCGGTCACCTTTGCCCCTGCCGACAGTACCCAAAAGACCTTTGCCATCAACAACGTTTTAGAAGGTATCTCCTTTAAAACCGTTGGCAGCTATGCCTTCCGTGTGGCAGAGGTGATCCCCGCCACCAAGGAGCCCGGCGTGGCTTACGACCGCACCCTCTATACCTTTACCGTTCAGGTGAAGGATGAGAACGGCGTTCTGAAGGCTACTGTGACCGACCATAACGGCAACACCTTGAACGATGCCTATGCGGTCACCTTCAACAACCGCTATCATACCGCACCCGTCAGCATCGATATTCAAAAGACGGTAGAAAACCGCTCCGGTAATATCCAGATCACCGCCGCGAACCATTCCTTCCTGTTGACCGAGACCGATTCTAATTGGAACGAGGTTCAGGCCCACACCCCCGAGGTGACCGACGGCGGCGGACACGCCCGCTTCTCTCTCACCTTCAACGTGGCAAAGGATTATTATTATCTGATCAAGGAGCAGATCCCCGCCGGTGCCACTTTGGTGACCGATGGGATCTATGCCGGCAAGTATACTCTGAACGGCTGGTTCTTTGACCCCACCGTCTACTATGCCAAGGTATCGGTGTCCCAGGATCCCTCCGGCGAATTCACCGCCACCCTGCAGACCGGCCTTGCTCCCGATGCCCTTTCCGGCACCGGTGATACCGCCACTTTGAACTTTACCAACTACTACGACCCCGCCGATTATGCGCTGGCGCTGAACACCCTGGTGAAAAAGCAACTGGAGGGCAAGGCGCTGGAGGGCGGTGCGTTCACCTTCTACCTCACCGAGAACGGTGATCACGATGCGATCCTCCGTCAAGGCACCAACGACAACCTGGGCAACGTGACCTTTGGGGAGCCCCTGATGCTGACCGAAGCCAAGAAATATGAATTCGACCTCATCGAGAAAAAGGGTGCCCTGGGCGGTGTGACCTATGACGAGACCATTTATGACTTAGTGGTGGAAGTGGTGGACCGTGGCGGCGTTCTGGAGGCCACCTGGTACTTCGAGGATTCTGTCACCAATCAGGTTACCTTTAAAAACACCTACGACGTTACGAATACTACCCTGAACCTTGGTGGTACGAAAAAACTGACCGGGCGCGACCTGTTGAACGGTGAATTCGCCTTCACGCTTACCCAGGTAACGGATGCCTCCGGAACAATCGACGTACCCGACGGCCTGACCCTGCGGGCAGAGAATAACCCGGACGACGACCGGGACGGTATTGCTACCTTCTCCTTTGCGCATATCACCTATACCAAGGCTGATGCCGGCAAGGAATTCTTCTATCGGATCGAAGAGGAAAAGGGCGGCCAAAGCCATCACGGTGTCACCTATGACGGTGCAAGCTACGTGGTGAAGGTGACCGTTACCGATCAGGGCGACGGCACGCTGAAGGCAGTAGCTACCGGTGGTGATACCATCGCCTTTGTAAACACCTATGCACCCGCAAGCATTCAGGTTCCCGTTCCTGCGGCCAAGACCCTGGACGGCCGGAACCTGAAGGCCAAGGACTTCACCTTCAAGCTCAGCAAGACCGATGAGCATTATCAAAACCCCGTAGAGGTGGAGACCGTACAAAACCGGGCAGACGGCGTGATCCCCTTTACGGATCTGACCTTCAGCGCTGCCGGTGATTACTATTACCTGGCCGAGGAACTGAAGGGGACCGAGGAACGGATGACCTACGATGCCTCCCAATTCCGTATCCATATTCGGGTCACCGACGACGGTAAGGGTACTTTGACCGCCGAAACCGCCATCCTGCAGGTGAAGACCGAGGATGCCGGTGCCGTCACCATTCCCGCCTCCTCTGTTCTGTTCCGCAACGTATACGAGAAAAAGCCCGCCGTGCATACGATCCTTGCCAAGAAGATCTATAAGGGCGAAGCCATGCGCATCTTTGACTTCGAGCTTTCCGGTGAAGGCTTTGCACCCCAGGTAAAGCAAAACGATACCGAAGGCAACGTGACCTTTGATCAACTGACCTTTACCGCCCCCGGTACCTATACCTTCACCGTGAAGGAAAAGCCCACCGCCGGCTGGGATTTCATTCGCTGGGATACCAACGAATACAAGGTCGTGATCAACGTAACCGAGGATGCAGATCTGGGCGAACTGAAGGTGGGCCCCGTTCAGGTGACCGGCCTGACTGAGCGCAACGACCTGGTGTTCCTGAACGTGCTGAAGGATCAGATCACCAAAAAAGAGGTATTTAAGGCTGCGGAACCCACCGTGGTGATGGATGGCCAGACCGTGAAGGTGGGGGATGAACTGCTCTATAAGATCTCCTATACCAACTATACCGGCAAAAAGGCCGAGGTTACCATTACCGACCGGCTCTCCCAATATACTGCTTACGTGGAAGGCTCTGCGGACCACGGCGGCACCTATGCCGATGGCGTCATCACCTGGACCTTGAAGGAGCTTGCTCCCGAGGCCACCGTCACCGTCAGCTTCAAGGCAAAGGTTACTGCCGACGGCGGAAGCGTGGAAAATAAGGCCACGGTGCTGGAGGGCGAGAATCAGTATACCACCAATACGG
>JAZQAR010000183.1:0-3646 GCA_045545315.1 Eubacteriales bacterium | reverse complement strand
ATGCAACCGCTACACCTTCAGCTACCCTGCCCTTCCCGGTTTGGGTCATTTTATCCATACTTACGTTTGTGACGGCGATCCCATCCCCACCTTCTGCGGTGAGCCCGAAAGAGTTGAGATCCCCGACGATATCGATCTCTTCACCAAGGAACTTTGGGATGCTTTGAATGAAGACAATAAGATTTCTCTGTACGTTCGTTATACCGATCTGGCTACCGGTGAAGAAGAAAACCGGATGATCAATAAAAATTGCTGAGGAGAGAGGAACTATGAAAGAATTTGAACTGAAATACGGTTGTAACCCCAACCAAAAACCCGCCAAGATCTTTATGTCCAACGGTGAAGATCTGCCCATTAAGATCCTTTGCGGCAGACCCGGCTACATTAACTTTTTGGATGCCTTTAACAGCTGGCAATTAGTAAAGGAATTGAAGGAAGCCTTGGGCGTTCCCGCAGTTACCTCCTTTAAGCACGTGAGCCCCACCTCCGCCGCCATTGGCGTTCCCCTTTCCGATAATTTGAAAAAGGCTTGCTTCGTGGACGATATCGAAGGCCTGGATGATTCTCCTTTGGCCTGCGCCTATGCCCGTGCAAGAGGCACTGATAGAATGTGTTCCTTTGGGGATTGGGTCGCTCTTTCCGACGTATGCGACGTGACCACCGCCAAAATGATCAAGCGTGAGGTTTCCGACGGTATCATCGCACCCGGCTACGAGCCCGAAGCCCTTGAGATTTTAAAAACCAAGCGTAACGGTAATTATAATATTGTTGAGATCGATCCCAATTACGTGCCCGAGGCCATTGAGCATAAGCAGGTTTACGGCATCACCTTTGAGCAGGGCCGCAACAATTTTGAGATCAACAAGGAATTACTTTCTAATATCGTTACCCAAAATAAAGACCTGCCCGAAAGCGCTGTTCGGGATCTGATCATTGCGCTGATCACCTTGAAGTATACCCAATCCAATTCCGTTTGCTATGCCGTTGACGGACAGGCAATCGGCGTTGGTGCCGGTCAGCAATCCCGGATCCATTGCACCCGCCTGGCCGGTACCAAGGCAGATACCTGGTTCCTGCGCCAGCACGAAAAGGTATTGAACCTGCCCTTTAAGGAGACCATCGGCAGACCCGATCGTGATAATGTGATCGACGGTTACATCAATCGAAATGAAGAAGACGTTTGTGCCGATGGAAATTGGCAGAAATATTTCACTACCCGTCCCGAACCTCTGACCGATGAAGAGATCAAGGCATACCTGGCCACCATCGACGGTGTTGCTCTGGGCTCCGATGCCTTCTTCCCCTTCAGCGACAATATTGAACGGGCCAAGCGCAGCGGCGTTAAATACATCGCCGAGCCCGGTGGCTCCATCCGTGACGACGTAGTCATCGAATGCTGTGACAAATACGGCATGGCAATGGCCTTTACCGGAATGCGTCTGTTCCATCATTAATGAGGTGCCGTAGATGAAGGTATTAGTTGTTGGAAGCGGCGGCAGAGAGCACGCCATCATTAAAAAGATCAAAGAAAACAAAAACGTGACCGAGCTTTACGCTCTGCCCGGAAACGGCGGCATTGCCAAGGATGCCACCTGTGTGGCAGTGGATGCCAAGGATATTGAAGGAATCGCTTCCTTTGCCAAGGAAAATGCCATTGATTATGCGGTGGTTGCCCCGGATGATCCCCTGGTTTTGGGTGCTGTGGATGCCCTGGAGGCCATCGGTATCCCCTGCTTTGGCCCCAAAGCAAATGCAGCCATTATCGAAGGCAGTAAGGTCTTTTCTAAAAACCTGATGAAGAAATATGGGATCCCCACCGCCGAATATGAAGTATTCGACGATATGGAAAAGGCGTTGGCTTATTTAGAAAATGCCCCCATCCCCACTGTGATCAAGGCCGACGGTCTTGCTTTGGGTAAGGGCGTTATTATTGCCGAGACCCGGGATGCCGCCAAGGAGGCTGTCATCTCTATGATGCGGGATAAAGCCTTTGGCAAAAGCGGTGATCATATTGTCATCGAAGAATTCTTGACCGGTCCCGAAGTATCGGTGCTTTCCTTTACAGACGGCGAGACCGTAGTGCCCATGGTTTCTTCTATGGATCATAAACGTGCCGGCGATCACGACACCGGCCTCAACACCGGCGGTATGGGAACGGTTGCACCGAATCCCTATTACACCGAGGACGTTGCCGCCCTTTGTATGGAAACCATCTTTTTGCCCACCATCAAGGCTATGAAGGCCGAGGGCCGCACCTTTAAAGGATGCTTATACTTTGGCTTGATGCTGACCCCCAAGGGCCCCAAGGTCATTGAATACAACTGCCGTTTCGGCGATCCCGAAACCCAGGTGGTTCTTCCCCTTTTGGAAAGTGATCTGCTGACGATCATGCAAGCCACCACCAACGGCACTTTGGCAGAAACCGAAGTTCATTTTTCCGAGAAAAACGCTGCTTGTGTGATTATGGCATCCAAAGGATACCCCGTTCAATACGAAAAGGGTTACGAGATCACCATCCCCGCAGAAGCCGAGCCCCACGTATACGTGGCAGGTGCTTCCTGCAAAGATAAAAAGCTACTGACCAACGGCGGCCGTGTTTTAGGGGTAACCGCAGTAGCAGATGACCTGAAGACCGCCATCGCCGATGCTTATAAGCTGGTGGACACCATTCATTTTGACAACGCCTTTTATCGCCACGATATCGGTGCAAAAGCATTAAAAGCCACGGAGGAATAATTTTATATGGTATACAGAGTATTTGTAGAAAAGAAAAAGGAACTGGCCAACGAAGCCAAGGCCCTGCTTTCTGACGTTCGTACTTTTTTGGGCATCAAGGGGTTAGAGGACGTTCGCGTTATCAACCGCTACGATGCCGAGAATATTACGGAAGAGCTGTTTGATTATGCAAAACAGACCGTATTTTCCGTGCCTCAGTTGGATACGGTCAGCGATGAACCGGAGCTGGGCGATGCCGTGGTTTTTGCCGTTGAATTTTTGCCCGGTCAATTCGATCAACGTGCAGATTCCGCTGCTCAATGTATTCAGATCATCTCTCAAGGTGATCGCCCCACCGTTCGCACTGCAAAGGTCTACGCCTTATACGGCAACCTGACCGATGACGACATAAAAGAGATCAAAAAATACGTCATCAATCCCGTAGAATCCCGCGAGGCTACTTTGGACCGTTTTGATACCCTGAAGATTGATTATACCGTACCCACCGAGGTCAAGACCCTAGATGGCTTTATCGATCTGGACCGTGAAGGTCTGGAAAAAATGGTCAGCGATTACGGCCTGGCTATGGATGCCGATGACGTTGCATTTTGTCAGAATTATTTCCGTTCCGAAAAACGGGATCCGACCATTACCGAGTTGCGCATGATCGACACCTATTGGTCCGATCATTGCCGGCATACTACCTTCCTGACGGTGATCGACAACGTAAAATTCGAAGATAACCTGCTTCAGGATGCCTACAACGAGTATTTGGCTACCCGGCAGGAGATCGGCACCAAAAAGCCCATCTGCCTGATGGATCTGGCCACCGTTGCCGTTAAGTACCTGAAGAAGAACGGCAAACTGGATAAATTGGATGAATCCGAGGAGATCTACGCCTGCACCGTTAAGATCGAAGTCGAGGTAGACG
>JAZQAR010000182.1:0-2595 GCA_045545315.1 Eubacteriales bacterium | reverse complement strand
AATTTATCATCTCTCCCGATACCGATGAGAAGGTCATTGCCTGCACCAAGGAGTGTGGGCTGGTTTCCATCCCCGGTGCGCTGACCCCCACCGAGGTGGCAGGTGCCGTGAAGGCCGGAGCGGATTTTGTGAAGGTTTTCCCCATCAACCTCTTTGGCCCCGATTATATTAAAACCTTAAAAGCCCCTCTCTCCAATGCTCGCCTTTTGGCGGTCAACGGCATTACCGCCGAGAATATGAGCGATTATTATGCGGCAGGTGCTTGCGTCGTTGGTGTGGGCTCCGGCATTGTTAATAAAGCCATGATCGAGGCAGGAGATTTTGAAGGAATCACCGCCTTGGCAAAGGGCTACACACAAGCATAAAGAAAACGGAGTGTTTACACTCCGTTTTCTTTTTGTCCCTTGCATTCATTTTGGAAAAATGGTATCATAAATACATTATAAAAGAAAGGTGGTGCCGTATTGAATCCGAAATTAAAAGAAAAAACCTTGGAATCTTTATCGGCGGTACTGCCTATTACCGGCATTATGCTGTTGATCAGCATTTTTTTGGTGCCTATGGAGCTGGGCACCATGGTGCTCTTTTTGGCGGGCGCCGTGATGTTGATTATCGGCATGGGCTTTTTCCAACTGGGCGCTGAAATGTCCATGACCCCCATCGGCGAGGGTGTGGGCGTGCAGATCTCCAAAACCAAGCAGGCTTGGATGGTGGCGCTGATCGGCTTTATTATGGGGGTGATCATCACCGTCTCGGAGCCGGATCTGCAGGTTTTGGCCGAGCAGGTGCCCTCGGTGCCCAATTTGGTGCTGATTTTGACGGTGGCCATCGGCGTCGGAATCTTTTTGGCGGTGGCCATTTTGCGTATTAAATTCGGCATCAGCTTGTCGAAATTATTGATTGTGCTTTATGTTGCCTTGATGGGCGTATCCTTTTTGGTGCCTCGGGAGTTTTTGGCGGTGGCCTTTGACTCCGGCGGGGTGACCACCGGCCCCATGACGGTGCCGTTCATCATGGCCATGGGCGTGGGTCTTGCCTCGGTGCGCAGTGATAAAAACTCCGCCAGCGATAGTTTCGGTCTGGTGGCATTATCCAGCGTGGGTCCCATTTTGGCGGTGCTGATTTTGGGTTGCTTCTATAAGCCCACCCAGGCGGCTTATTCTTTGGGTCAGGTGGCAACGGTGGTGACCACCCGAGATGTGGTGCAGGTCTTTGCCAAGGAGCTGCCTGCCTTCGGCGGAGAGGTTTTGGTTTCTTTGCTGCCGATTATGGCGGTGTTTGTGTTGTTTCAATGGATCACCCATCGCTATCAGAAGCGGCAGATCAAGCGGATTTTGGTGGGTATTCTTTATACCTATATCGGTTTGGTGCTGTTTCTTTGCGGGGTGAATATCGGCTTTGCGCCGGTAGGTGCCTTTTTAGGCAATGAGCTGGCAAGCCTGCCCTATAATTGGGTCATCGTTCCCATCGGTATGGTGATCGGCTATTATATCGTGAAGGCGGAGCCTGCCATTCAGGTATTGAATCATCAGGTGGAAAATGTCACCGAGGGTGCCATCTCCGTAAAGGCCATGAACCGCAGTATGTCCCTCGGCGTGGCCATCAGTATCGGCCTTGCCCTTCTGCGGGTGCTTTGGAGCATCCCCATTTATTGGATCATCATTCCCGGCTATCTTATTGCACTGGCAATGTCGGTGTTTGTGCCGAAAATCTTCGTGGGTATTGCCTTCGACTCCGGCGGCGTGGCCAGCGGGCCCATGACCTCTACTTTCCTGCTACCGCTGAGTATTGGCACCTGCCAAGCGGTGGGCGGCGATCTGATGACTGATGCCTTCGGGGTGGTGGCGCTGGTGGCGCTGACCCCCTTGATCGCCATTCAGATCATGGGGCTTGTGTATAAGTTCAAGACCGATAAACTGCAAAAGAGCGCTGTTCTCCATGCAGGTCTCACTGCCGATTGCGACGATATTATGGATTTCGAGGAGGGGCTGAGCCATGAATGATTATCAATTTCTGATGCTGATTGCCACTCCCAAGCTGGCAGAGCGGGCAGAGGAGCTTTTCTTAAAAGAAAATCTTCCTATTCAGTATCGCCTCAATGCCAAGGGAACCGCCTCCAGCGAGATGATGGACACCTTGGGCTTTGGCAGTATCGATAAACGAATTCTTTTGAGTATGGTGCCCAAAGAGGTGGGCAAGAATCTGCTCCGATTGCTTCATTCCAAACTTCGGCTGGATGCGGTTAATAGCGGAATTGCCTTCACCATCCCTATGACCGGCGCCACCAAACTGCTGGTGCAGATGATGCAAAGCACCCGGCAAGATGAAAACACCCAAAAAGGAAAGGGGGACCTTCCCATGACGGAGAATCAATATACCCTGATCGTTGCCATGGTGGACCGTGGCTTCAGCGGGGATGTAATGGAAGCGGCTAAGGCCGCCGGTGCCGGCGGCGGCACGGTGATCAACAGCCGTGGCATTGAAAAAGAGGAGGCCACCCAATTTTGGGGGCTGAGCCTGCAAGAAGAAAAAGAACTGGTGCTGATTCTGGCCGATCATGAAGATAAGCGGCCGATCATGGAAGCCATCAGCGAA
>JAZQAR010000181.1:0-3793 GCA_045545315.1 Eubacteriales bacterium | reverse complement strand
CTTGTTGGAAATGCAGCCCGGTAGCGGCACCTTTACCTATAACGGTTCTAATCCTATCAAATGCGACGTGCTGATCGTGGACGAAATGTCCATGGTGGATGCGCTGCTGTTTGAGGCTCTGTTGGAGGCTTTGCCTCTGGGGAGTCGCCTGATCATGGTTGGGGATGCAGATCAGCTCCCCAGCGTCGGCGCCGGCAACGTGCTGGCCGAACTGGTGCATAGCCTGGCTTTGCCCATGGTCTCTTTGACCAAGATCTTCCGCCAGGCCCAGGCCAGTATGATCGTTACCGTCGCTCACCAGATCAATCGGGGCGAGGCCCCCGTGATGGAAAACGGCGGTGACCTGTTCTTTATTTCTAAAAAAACACCCCAGGGAGTGATGGAGGCCGCCCTGGAGATGGCGGTCAATCGGATCCCTCGTCGCTATGGCTACAATGTGATGGATGGGCTTCAGGTCATCATCCCCACCAAAAAGACCCAGATCGGTACCATCCATATGAATGAACTGATCCGGGAGCGGGTCAACCCCAACCAACCCGGCCGTAATTCTGTGAACTTCCGGGATCAGATCTTCCGGGAAGGGGACAAGGTGATGCAGATCCGTAATAACTACGATCTGCCCGTGGTTACTGCCGAAGGGAAGGACGAGGCCGGCGTTTTTAACGGTGATATCGGCATCATTCTGCAGATCCTCCCTCGGGAAAAAGAGGTCAAGATCCAATTTGACGACCGCACCGCCACCTATACCTACGATCAACTGGATGAACTGGAACCGGCCTACGCCATTACTGTCCATAAGAGCCAGGGCAGTGAGTTTGATGCGGTGGTGCTGGTTCTGGGCGAGATGACCCCCCTTCTGCAGTATCGGAACCTGCTGTATACCGCCATCACCCGTGCAAAAAAACTGCTGGTGATCGTGGGGAGCCAGCAGGTGGTGGACCGAATGGTCAAGAATAATAAACATACCAACCGCTATAGCGGCTTGAAGTATCTGCTGCAATGACACTGAAGGATTGGCTCTTTCCGCCCCGCTGCCCCTTTTGCGGAAGGGTGCAGAAGGATCATTTTCCCTGTAAGAGCTGCTTGGATACGGTGGAGGAACTGACCGGTGAGGTCTGTTATTCCTGCGGCGCCCACCCGGAGTGTTGCTGTTGCCATAGCACCCCAAACAGCTTTGAACGGAATATCAGCTGTTATTACTATAAAGGCCCGATCCGTCGGCTGATCCTCCATTTCAAATCCTATAATCGCCCTCAGCTGGCACCCTTTATGGCACAACGAATGGCCAGCCATATCCGAGGGCGGTATCATCAGGAGTTTTCAGCTATTTGCTACGTGCCAAATTCACCCTTCAATTTTATAAAACGTGGCTATCTGCCCACCCGCCTACTGGCAGAGGAACTGTCGGATCGGCTGGAGATCCCGGTGGTCAACGCTCTGATGAGGATCCGCTTTAAACAGCAAAAATATTTGAATGCGGCTCAGCGGCGGATCAATGCCCGCAAAAGCTACCGCCTGCAAAGAAACGTCAGCTTAAGCGGTCAGGTACTGTTGGTGGACGACCTGACCACCACCGGCGCATCTCTCAATGCTTGCACCGAGTTATTGAAAAAGGCAGGCGCAGAGCGGGTCTATACGGTTACCTATGCCATTACGCAAAAAAACAGTTGAATTTTAACAATATTTCCATTATAATGAAAATGCTGACTAATATTAAGTGAGGAAGATAAAATGTTAGGACATGATATCGGCATCGACCTGGGTACTGCCACGATTCTGGTTTATATTAAGGGTAAAGGGATCGTACTGAAGGAGCCCAGCGTGGTTGCTATTGATAAATTGCATAATAAGGTTTTGGCCGTGGGTGAAGAAGCCCGTCGGATGGTTGGTCGTACTCCCGGCAATATTGTGGCGGTTCGTCCTTTGAAGGACGGCGTCATCTCCGATTATGAAGTGACCGAAAAGATGATCAAATACTTCATCGGTAAGGCTGCAAAGAACTCTTATTTTAAGCCCCGTGTGATCATCTGCGTTCCCTCCGGCGTTACCGAGGTGGAGGAGATGGCGGTGGAAGAAGCTGCTAAAAATGCGGGTGCAAAGTTCGTTTCTTTGATCGAAGAGCCCAAGGCTGCCGCCATCGGCGCCGGCATCGATATCTATAAGCCCAACGGTAACATTGTGGTTGACGTGGGCGGCGGTACCGCCGATATCGCCGTGCTCTCTTTGGGCGACGTGGTGCTGTCCGATTCCATTAAGATGGCGGGGGATAAATTCGATGAATCCATCACCCGCTACCTGAAAAAGACCTATAACCTGCTGGTGGGTGAGCGTACTGCTGAGGCTATTAAGGTAGAGATCGGCTGTGTTTATCCCCAGGATGAGATCAAGACGATGGTGATCAAGGGCCGTAGCCTGCAAAACGGCTTGCCCCAATCTTTGGAGATCCGTTCTGATGAGATCATGGGCCCCCTGCAGGAATGCGCCCTGGCGATCGTGGACGTGCTGCATAACGTATTGGAGCGTACCCCTCCCGAACTGGTGGGCGATATTTATCAAAACGGGATCTGCTTGACCGGCGGTGGTGCTTTGGTGCGCGGCTTTGATAAGCTCATCAGCGAAAAGATCGGGATCCGTGCCTATGTGGCCGAGGATGCCGTGTCCTGCGTGGCAAAGGGTACCGGTAAGGCTTTGGATTATCTGGATAAGCTGGAAAGCAGCGGTCGTCGTAATAAGCGCTTAGGCAATTATTAAAAAATAAATGCTCAAGGAATATCCTTGAGCATTTTTTTACAGTTCTTCTAAATTTGTTCGGGCCGAATCATCCTGCAAAACCTTATCCTCGTCATATTTAGGAGGATCCAATTTTGTATATTCCGTAAAATACCGGGCGCCGAACTCGTCCAGGGCTTCTGCGTTGAAGTGAAGATTATCAGGGTTGGCACCAAGCCCCCTGGCAGAAACAAAGCGGCAATTGGGGTATTCCGCAGCCACCTTTTCCAACTGCTCATTGACAAAAACGTAGTTGGTCATACAGACTTCCGATTTTGTGTAATTAGCAAGATAATCTCCCAGGCCACCCACTAAAACCGGCAGATCGGGTACGTTTAATTCCTTGCGCAGGGTATCCATAATGCGTTTGAACCGTTCTGCATAAAGGGGGTAGAGCGCCGGACTGCAATCGCTTTCGCCCTGGTGCCATAAGATCCCCATCAGCCGTGAGGTGCGCATGGCAAGCTTGGCGCAGTTGACGGCGTTTTCAAACAATAGCTCGCCGGGGAACCATTGCTCCAATTTCGTTCCACCGTCCGCACAGGGAATGATGCAGACTTCGTGCTCCGGATGGGCTGTTACGTATTCCTTGGCAAAGCGCTCTGCAAAGCAGGTGCCGGAAAAATGTCGATCCGGGTTCACCGGTCTGAACATTTTCTGCCATCTGCCGTTTCGCATCATCATAATTTTCCCGTCGCAATTATCCAGGGGTTTTGCCTGATCCATAAAGCCTCTGCCTGCTGCATTGGATTGTCCGATCAGTAAAAACGAATGCTTCATAATCCATCTCACTTTCTTTTGAATGAGAACAGTATAACATAAATCAAAAGAATTTACAACAAAAAGAGCCTCAACGGCTGTTGATCCGTTGAGGCTCTTTTGGGTTCATAAGACAACCACTGGCTCTGCCAGTGGATAAAAAGCTTTAGCTATGGACAATAAAAAATCTCCTTGTTATATTATGAGAGAGGTCTGCCAACCGAACAAATAATATAACAAGGAGGTCCTAGACATGAAAGAGAAG
>JAZQAR010000180.1:0-8522 GCA_045545315.1 Eubacteriales bacterium | reverse complement strand
TGAAGGCACCGGAGCTTTTGAAAAAGCGGCTGAGCGCTAAGGAACAGCAAAAATCCCAAAAGGGCGTGGTCGCCTTTTCCGGGCTGCTCTTTGTGGCGGGCTTTATCCTGGCGGGGCTGGATCATCGGTTCGGCTGGTCCCGGGTGCCCCTGCCGGTGGTGGTGATCGCCTCGGCGGTGTTGCTGATCTCCTACGGGCTGTATGCCGAGGTCATGCGGGAAAACGCCTATCTTTCCCGCACCGTGGAGGTGCAGGAAGGCCAAAAAGTAGTGGATACCGGCCTTTACGGCCTGGTGCGGCACCCCATGTATGCGGTGACCCTATGGCTGTTTTTATCCATTCCCCTGGTGTTGGGCTCCTGGTGGGCGGTGCTTTGCTTTTTGCCCTACGGGCCGGTACTGGCAGTACGGATCATCGGGGAAGAAAAGGTGTTGGCCGCCGGCCTGCCGGGATATACGGAGTATCAGAAAAAAGTAAAATACAAGTTACTCCCCTTTGTGTGGTGAAAGGAGAAAATAAAATGTTGAAGATCGGAGATCAGGCGCCGGTATTTACCTTGACGGACCGGCAGGGTAAGGAGGTTTCCTTATCGGATTTTTTGGGTAAAAAGGTGGTTTTATATTTTTATCCCAAGGATAACACTCCCGGCTGTACCCGCCAGGCCTGCGCCTTTGCGGGGCTTTACGGCGAATTCCAAAAAAAGCAGGTGGAGGTCATCGGGATCAGTAAGGATTCGGTGGCATCCCATGCAAAATTTGCCGAAAAACACGGCCTGCCCTTCGTGCTGTTGGCGGATCCCGAGCTGACCGCCATTCAGGCCTACGGCGTCTGGCAGGAAAAGAAGCTCTACGGCAAGGTCAGTATGGGCGTGGTGCGCACCACCTTTTTGATCGACGAGCAGGGCAAGATCGCCAAGATCATGCCCAAGGTCAAGCCCGATACCAACGCTGCCGAGATCTTAGCGGAGCTGTAACCATGGTAGAGGTTGTGGCCGCCCTGATCCGGGATGGAGATAAATTTATGATCTGCCAGCGCCCCGCTCATAAGACCCGGGGTCTTTTATGGGAATTTGTGGGCGGTAAGGTGGAGCCCGGCGAGACCAAGGAGCAGGCGCTGATCCGGGAATGCCGGGAGGAACTGGCGGTGACCCTGACCGTGAACGAGGTGTTTATGGAGGTGACCCACCAATACCCGGATATGACCGTCCATCTGACCCTGTTTCTCGCACAAATCGCCGAAGGGATTCCCCAAAGGCTGGAGCATAACGATATCCGATGGATCACCCCGGCGGAGATCCCCTTGTACGATTTCTGCCCCGCAGACGTGGAGATCCTGGCGAAGATCAGAAAAGAATTTTAACAGAAATAAACGGAGGGAGGAATAGATATGTCCTTGGCATACGGGATCATCACACTGATTTCCCTGGCAATGGTAGGGGTCTGTGTGGCGGCGGATAAAAAGCGGGACGTTTGGTTACTGCTGGTTTTCGTATCCGTATCGGTCTGCAATCTGGGCTATTTTATGCTCTCGGTATCCCCGAACCTGGGGGCGGCCTTGAACTCCAACCGTCTTGCTTATCTGGGCAGTGTATTTTTGCCTTTTTTTATGTTGATGATGGTGCTGCGCTTTTGCGGGATCAAACGGGCCAAGCCTATGATGATCACCCTGGCGGCGGTGGGGATTGTGATGCTGGGCATCACCACCAGCCCCGGGATTCTGCCTGTCTACTACAGTACCGTGGATATTGCTTTTGTGGACGGAACCACCAGGTTAATCCGTGAATACGGACCGTTGCACAATCTTTATTACGTTTACCTGATCGGATATATGCTATCGATGGTGGGCATTACCGTTTATGCCATCGCCAAAAAGAAGATCCGCTCCCGCCTGCATACGGTACTGTTGCTTTGCACCGTATTTTGCAATATTGCGATCTGGTTGATCGAGCAGTTTTTGCCCCGGAGCTTTGAATGGCTCTCGGTGTCCTATATTCTGACCGAATGCTTGATCCTGGTCATTTACCGCTCCATGCAAAAACAGGGACTGATGCGGCAGGAGGGAAAGGTTCTTTCCTATACGATCAACGTGCTTTTAACGGTCTTCCTGCTGTTGTTTGCGAATTTTGTCCGTGAGATCACGACGGAAACGAGCCCTGCTATGTATGTGATCTCCCATATTGTGGTGCTGATGATCTATCTCGGGGTTCTCGTTTCCTGGGGGATCTCGGTTTATGATCGGATCGTTAATAAAAACATTCGCCGCCATCTGATCGTTCTGGTGGCGCTGATGTTGTTCTGGATGCTGATGCGAACCCTTCGCCATACGGTATTTTTCCAGGTGTATCCCCTTGGGATGTGGTGCTGGTATGCATACTACGTATCTATGATCCTGATCCCCCAGCTTTGCCTCTTTGCCACAAAGTATATTGGTAAGCCGGAAGATTATAAACTGCCGAAAAGGTGGTTTCTGATGTATATTCCGTCTCTTCTGCTGATTATTGGGATCCTGACCAACGATCTGCACCAGTGGGCCTTTCGTTTCCACGAAGGCTATGAAGCGGGATGGAGCGTTTACCGGCACGGTGTTTTGTACTATATTGCAACGCTTTGGATCTTCTCCTGCATTGCGGCGATGATCGGGCTGCTGCTGAAGCGGTGCCGTGTACCCGGCACCCGAAAGACCATATGGATGCCGATAGCGATGCTGGGCATCAGCGTTACTTATACGATCCTTTACGTTCTGGATAGCGATATTTTCAGCTTTATCGAAATGACCGCCGCCCTTTGCTTTACGGTGGTGGCCATTTGGGAAAGTGCCATCAAAACGGGGCTTGTCCAATCCAATACCCATTATGATGAACTGTTGAAATATTCCGGCCTGGGGGTGGCGGTGGTGGATAACGACTACGCCGTTCATTACTGCTCTGAGGACGCCGTGCCCTTGACCCCGGAGCAAATGAAGGCCACGGAAAAGGAGCCGATGATGTTGGAGGGCGGGATCCGTCTTTCCGGAGCAGAGATCCGCGGCGGACGTACCCTATGGCAGGAGGATCTTTCCGAACTGTTGGCTGTTCTGGATGAATTAAGGGAGTTGCGCACCGAACTGGAGGGTTCCAACGCTGTTTCTATGCAAAATTATAGGGTGGATAAGCAGATTCGTGCTTTGGCAGAGAAAAACCGCCTGCACGATGAACTGCACCGGCAAACCGCCCGTCAGATCGATCTGATGAACGATTGGCTCAAAAAGTTGACTGAGACCGAAACCCCGGCGAAAAAGAAGGAACTGCTCCGCCGGATCCTGGTAGTGGGCGCTTATCTGAAACGCCGGAATAACTTGATCCTGGTCAACGAGCAGGACGGCATCATCAAAGAGGAGGAACTGGAACTTAGCCTGAAGGAGATGATGAAAAACCTGCAGATTGCCGGAATCGATTGTGCCGCTTCGGTGCACTTAGAAGGGGAACTGCCGGCGGAGACGGCCATGCGGCTTTTTGATTTTTATGAATACGTGTTGGAAAAATCCTTCGACGGATTAAGTTATCTGCTGGCCCGGTTCTTCCGACGGGAGGGCTGTTTTTATGCCTGTATCGATGCGGTATGTACACTGGATCTGACAAAACTGGAGGGTGCCGCCGTCAGTAAAACGGATGATAATTACTATACCCTTTCTCTGAAACTGGAAGGGGGTGAGGGCAGATGATCAACTGCTTTTATCAGGTGGGTACAGCCTGGCAAGCGGTACTACTGGTACTCAGCCAGCTGGCGGTGACCGCTCTGGCATCAGAATTGGTGCTGCTCTTTATGCGAAAAAGCAAACTTGTTAAAATGGCAGGTACCGGTGCCGTATTTTTGCTCAACGTGGTGCTATACGTTCTGATGCAGCTGAATAGCCGCCTGCCCGGAGGAACGGAGCAGATGCACCTGCACCTATCTTACGGGGTACTGTTGGCGATAACGCTACTGTCCCTTGGGTTTGGAGTCTGGGTGCTGTTGGGCGAAACCCAAAACCGAAAAACCATTAATAACACCTCCATTAAAGAGGCCTTTGACAACCTGCCTGCCGGCGTTTGTTTCTTTAACGGGGCGGGCCTGCCGGTGCTTTGTAATCTTGGAATGCAACGCTTCAGCTTTGCCGTTTGCGGCAAGGACGTACAGTTTGTGACCGATCTGGAAAACTGCCTGGCAGAGGAGTTTGTACCCGTGGATCCTACCCGGAAGGAGGGCGCCGTTTTCCTACTGGCTGATGGCAGTGTACGGCGGCTGAAAAAAAGAACCTTCACCGATGAAAACGGCGAGACCTACGTGCGGTTTACTGCCACCGATATTACCGATCTGTACCGTAACCGGGAGGAACTGCAACAGGAAAACAAGCAGTTGCGCCGTGTTCAGGAGGAACTGAAGCAGCTGTCCGCCAACGTGGTGGCGGTCACCCGGGAGGAAGAGATCCTGAATACAAAAATGCGGGTACACGATGAGATGGGGCGGTGCCTGCTGGAGGCCAGAAAATGTCTGCTGGAAAATAACGCCGAAAGTATTCCAAAAAGTGTCGTTACCTCTTGGCAGCGAGCGGTTTCTATGCTGAAATACAGCAACGAAACCCGGGAAGAGGATATGCTTTTTCAGATCCGTAAGACCTGCGAATCCGTGAACCTCGGTTTTATTCAGCGGGGCGAATTATCCTCGGATGAAAGTACCGCATATATTCTGACCTGCGCCGTGCGGGAGTGTGTGACCAATGCCGTGCGCTATGCGGATGCCTCGGAACTGTACGTGGATTTTAGCGAATCAGAAAAAGAGGCGACCGTTACCGTGACCAATAACGGCAAGGTGCCTGAGGGCGAGATCGTGGAGGGCGGCGGTTTATCCACTCTGCGGCGCAAGGTTGAGCGTGCCGGCGGTATGATGTTGGTTTGTTCCCGCCCGGCATTTAAACTGACTGTTACCGTACCCAAAAGAAAGGAGGGTGTCCTGTGACCCGCGTATTGATCGTTGAGGACCAAAAGATGGCCCGGGAGAATATGGAGGCCATTATCAAAGGAAGTGAAAATTACACCCTGGCGGGGATCATCCCCAACGCTGCCGATGCGGAACTGTTTTGTATGCGGGAACAGGTGGATCTGATCCTGATGGACGTTTGTACCGCCCGGGACGAAAACGGCATCGAGGCCTGCGCTCTGATCAAAAAGAAATTCAAAAAAATCAAGGTGATCATCGTGACCTCCATGGCGGAGCATACCTTCCTGGAAAAGGCCAAGGAGGCAAGGGCCGATAGTTTTTGGTATAAGGATGCCAGCCACGGGGAACTGATCACGGTGATGGATCGCACCATGGCCGGGGAGCAGGTCTTCCCCGATAAGACTCCGGAGGTGAAATTGGGGCTGACCACCAGCTACGGGCTGACCCAATCGGAACTGGATGTTTTGCGGGCATTGATGCAAAGTACCGGCGATGAGGATGCGGCGGCGATGCTGGGTTGTACCAAGGCCAATATCCGATGGCATCTGGGTAAGATCCTGGATAAAACCGGCTATCGCACCCGGATGGAGCTGCTGATCGCCGTGGCACGGAAGAACCTGATCATTGTGACCCCCGATAAGGCGTTGGAAGAAGAATGACCGAATGAGTCCCTCGGCTTTTGCCGAGGGACTTTTCTTTCGCAAAAAATTAAAAATACTATTACTTTTGATAGTGACTCGCTTTTGGTAAATAGATATAATAAAAACAGAAGAAAAATATCAACTTGGGAAAGAAGGTGATGCCATGAGGCGGATTGTGATCAATATGCAAAACCATCTGTTCGGTAACGCCATTGCCGATACGTTGCGCAGATCAGGCAATGATCTGGAACCCTATACCATTGATTTGCCCGATCAGGTTGTGGATGATTGTAAATGGATCACTCCCTACGCTTTATTGCTGGAGGTAACGGGCTATACTCCCTGGAAAATGGGTGAACGGATGAAGATCCGTGATGTGATCAAATCCCGACACCCGGAGTGCAAGATCGTTTTCGTTGTGGACGAAAATGCCGAAAAGGACGTGGCAGAACTGGTCAAACAGGCTAAAAAGGACGGGTTGATCGATCAGTTCATCTATGGCTCCATCTCGGCATCTTACCTGGCAGATATTGTTGACACGCTGTGAAAATAAAAGGAGGTAATTTTGATGTCTATTTTTGATAAGCTAAGACAAAACGCCCCGGCGGAGGCCCCCGCCACTCCTGTATCCTACGGATGTAAGACAGAAACTTTTGTGTTCAATGCCCTCCCCGAAAGCCTGGCGGAACTGCAGGCCCGCCCGGAGGCCGCCCTGGACGACCCCTTTAAGACTGCGGCGCTGACCATCTGTGCGCTTTGTGTCTACGGCGCCGATAAGAACCTCGGCATTGAGATGCTGAATTTTCTTCGCGGACCGAGACCTCTCAGCAATCAAGAGATATCTTTTCTTGACGATCGGTTCCGGGATGAGCAGTTTTACGTACCCTTTTCCTATTTTAAAGGTGCGGTGCCTGAAAACGACTACACCCCCACTGCGCCCTTTACTTTGACGGTGGAAAGCAACGCCACCTCTGCTGCCAATGAGGGCTATATGAAACTTCTTTTGAAGAGCGGCGGCGCCGATTCCCCCCGGAACGTGACCCTGCGGATGCGGGGCGACGGAAAATGGTTCCTTTGGGAGCAGTTCCTGATGGTGGGGATCCGCCTTCCCAAATCCAAGGATCCCTGGGCCTGATGCGGCGGATGAGGTGTAACGGCAGTTTTTGGCTTTGTCTGATCCTGAACCTGCTTCTGAATCTGGAATGGAGCATCCCCGCCTGGATCTGCCTGGCTTTGCACATTTGGCTGAAGATCTCGATCTTTTGGTTCATCGGTGCCCTGGCGCTGTGGATCCTGGGGATCCTATTATGGATGAGGCTGATCGGCTGGGCTTCTGCTGCCGGCAACGTTCCCGATCCTCCCAAGGAGAATAAAAATCCTTATTCTGTTAGGAGGGAAGACCAATGAACCGATGGAAAAGATGGGTGGTGATTATGATGTGTATATCGGCGTTGTTTTCACTGTTTGGCTGTAAAAACAAAAAACATAATCCATTCATCCTTGACGGACCCGGGATGGTAAACGTGGCCGTGTTTAAAAAACTTGATATTTCAAGGTCTGACAGTTACGCACAGCACAACTTTTCCTTTACGCTTGAAGAAAGTGATTTTTCTTTTTTCGTATCGGGCGAATGTCGGGATGAAAACGGCACGATTTATAAACTTGAGCCGGGAAACTGTGAACTTTCACATGAGGACTATCAATACTTCAGATACTTAAAACTTGATTCTCTGCCCGACGCGGTTTCTACGGAAGAGCCTGAAGAAATTATACTCGATGCACCCGTGTGCGGTATGTGGCTCACATATTCAGACGGTATCACGCATAAAAAATCAATTGATACAGAGTTAACGTTAAACTTTTACGACCGATTACTGCCGTATTTCATAAGACACGGAGTAGAGGTTGAATATTAATAATTAAGAAAGGATGACTTATTATGGGACTTATTAAAGCAGGAATTGGAGCATTGGGCGGCGTACTCGCTGACCAGTGGAAAGAGTTTTTTGTTTGCGAATCACTTGCAAACGACGTACTTATGGTAAAGGGCGAAAAACGCACAAGCGGTCGCTCATCTAACACAAAGGGCTCTGACAACGTCATTTCAAACGGCTCAGGCATCGTAGTTGCAGACGGTCAGTGCATGATAATCGTAGAGCAGGGCAAGATAGTTGAATTTTGCGCAGAGCCGGGTCAGTTCACCTACGACACCTCCATCGAGCCGTCACTTTTTGCAGGAAGCCTCGGTCAGTCGATAAAGGACACCTTCAAGGCTATCGGTAAGCGTTTTACCTACGGCGGTGACACGGGTGTTGACCAGAGAGTTTATTATTTCAACACAAAAGAAATAATGGACAACAAGTTCGGTACGCAGACACCTATCATGTTCGAGGTGGTAAACAAGTTTATCGGACACAGAAGAACGGTACAGGTAAGATGTAACGGTACCTTTACCTACAAGCTTACAGACCCGTTAAAGCTTTACACAAATATCGCGGGCAACGTATCGGACGAGTACAGAACAGAGCAGATGCTTCCTCAGTTCAAGGCAGACTTTGTCGATGCGCTTCAGCCTGCGCTTGCAGTTCTTTCTGAGCAGGAGCTTCGTCCCGCGCAGATTCCCGCGCATACAAAAGAACTTCGCACCGCTATGCAGAACGAGCTTGCGGCTGAATGGTATGAAAGACGCGGTATTGAGATAGTAGATATCACGATAAATCCCATCTCGCTTACAGAAGAGGATATGAAGAAGATAAACGAGATGGAGGATGCGGCATCAATGGGCTCAAATGCCGCAATGGCGCTGGGACGTATGACAATGGCGCAGGCAAATGCTATGGAGACCGCGGCAGGCAACGAGGCGGGCGCTATGACAGGCTTTATGGGCATGGGCTTTGCAGGAAATGCTATGGGCGGATTTAATCCT
>JAZQAR010000179.1:0-9292 GCA_045545315.1 Eubacteriales bacterium | reverse complement strand
TGTCGGATGGCGAGCATTTTTAACACAGTTTTACGCCAAAAGCTTGGATTTTAAGGCGGTTATTCCTTACGAAGGGTCGCCCAATCCGATCTCTTTTTTATTCGAAGGGCTCGAAAAAAAGATGATATGGAATTTTAAAGTGATCCCCTAAACGAAAAATCGGAACAACGGTTAAACGTTCCGGCAAAATTCCTTTTTCAATCAGATCATAACTTTTGATACCAATTCCCATCAAACGGGCCATTTCCTTTTTGGAAAGTCCGTGTTTTTTTCGCAAAAAGACAAAATGATCTAAAAGGGTAGAAAGGGGATCTATCGTCTGTTTCATAAAACCACCTCAAAAAGACACAAAAATGTGTTTATTTTGAACTATAATAACACATAATTGTGTTTTTGTCAACACATAATCGTGTTTTTATATAAAATAAAAACGAGGTGATCTTATGAAATATGAATATGCACGGGTTCGGGATCTGCGGGAGGATCACGATCTGACTCAGGCGCAAATGGCCAAGCTCTTAAAGACTTATACCACACAATATCGCCGGTGGGAAACAGGAGAGACGGAGATCCCCAGCCACGTTATTCGGGAATTAAGTCTTTATTATAACGTATCGGCAGATTATCTTTTGGGCTTGATCCAGGAACCCCGTCCGTTGAAAAAATGAAGGATAAGCCTATAAGAAAAAATCTTCGTTTAAAGGAGTTTGATTACAGCACCGAAGGGGCATATTTCATCACCGTTTGTACCAAGGATCGAAGAGATATTTTTTGGGAACCCGTAGGGGCGACCAATGGTCGCCCGCCTTTATCACAAATCGGGAAAATAGCAGAGCAAGGTATTTTAGAAATTCCCAAGCATTACGAATCCGTCAAGGTTGATCATTATGTGGTAATGCCCAATCATATTCATCTCCTTTTGAGCCTTTGTGCAAGCGGGCGGTCAATGACCGCCCCTACGATCGGAAGGGTGGTTCAGCAGTTAAAAGGGAGCATATCGAAAAAAGTCGGCTTTTCCTGTTGGCAAAAATCTTTTTACGACCATATCATCCGCAATCAGACGGATTATAATGAGATCTGCGAATATATTGAAAATAATCCACTTAAATGGAAAGAGGATCGGTTTTATAAATGAGCGTGCCGTTGGGTACGCTCATTTTACGTAAAGAGCAAAATTTTTCGAAGACGGGCGGATATGGAATTCGCCCCTACATAGGAGTCTACCGAATTTGTACTTATTTTATCAGCGCCCCGGGAGGGCGTTGATTCCCGGGGCGCCGTAGGCAAGTCTGCGGTTTCCCCATAACCCCCTTTGGGGGTGCGGGGTCCGCTGGCCCCGCGGGGGCAAGTTCCTCAACTCCCCACGGGGGGCAAGTTCTACAATAAATATTGAAACTCCCGTTCTTTTATAGTATAATAAAATTTAAAGATTAATTTGATCGAGGTTGGATCCATGAGTAATACCATCTGCGCCATCGCCACCGCCGCCGCCGCCACGGCGGCATTGGGGGTCATCCGGGTCAGCGGCCCGGAGGCCTTTGAGCTGGTCTGCCCGCTGTTAAAAACCAAAAAAGGAACCCCGGTGGCACCCAATCCTAACCACGCCGCCTATTGCCGCATTGAAAAGGGGGGCGAAGTTTACGACGAAGCCGTTGCCACCTTTTACGCCGGCCCCCGCTCTTATACGGGGGAGGATACGGTGGAGCTTTCCTGCCACGGTGGGCTGTACGTGCTTCGGAGCGTTTTGAATTTGCTTTTGGAGCAGGGCTGCCGGATGGCAGAGCCCGGTGAATTTTCCAAACGGGCCTTTTTGAACGGCAAGCTGGATCTGATCAAGGCCCAGGCGGTGATCGACCTGATCGAAGCCACCAGCCGGGCGGAGCAAAAGAACGCCCTTTCCCAGCTGGGCGGCCACCTTTCCCAACAGATCGGGCACCTTTACGACCGTCTGGTAGAACTGAATTTGGGCCTGCTGGCCTACGTGGATTTTCCCGACGAGGTGGAGGATCCGGAGCAGGACACCCTGGCGGAATTAAAGAGCATCTCTGCCGAATTGGATCATCTGATCCAAGGGGGCGATCGGGGCAGCTTGATCCGTGAGGGTCTGCAGATCGCCATCGTGGGTGCGCCCAACGTGGGCAAAAGCACCCTGATGAACCGCTTGCTGGGCTACGATCGCAGTATCGTTTCCGATATCCCCGGCACCACCCGGGATCTGGTCAGCGAGGGGCTGCAGCTGGGCGGGCTGAAATGTCGTGTGGCGGATACCGCCGGTATCCGGGAGACCGCCGACGTCATCGAACGGCAGGGTGTCTCCATCGCCAGACGGGAGGCCGAGGCCGCCGGCCTGGTCTTTGCGGTGTTCGATGGCTCCCACCCCTTGACCGAGGACGATCAACAACTGGCCAAGACCTATGGCAACGACCGCAACCTGGCCATCATTAATAAGGGCGATCTGGAAAAATCCATCAACGACGAGTATATTAAAGAACATTTTAAACACATTGTATATATTTCAGCCAAGGATGGGCAGGGTTGCCCCGCCCTGGACGAATGGGTGCGGGCGCACTATTCGGTGGAGGATGCCCAAGCGGACGGAGTGATCACCTCTGCCCGCCAGCTGCAACGGTTGCTGGCGGGAAAACAACTGGTAGATCAGGCCATCGACGGCTTGGCACAAGGGTTTACCCCGGATCTGGTTTCGCTGGACATCACCGAGGCGGCAAGCGCTCTGGGGGAGGTCACCGGCCAGACGGTAACGGACGAAATGATCGATAAGATTTTCGAACGCTTTTGTGTGGGAAAATAAAAGGATAAAATAAAGAATATGACCAATACCTATTTTGTAGACAATTTAGACGTCGCCGTGATCGGAGCCGGCCACGCCGGGATCGAGGCGGCCCTGAGTGCCGCCCGGCTGGGCTGTAAGGTGGGCATTTTTACCATCTGCCTGGACGGGGTGGGGAATATGCCCTGCAACCCCTCCATCGGCGGGACCGCCAAGGGGCATCTGGTTTGTGAGATCGACGCTTTGGGCGGCGAGATGGGTAAGGCGGCGGACGCCACCTTCCTCCAAAGCCGGATGCTGAACCTGGGCAAGGGTCCGGCGGTCCATTCCCTGCGGGTGCAGTCGGATCGGCGGGGCTATACCCAATATATGAAGCACGCCCTGGAAAAGCAGGAAAACGTTCTTTTGATCCAGGCCGAGATCGTCGAGATCCTCTCGGATAAGGGTAAGGTCACCGGGGTGGTGACCCATCTGGGGGCGGAATACTCCGCCAAGGCGGTGATCTTAGCCACCGGCACCTACCTGAAGGGCGAGATCATCATCGGCGAAAGCCACCTGCCCGGCGGCCCCGACGGGATGTTTCCCGCCAATCAACTAAGCGAATGCCTTTTGAAGATGGGGGTACCCCTGCGCCGCTTTAAGACCGGCACCCCCGCCCGTGTCAACCGCCGGAGCCTGGATTTTTCCCAAATGGTGATGCAGGAAGGGGACGAGGAGATCATTCCCTTCTCCTTTACCACCAAGGAGCCCGGCGAAAACCGGGTGGTGTGCTGGCTGACTGCTACCAACGAGACCACCCATCAGATCATTCGGGATAATATCCACCGCTCGCCCATCTATAGCGGACAGATCAAGGGGATCGGCCCCCGCTATTGCCCCAGTATTGAGGATAAGGTGATGCGGTTCAAGGAAAAGACCGCCCACCAGCTCTTTGTGGAGCCCTGCGGCCTGGAGACGGAGGAGATGTATCTCCAGGGCTTTTCTTCCTCCCTGCCGGAGGACGTGCAACGGCAATTTATCCATTCGGTGAAGGGGCTGGAAAAGGCAGAGATCATGCGGGTGGCCTACGCCATTCAGTACGATTGCGTGGATCCCCAGGCCTTATATCCCACCCTGGAATTTAAAAATATCGACGGTCTTTACGGGGCGGGGCAGTTCAACGGCTCCTCCGGCTACGAGGTGGCCGCCGCCCAGGGACTTATTGCCGGCATCAACGCCGCCCGCAAGCTTCAGGGCAAGGAGCCGGTGATCCTGGATCGGGCATCCTCTTATATCGGCACCCTGATCGACGATCTGGTGACCAAGGGAACTCCCGAGCCTTATCGGATGATGACCAGCCGCAGTGAATACCGTCTCCTGCTTCGCCAGGATAATGCGGATCTGCGGCTGACCCCCCTGGGATATGAGATCGGCCTCATCGACGAGGAACGGTACGGGGAATTTTTGCAGAAAAAAGCCCATATCGAAGCCGAGATCGAACGCCTGCGGAATACCCACGTATCCCCCAATAACGAGACCTTGAAGGAGATCTTGGAGCAATGCGGAACCGCACCCTTGAAGGCGGGTGCTTCCCTGGCAGACCTGATCGCCCGCCCCCAGGTGGGCTACTTTGACCTGGCGCCGGTGGATCCGGAGCGCCCCCAACTGACCAGAGCCGAGGGACGCCAGGCGGAGATCTCCATTAAATACGAAGGCTATATTGAAAAGCAATTAGCCAAAGTGCGGGAATTCCAAAAACTGGAAAAACGCAAGCTCCCCGCCGACCTGAACTATGAGGAGATGGCCGGTCTGCGGTTAGAAGCCCGGCAAAAGCTGGCGGCGGTGCGCCCCGCCAACATTGGCCAGGCCAGCCGTATCAGCGGGGTCAGCCCCGCCGATATCAGCGTGCTGATGATCGAATTGGAACAAAGGAAGCGGAATAATGGAACGAATGAATGAACTTTGCCGCCTTTTGGAGGCGGCGGGCATCCAACCGCCCGCCACACTGGGCGGTCAGCTCCTGCAATTTGAGGAGCATCTTTTAAAGGTGAACGAGGTCATGAACCTGACCGCCATCACCGAGCCCCAAGAGATGATGAAAAAGCATTATTGGGACAGTATCTACCCCGCATCCCTGGATTGCTTCCCCCAAAATGCCACGTTGATCGACGTGGGCTGTGGGGCGGGGTTCCCCTCCATGCCCCTGAAGCTCTGCCGCCCGGATCTGAAGGTGACCCTGATGGATTCCTTGAACAAGCGGTTGAACTTTTTGAAGGAATGTATCGACCTTTTGGGTCTTGAGGGGATCGAGACCCTCCACGCCCGGGCGGAGGACGCAGGGCGCAGCCCCGACCATCGGGAGCAATACGATATCGCCGTCTCCCGGGCGGTGGCAGAACTTTCCAAGCTTTGCGAATATTGTCTGCCCTTGGTGAAAAAGGGCGGAGCGCTGGTGGCCTATAAGGGGGCTACCGCAGACGAAGAACTCCAAAACGCCCAAAACGCCATCCAAAAGCTGGGCGGTAAGGTGGAAAAGATCCATCATTATACCCTGCCCGGGGAGGAGGACAAGCGGGCCATTATCATTATCCGTAAGGTGCAAAATACCGCCAAGGCCTACCCCCGCAACCCCAAGCAGATCAAAGAACGCCCATTGTAAGGCAGACCCCCCTCCGGGGACTTGGCAGAACCCCCCTCCGGGGCCTCGGCGGAGTCCCCGTGTTCCCCCCGGGGGGACAACTGAGGGGCCTGCACACCCGCCGACGGAAATCCGGGCATAAAGCCCCGCCCGGATTTCTGATACGGTTCGTAGAAACTTTGTAGGGGACGGCGGTGCCCGACACAAAAAATTCATCAGATCTTAAATTGACAAATCCTCAAAATGGGGGATAATAAAAAAGGAAAGGAGTATTACGGATGTTCGAAAAATTTATGGATAAGCTGGCCGAAGGCCGCAAGGATAAACTGATCACCCTGGGCTTTTACTGCGGGCTTTGGATCTACCTGGAAGTAATGCTCCATTTGATCGTCTTTAAGGGTGTGGGGCTCCGCATCTTTTTCCCGATCCTCTTTGGAACGGTGTTCGGCACCCTCTTTTATTTTTTGGGCAGCCTCTTGCCCACGGCGGTGAACCGCTGGGTGGGGCTGGGGCTGTCCCTGGGCATCGCCATCTATTTTGAGGTGCAGTTGGTGTACCATTGCATTTTCCACAGTTTTCTGCCCGTTTCCCAAATGGTGATGGGCGGGGCGGCGGTCACCAATTTCTCTATGCAGGTGCTCCACGGCATCTTCACCAACTTCCATTGGGTGGTGCTGATCTTTTTGCCGGTGTTTGCGGCTTTCATCCTGCTGATCTGGAAAAAATGGGTCAATCCCATCCGGATCAAGGGGGTGCAACTGCCCGCCGTCTTGATGATCGGCGTTCTGTTCGCCGGGATCACCGCCGGCGCCCTCTACGTGACCCACGATTCCGGCAGCTCCGTCTACAGTATTCTGGTCAACGATAACTCCTCCACCGAGACCTGCATTAAAAACGTGGGGGTGGGGGCGGCCACCATCCAGGAGGGTCGGGCGGTGCTGTTCCCCCAGGTGGATCCTCTGGAATTTGAAAAAACCAACGTCCACGCCGCAGAAAAGGGCGAAAAGGATTATAACGCCACCGTGGATTTTTCTAAATTGGAAAAGGGGAGTGCCGGGGCCGACCACCAGGCTTTGAATCGTTATCTCGCCAAGCGTGCCCCCACCGAAAAGCACCAATATACCGGGCTTTTGAAGGATTATAACCTGGTCACCGTCTGTGCGGAGGCCTATTGTCCCTATTTCATCGATCCGGAACTGACCCCCACCCTCTATAAGCTCAGCACCAACGGCTTTGTGTTTGAAAACTTCTACTGCAGCTTTCAAAATACCACCACCAACGGGGAATACGGCTACTGCACCGGGCTGATGCCCAACCTGAGCCGGAATAAGCAGGCCGCCAGCTTCGAAGACTCCAAGGCGAACGCCCTTCCCTATAGCCTGGCCAACGCCTTCGGTAAGGTGGGGGTCAAGAGTTATGCTTACCACGATTATTACGGCACCTTCTATAACCGCAACGTGACCCATAAGAATCTGGGCTACGATTTCAAGGCCATCGGCAGCGGGCTGGAGATCCCCGTGGGCTGGCCCTCCTCCGATCTGGAGATGGTGCAGGCCTCCGCCCCGGAATACCTTTCCAAGGGGGAGCAGTTCCACGCCTACTATATGACCTTCAGCGGTCATTATCAATACGATTGGGAAAACACCATGAGCGCCAAGAATAAGGCCAAGGTGGAATCCCTGCCCTATTCCGAGCCGGTGAAGGCCTATATTGCCTGCAATCTGGAACTGGAATACGCTCTGCAGGAGCTGATGCGCCAGCTGGAGGCGGCGGGGGTGGCTGATAAAACCGCCATCGTCCTCACCGCCGACCATTATCCCTACGGCCTGACCCTGGAGCAGTATAGCGAGCTGGCGGGCTTTGAGGTGGAATCCACCTTCGAGCGGTTCCGCAGCTCCTTTATCTGCTACGTGCCGGGAATGGAGCCGGTGAAGGTGCAGGATTATTGCTGTACCATCGATATTCTACCCACCCTTTTGAACCTCTTCGGGCTGGAATACGATAGCCGCCTTTTGGCCGGTCGGGATGCCCTGGCTCCCGGTGAAAAGATCGCCGTTCTCTCTGACCAGAGCTTTATCACCAAAAGCTTCCGCTACGATGCCTCCACCGGCATCGCCTATAATAATTGGGGCGAGGCCTTCCAATCCCCCAAGATCGAGGAATATTCCAACTACGTGGAGAACCTGTTCACCCTCTCCAACGGAATTCTGCGGAGCGATTATTACCGCTATATCCAAAAATATCAATAAAAAAAGGACCTTTAGGTCCTTTTTTTATTGGCAAATCATTTATGAGAGGAGGGGGAACCCCTCCTCTACGCAGATACTCATCGTGGCGGTGTTTTAACGGGACGTCGGAATCCGCCGTTCCCTACGTGAGGGGGAGGTACATCAATGGCAGAAATATTTCTACCGCATTTCTACCATCTTTAGCGGGAGCGGGGGAATGCACACCTTTGGTGTGATTTCATCAACCTGGCGGTTGATGATATGCACGCCTGCGGCGTGATTACATACCGCACGGAACGGCACACAGGCCGTTCCCTACAGATTACATACGCCCGTTGGGCGATTACATACACACCTTCGGTGTGATTTCATCAACCTGGCGGTTGATGAACCCCCTACCCACAAGCGTTTCCCGCAAATAATATCAGCGCCCCGGGAGGTTGTTTATTCCCGGGGCGCCGTACGCTATCTTGAAATTACTTGTGGGTTGTTCCCCTTGGGGGGAACACGGGGACTCCGCCGAGTCCCCGGAGGGGGGCAAGCTTGATCAACCCGTATAGATTCGGGAAGGTCATCAGGGCGCAACAGAGGTCTGCCAGCTCCCAGGTCAGCCCGGGGGAGAGAAAGATCCCCGGTACCAAAGCGGCCAAAAACAACCCCTTGAACACCGCCCCGCTTTTTCGCCCGGGAAAAAGATAGGAAAAACTCTGCTCTCCGTAAAAACTCCATCCGATGATGGAGGAAAAACCGAAAAAGAATAAGCTGACTGCCAATAAAAACCGTACCGCCCAAAGGGGCAGGGGCAGGGTAGAGAAGGCCGCCAGAGCCAACTCCGCCCCCGATCGGCCGGGCTGTGCCCAAACCCCGGTCACCACGATGGACAGTCCCGTCAGGGTGCTGATGACCAGGGTGTCGAAAAAGGGGGTCAGCATAGAAAGTAAGCCCTGCTGATGGGGTGTGGTATCCTCGGCGGCGGCCGCCGCAATGGCCTCGGAGCCCATCCCCGCCTCGTGGGAGAAGGTGCCCCGGCTCAGGCCTAACTGCAAGACCCGCACAAAGCCCGCGCCCACCATCGCCCGGGGGCAAAAGGCCCCCCGCAGAACAGTGGCCGCTGCCGTCGGCAGGGCGGAGCCGTGGCGGAACAGAACCCAAAGGGTCAGGGCGCAATAAAGCCCGCCCATGATCGGCACCATCCGCAGGGAGAAGCCGGCGATCCGCCGGATCCCGCCTGCCAGTACCAAGCCCACACCCAGCACCACCAATCCGCCGGCCATCACCCCCGCAAGGGGAACGCCCAACAACGTCCTACCGCCCGGGCTCAGCCCCGCCGCCGTGCCGACGATCCCGTTGATCTGGCTGGCGGTACCCAGGCTGATCAAGCACCCCATGGCGCAGGCGACGGCGTAGACCTTGGCCAGCCACGGCTTGCCGACACCCCGTTCCAGATAACAAAAGGGCCCGCCCGGCCGACCCTTCCGCCGATAGGCGGCGCCCAGGGAGCCTTCGGCATATTTGATGGCCATCCCCAACACCGCCGAGACCTGCACCCAGAACAAGGCCCCCGGCCCACCCACCGCCATGGCCGCCGCCACGCCGACGATGTTCCCTGTGCCCAGGGAGGCCGCCAGCGAGGTGCATAAGGCACCCACCCCACTGACC
>JAZQAR010000178.1:0-6232 GCA_045545315.1 Eubacteriales bacterium | reverse complement strand
CATTTGGCAGGGCATCTCAAAAGGTAATATTATTATATCACATTATCTGTTCGGTTTCAACTATTTCACAATAATCTGAATCGATTACAATTATGCGTTCAACTTCGCATTTTTCAAAGTGATTATTATTCTCAACCACCAATAGTTCAACGTGGTTATTAAGAATATCTCTATAGAATAAATCCAGTTCGTTTTTAGAAAAGTACAAATGCAAATTCATTAGTACAAAGCACTTTTGCGAGGCATATTTATTGAGAAGCAGAATGAAATCAAGAAGACCATTTAAAATATTGTCGCACTCTATTGCCAGCTTCAATGATAGCGCCTTGAAGATTTCTATCAAATTCACGTCATAATCAAATTCAAAATCATAATCGTAAGAATTCGTGACTAATTCCATATAATTGACAATATGGGTTTTTAAATCCACTGTTTCTTTTTGAAGTTCCCCATTACAATGCTTTTCTATCATTTCATAGATTTTTTTCATCATTGAATTAGAGAACGACAGTCTGAAATAATCATCGATAACACAGATATTTCCTTTTGATTTCAGCGGGCTATAATTTTCCGAAAAAACAATTTGTTTTTCTTCAAGTTCGCCGTTAACAAATGCAGCATAAATGTCACGAAACAGTTTTTTATCTTCAAGGCATAGCACCTTGATTTCCCCCTCGATAAACCGAAGCGGTTCTGACAAGAATTCAAAATTCACCATCATCATAAGAAAAGCAACCTCTCATCTGTGTTAATGACATCAGTGACAACTTTACCGCAAATCAATTCCATTTTAGCAAATTGTTTTTCAGTAATCATTAAAATGTGAACTAAGCCTTTGAGCGGTTTTGCTTTTTTAATTTCTGAAACAATTTGTTCTGCATGTGTTTGATTAAGTGCCAGCTTGGCATACACAGACTCTTGAACCATCAAGAATCCGTTTTTAATCAAAAACTTTCGGAATTTCCTGTAATTTTTTCGCTCTTCAGCCGTTTCCACCGGCAGATCAAAAAATACAATTATTCGCATAAATCTATAACTCATAATTCAAAAACTTAATTTGCATAACATCATTATTCTCTATCGCCGTAAACACGCTTTTTACATATATTCTTATTGCATTTAATAAAGTCTGCCTTTTTTGGTCAACAATGAATTCCGTGCTCAAAACTTCTAAAACCGCTCGTTTTTCATCTCTTCCAAAATCTTCCGGCATACTTTCCCGCACACATCGATCAATAACCGGCCTAAAGGGTTCCATCAGATCGCAGCCAAGATTAAACTGATTAAACATATTATCATGAAATAAGCCAAGCTGCGTTATATATCCATTGGAAACGATTTCCCGATTGATACACGATAGAATAACGCTATAGCCATAATCCAGCATTGCATTAATTGCGCAATTCGTATCACGGGTAAAACGCTTACCAAAAAGTGCATTAAAATACACCTTTGCAGCATGTCCCTCCCGGTTGGTTAAATCATTAAATTCCAGCTCGTCTAAATACTGATCCAGTAGTGCATATTCCGGCAATTTAAAATATTGAAGATTATTACGCTGATTTTTGATCTTTTCGCCCACAATCGCCGTCCAAACAGCTTGCTTTGCCAGAGTACCCCAACTAATTTGACCACGTACCTTTAGAGAGGTATCATAACGTCCGTAACAGGCTACCAATTCTGATGATGGGTTCCTTTTTTCATCACAAAAAATCACCTTGATTTTCTGCTTTATCAATTCGTTCAACAAAGCGGTAGTTATGGATGACGCCGTAGTCTCAATAATCAAAACAGATATCTCACTTATATGTACACGTATTGTTTCTTCACTGTCACGTATGACCAAATAGCCTAATTTTAAATCTAACTTTGATGATCTTGAAACAACCACCGTGCGCCATCCCATAACTATCACCCTTTTCAATCCAGCAATTCCAGCTCCTGCTCAAAAAGGCCTGTGATCGACTGGTTAATGATTTTAAACGACTTGAATTTCTTGGCGGGTGCAATATTGCTACCGGTTGTGATAATTCCGCTATTCTTTGACTCGCCAATGAGAGTAAGATCCCCGCTTCGTGCGTTCGCATGGACAATATTTAAAACCTGCAGCAAAACCTCACATTGCTCTTTTAAGGAAAGTGCTTCAAAAACCGCTTTATTATTATTCATTTTTTTCGCCAAGCCAGAAAACTTCACCTTCAAAACCGTATTGCTGAATTTATGACACAATGCATCATACAGCATTAAGTTGTTATCGAGGGTGATCCCATCCCGTTCAGTAATCGTTTTTTCTCGTTTCAGTTCAACACATTTCCGCAAATAAGCTGTAATCTTTTTTGTATAGAGCATCAATCCGGGATCAAGCACCAGTTGCATCGCAGGCTTATATAGAATTTGGGAACCTCCGTTGCTCTTTCCGCTGATATGCATTCTGAATCCGTCAACGCTTACCAAGGTATTAATCTTAACACAAGGAATTAAAACATTAGAGTCTGCCGAAATTTTCTCGTCCATAAATGCTTTTGGATCCCGAAGATAACGATCCTCTTCATACAAGTCAACCGGGACGAATTGCTTGATACGTTCGCCCCTATCGTTCAGATAAGAAACCAACGAAAAGCAGGTTGCAGTCGCTTTATTATAACCACCGTATTTTTTAATATCGGACATCGGAGAAAGACCCTTTAGAGGGACCTGGCCGTGGCCTTTCTTCTGAATCGTTTGATCAAACAGCCCGCCCGTTTGTTTGAAAGCATAACGTGTGAACCTGATATTATTTTTCGCCATCGTTCTTCTGACAACGTCAATGGATTTTTCTCCGTCCACACGCCAGGCCTTCGCAGTGGGATAGGCAAACATCCGATTTAGACTTACCTTCCCCGATTGCAGATCAGAAAGGAAAACCAGCTTATTATGGTTAAAGCGTGTATTATACACGTTACCAACCACGATATTAAGGTATGCATCCTTTGCATGATGAAGGTCATTCACTTCGCGACACTTAACAAATTCAAATTCTTGCCGAAAATCAGCAACCAAGCCGGCTTTTACATAAACAACCTCCGAATCATAGCGCTTATTTAATAGCCGGGCTACAGCCTTCGAGGATTGGCGTGTTTCAACCAACTGGCGGTTAATAAAGGCAGAGAGCTCATCATCCGTCAGGGCGCTGCTACGGGTGAGGCGTTCGAACTTTCTTTGACTGATCATGCCCTTTTCCAAAAGCATTTTCCAGAACGGCAATTGCTCCTCACAAACAGCTTTGGAAATCGGATATACGTTACTCTTATCTTCGTTCGCCTTTTTTGTCACCAACACTCTGTTATCCAGGCTATCGTCTTTAATTTTTGAACGGGGAAAGATATGGTCGATATCATAAAGGTTTTTATCAAAGATCTCTTCCGGAGCGATCGTTTTTCCCGTATACATACACCTTCCAAACTGGGTGTAATATAGGAAAAGGGCATCTCTGCGAAATTCATTTTCATCGGTCGAGGCCAAAGCATTATATAAAGCCTCATTATCCTTTTTACAGGACTTATACAGTTCCATCAGCCGTTGCTTTCTGGAAACTGTACGCTTCTTCTCCTCTTCTCCACGAGCCACTTCAACAAAGATCTTTTTGGGTTGATGCCCATTGATCTTAACCAATTCTTCCACAATCTGCATTGCCTGATAAATGGGTCTTTTCACCTTAGGTGAGACGTAGAGATCTTCGACCTCTTGACGGAGAGTTGTGAACGCTCTTTCTCCGTTAAGCTCGTTAATCTCGTCAACAAAGTTATACTCATTGCTCAACAATTGCATCAGGTTATGATTGGTCGTCCACATAAATCCGATGATATTATTTAGCTCGCCGGTCTCCTTATTAGTGGCTTGAACCTCACACAAAAACACACGGGAAAGTCTGCCCCAGCCGGTATACTTAAGCATACTGATTTTGTTGACATCCTCTTTTGACAGTTTATTGCCTAACAAGCGAGTTAAACGCCGCCTTAACAACGTTTTATCATCGCCAAAAATTGTGATCGCCTTGATTACGTCTTCCTTTTCCGCATCGGTCAGCGAATATGGGGCAAGATCCCGTTCGGATTTTAAAGAGTTTTTAAAGTCACCGTCGATGCCGGTAATTTCTCCGTTTAATCCATAGGAAGCCAGGTATTTCTTTAACCTTGCCTCAGTTACCTTATTGTTCTTTAAAAACAGTTCGGAATAAATCTTTTGCTTCAGATTCACATCGATCGCTTTACCGTCTATTTTTAAATTATTGAGTTCGTTTAAAACAGCAAATTTGCTATACAACAAGGAATATTTGGGCAAAACGTCTGCAGTTGGAATATAAGTACACTTACCGGTCAAGTTTTCGATAAATTTTTCCGCGCTTCTATCCACGTCAACCATTTCTTCAAAATTCCAAGGATAGATTTTGCCGTTTTTTCTTTCGATCCATGCATTTTTGCTGTGTGGATTCAAAGGACCGACGTAATACGGAATTCTGAATGCAAAGATATCAAGAATCTTTTGCATAACGTTTTTATCCCCTGCTTTTGCATCCTTCAGAAACGGCAAATACACCGATGCGTTCTCTAAAATCGCTACCAATTCTGCACGGTTGACTTGCATTGGAATAACAGCATTATCCTTGCTGATAATTTTGGGCATAAATACACCGGAAATAATTTCAGAATACATCTGTTCGTATTTTTTGTCCATACATTCCTTAGGGAGTTGCTTTTTAAGGAAGTCAAGAAAATCCACCCGGCTGCACTTCTTTTCCACAGCATTTTTCGTTGAATGCCCGGAATACGCAAGATAGTTGCATACACCTTTTTTATTCTCGTTAAACAATAAATTATACTTATCCGGTGCGTACTTTTTCACATATGTCTTCAGTTGCTTTAAATCATTCTTATGCTTATCGTATACATCGCACTTTGCATAGGAAAGATATTTTCGGTCGTTTAGAATATCAGCCAACAATGCCCAATCATAAACAGCCTTTAACCGCTCGATCATCTCAAAACGGCCGCCAAAGACCTCTTTATACAAGTTCTCCTTTTCATCATATCCGATTGAAAACGTAACCTTAGAAGCCTCTGAATCCTTCAAGGTATCATCCATAAACAACTTTGCAGAATTCACAGTACCGCCGGCTAACAGTGTTAAAACAGAAGTGGCGGGTTCGCTCTTTTTTTCAATTGCAAATTCACTGATCAATCCGGTTTTTTTCGCCGTAATGCTCAACGTCTTGTTTTTCAAAATACGGCATATCTCATCCACATTTTTGCATTCCAGGCAAACCTCAGCTTCATCTGCAAGATAAGTGACTAATTCACCCCACACAGAACGAAAATCAGGAACAGAACTTTCGCCCAAGGAATCCGAATCAAAAAGAAAGTGCCCACGATTTTTGATAATATGGCTTACCGCAAGGTAAACAAGACGCACGTCAAAATCACCATTACGTTCCAACAAAGCTTTCCTTAAATGATAGACTGTTGGATATTTTTTAAAATAATCTTTATCAGTAAAACCTTCATCAGTAAACAGAGAATATTTTCCAGAAGTAGTTTTATCCTCTTCCCAAAGATTGCTATCGTGCAATCTTTGAAAAAAAGAAATATCCTTTTTGGCAATTTCTTCAGCAAAAAGCAACTCCAGCCATTGGAGTCTAAGTTTATTACGCTGCGTTCGACGGCGGGAAGATCTATGCATTCTTCGCTCTTCGGCAGTTTTACTTTCGTCCAAAAGGCGGATCCCCCATTGGGCGTTACCGTTGAATTTCAGAATATGATAATCTACATCAGTTACAGCCCAACCTATTGAATCAGTTCCAATATCAAGGCCTACGTAATAGTCATTTTGCTTTTTCATATTTTCCTCCTATATATTGACTTTTAAAAATTTTATGTTATAATTAAATTAATCTCAAGTACCTTATGAGATTTACACTACAAGTTCAAATAAAAATTTATTCAACCCGTCGTGCAAACGACCTCACAGTGTGTGAGCAAGACCTGCTTTTTGCAGGTCTTTTTTATTTTATCACAGCATAAGTCCCATAAACAGGACTTATATCACTTAATATAATTTTAACACATATAACCACTCAAAACAAGTTTATAATAAAAGTAGAAAGTAAAAACGTCGCGTCGGTTACTCAGGTGCGTTGCTGTGGGCCGTTGGGTGCCAATTGGAGCGCTAATATCAAAAAGGACGTTAAAAAGAGAGG
>JAZQAR010000177.1:0-30431 GCA_045545315.1 Eubacteriales bacterium | reverse complement strand
ACCAAGTTAACGTCAAGGGCGTTTACAAGACTGTCGCCGTTTACGTCACCGGGTATGTAATCGTTACTTTTTGCTTCGATGGCAAGTACGTTAGCCGGAACCATACCAATAAGGATTACAACGGCCAATAGCATAGACAATGTTCGTCTTAACATACTGTGTTTTGTTTTCAACATCGTAATCCCTCCTTACTTAATGGTGATGGAGCCGTTTTCTAAGCAGACCTTGGGGTCTTTGTAATCTTCATCGAAAATGGCGCCGTTGTCATAGGACAGCTTAATATCATATTTGCCGGTAGCGGCGGTGTCCTTGACCTTAAATGTAATCGTAAACAATGTGCCGTCTTTCTTATCTTCTTTGGCAAGTTCCAAAGAATCGAGCATAAAGGTGTACGGCGAAGCGGTGGTTTTCGAGCCGGGACTTGTTAAGGTCAGTCCGGGATACTCGGTTTTAGTAGCTTCCTTAAAACTGAGCACCTTATCGTCCACGGAAACCTTGAGAACCGCACCCATAATGCCGGGGTTGTTGATAACACGGATGTTCATTGTTACTTCGCCCGTGCCTTTGTTTACCGAAACGTGTTCGGCATAGATAACGGTTTTCGTGGTGGTGTAGGTAGCCGTTACCACCAAGTCGGAGGTAATCTTCTTAAAGGATTTATCCCAGCCGGCAAAGGTAAAGTTTTCACGCTTGGGATCGGCAGGTGCGGTTGCACCCTTGCCTTTTTCTATCTTCTGCGTATTCAGAACTGTTCCGTCATAATCCTTAAAGGTAACTGTGTAGGTTGTTACCGCAGGCTTGGTTGTATCCGTAGGTTTAGACGTGTCGGTAGGGTTAGACGAGTCCGTAGGTTTAGATGTATCTGTGGGATCTGTTGTGGAAGAAGTATCATCCGTAGGATCCGCCAAAGACGAGCCATTGCCGGACGGGTCGGTCTGAGACGGTCCGTCGCCTTGGGTCGGTTTGTCCTCCGGCTGTCCTTTCAAGAGAAACACCATCGTTACAACAAGTGCGATTGCAACAAGCGCAACGATGACAATCGTAATTATTTTTGATTTAGTTAAACCCTTTCCTATATTCATAACGATACCTCCATGTACGTAATTTTGCTTAAATTAGATTGTTATTGGATATTTTTAAAGCAGTTCTGTCTAAAAAGTTTTGATTTGCTCAGTTTTTGTTGCATAAAAAAAGATATTATGATACACTGTAATTGTAACTTAGACCCAAAGGTTCAAGTCAAGAGATTTCTGCAAATCTCTCCAAAATTCCGAGGTGATTGGAAATTGAAAAAACACGCTGAAAATTTATTTAAAATCGGAGAAGTAATTAAAATCATGGGAATTACCCGTAAAACACTTCTCGTTTATGAGGAAATGGGCCTTTTAACTCCAGCTGTTAAAGATGAGGGAAGCGGATACCGTTATTACTCAGCAGACAATATGACGCAGATTCGTTCAATTAAATCTCTGCAATCATTAGGTCTTACTCTTAAAGAGGTACAATCCTACTATTACGACACAGAAAATATCGACGTTCATTTACAGCGTCTTATGGAGCTTCGTGCAACTCTGGATAAGAACATTCAGACGTTGCAGGTTCGGGCGGCTAAACGTGGAGATCTGACTGTGCATAAAACTACGTTACCTCGGCTCGTTTGTTACTGCCGTCGATATGACTGCAAGGATGTATCCGAAGCATCCAACAATCTAAGAGATACATATATCGCCGCCGCTCATACAGGAAAAATGTATATGCTTGGCCGTATGTTTACAATGCGTATGTCAACTGTTCCCGATAAGTTGGACTTGATGTGTTGTATCCCCGTAACCGACGATTTTGACGGAACTGAGCGTGTGGAGTTCCCCGAAACACCCGCTCTTTGTATTTACTACCGTGGGCCGTATGAAGGAACTGGAACCGCCATCCGTACGCTTATGGAATACATTGAGGAAAATAATATTGAAATCACGGGAGCGTTCCGTTCCATTTATATGGAAGGCCCACCCAACCGTGGTAACTACAGTGAAGATTACATAACACAAATTGCCGTACCGGTTAAGGGATAATCATAATTCATTATTGCAATATAATTATTTTGATTGTTATGCTATTAGAAATAAAGTAAAGGTGTCGAAGTCATATTTGGCTTCGACACCTTTTTGTTTATGATGCGTCTTTTTTTGCCTGCTCTTCTGCTACTTAATTTGCTTTTTCTAACATATTTTCAATAAAGATGCCGTAGCCCTTGGTGGGATCGTTGACCAGCACGTGGGTTACTGCGCCGATCAGCTTGCCGTTTTGGAGGATCGGCGAGCCGCTCACGAGTGTGTCAATATAGGACCAACAAAGCAAATACAGAACCGTACTCTGCTTTCCCAATTTGATGTTTTAAAACGCCGCCCGTTTCGATTGAAACGGGCGGCTTAAACTTCGTTGGACTTTGTATTACAAGAAAACCAGACAGATAAAACTATCTTCTTGAGTTAATCCTTATGAATGTTAGTTATAATGTCGATAGAGGAATGTAACGATCTGGCCTCGGGTGCAAGCGACATCAGGTTCAAATGTGGTGGCAGAAGTACCGGTTGTAATACCATTTTCCACTGCCCAAAGCACAGCCTTATAATAATATTGGTTGCTCTTGACATCGTTGAAGGGATTGTTGCCTCCCTTAGGCGTAGGAGAACCTGCGGCACGCCACAAGAATGTAACAATTTGCCCTCGGGTGCAGTCGGCATCAGGTTCAAATGTGGTGGCAGAAGTGCCGGTAGTGATACCGTTTTCCACCGCCCAAAGCACAGCCGAATAATAATATTGGTCGTCCTTGACATCGTTGAAGGGATTGTTGCTTTCCTTAAGCGCAGGAGAACCTGCGGAGCGCCACAAGAATGTAACGATCTGGCCTCGGGTGCAAGCGACATCAGGTTCAAATGTGGTGGCAGAAGTACCGGTTGTAATGTTATTGGCAACTGCCCACAAAACCGGTGTATAGAAGTATTCGCTTGCTTTTACATCTTTGAACGGATTTGTCCTTTTTGTTCCTACAGCGGTTATGGATTCTTTTTCTCCGCAAACAGAGCAAGTGCGGGTCTTTGTGCCGTCTTTCACTGCTGTTGCATCATTGTTGTAAATATAGTTTCCATATTTGTGTGTGATGCTGCGCATAGCTTCGCAGATATTACAGGTGGTATCGCAATCATTGGTATAAACGTGTTCCCTGTTTATTTGAATTGTTACTATTTCATTATAATCAAAACATTCTGCAGCACAATCCATGGTTTTAATCTGATTATAGGAAATTCTTAATTTTATAGTTCCTTCTTTTAGAAAGGTAATAGATTCGGTTGAATTGAGAGTGTTAGAATAATCCTTGTTTTTGCGTTCAATTAAATCAGAACCAGAAATGACCTCTACAGTAGGTTTATAGGCAATTGGATGAAGATTGCCGAATCGATGGTAACGATGCGTTTGAATTAAGGTGTTTTCGCCGTCCCAATATTCATCAGTCCAACAGACAATGGGTTCGACATTCTCATAATCGCTGACCTTATAATTCTTGAGATTTACATTTGTAAGAGAAGTATTGAGTTGAATTGTTTGTCCAACTACTGCAGCGGTTGGGGCAGTATGTGTTATAATTGGTGATTCAACTTCAACAAAAATCGCATTACCAATTTGCCAACTTCCATATGGAGGTTGTTTGGCGGAGATCTGTGGAACAAGTTTCCAATAACCAGGTCGATATGCATATACACCGTTTACCTGCTCATCACTTGCCAATTCTTGGTTTTTAATTGTTCCATCTGTATCTACAACCGAACTGTGCCCCTCGGATCTATCGTAGGGATGTAAATAAAACACTGGATCACTTTCGTTCTCTCCTGTGAAATCAGAAATGTATGTGTGGTATTCTATGCCAGGTGTTAAATTGTGGAAGGTAATGTCTGCTTTTGGCATAGGATCACCGATTTTTATAGATTTCGGCAAAGTTTCGGTATAGAATACATCAGCAGAGGGAGTGGGATCGAGGCTGTCCTCTCCGTAATGAATGGTTACATTCTCTGGGAGATCCGGATAATTACCTAATAAAGCGTAAAATTCAACTATATTTCCTGCAAAAAAAACATCTGTAAGTGCCGGAAACCCATATAAGGAAAAGTATGATATTTTGCCAGATAAGGATTGCGGGAAGGTGATTGTTTTCAAAGATTCAAGGCCAACTATGCTTCCTCCGCTAAACCCAGTTACTCCGTCGGCGACTACTAAATGTTGGATGTCTTCTTGATACGATTTCCACGGTGCATTATCCAAAATCGGATTAAATTCTGTCATTTCTCCGACACCAGTAATTGATAGTGTGGCCGTTGAGGCATCGAATGCCCAATATACATTCTCGCCGCATTTCCCGTTTTGCGAATCTTGGGCGATGCTTTCTACTTGGAAAAATGTAGAAAGCATCACGATTATTGTTATAATAGTAATAAATTGTTTTTTCATATATTAATCCTTATTAAAATTTAGTGTTTGTTGATGCTGCTGAAGGTGTGTAATTGTTTCTCCTTTCAAAAATAAAAAGTGCGGCCACCGAAGTAACCGCACAAAAAACGCAAACTCCGATAGTCGCCAAACTAACTCAATGTGAAATGGGGCGTAGCCTCACCAATATTGATGGAATTTGCATTTTTATCAAATTCACAATATTGGGAAACGGCAAAAAGAGCGTAACTCTTCCTTAGAAAGAAAAATACACCCAATTTCACATTTATTAAGTTAGTTTGGCAAGTTTAGTTTACCACAGTTTGTCAAGAATTGCAAGAAAATATAAAAAGACCCCAAAAGGGGTCTTTTATTCTGCTGCGGAGAGCATATTTTCGATAAAGATGCCGTAGCCCTTGGTGGGATCGTTGACCAGCACGTGGGTTACTGCACCGATGAGCTTGCCGTTTTGGAGGATGGGAGAACCGCTCATCCCCTGGACGATTCCGTTGGTTTTTTCCAGCAACTCCGGGTCGGTGATCTGAATACACAGGTTTTTGATTTCCGATAAGTTATTATTGATCTTTGTTATACTAATTGTATACATTTTCGCCGTATCGCCCTGGGTGGTACAAAGGATCTGCGCCTCCCCCACCTTGATCTCATCCTTCAGGGCAATGGGGTACGCAGTGCCCTTAAAATCGGCGGTGGCGGTACCAAAAAGGCCGGCGGCACAATTTTCCGTCACCTGCCCCAGCTCCCCCTCCTTTAGTTTTCCCAAAAGTTCCCCGGGCTCCCCGGAGGCACCGGGCTTCACCCCAGTCACGGTGGCCTCCACCATGGTACCGCTGCCCACGGGCATGGTCTGGCCGGTATCGGAATCGGAGATGGAATGCCCCAGCCCTGCCACGATCTTAGTTTGAGGATCGTAATAGGTCAGGGTTCCCAGTCCGGCGGCGCTATCCCGCACCCACAGTCCCACGCTATAGCCCTGCTCCCCCTTTACCGGGGTGACCAGCACGGTCTGGCTCCGCTGATTTCGCAGGATCCGCACCTTTTGTGCCTTGCCTTCGTAGAGGTTGACCTGCTTTTTCAGATCGCTGTTGGAGGTGATCTCCACCCCGTTATAGGAAAGGATGATATCCCCCACCCGGATCCCTGCCTCCAGGCCAGGGCTCCCCTCCTCCGCATCCACCACGATCACGCCCTTGGTATAAAGCTTGACCCCAAAGGGGGTACCCAGGGGGATCAGTTGCTTTTGACTCAGGCGGTGGACGGTAGCGTCCTTGATGGGTAAAAAACCAAAAAGCTTGACCTTGGCCCGATAGGTGGCATCGGTCTGATCGGCAAGAGTAGAGGCATCTGCCTCCAGGGTATAATAAAACCCGGTCTCCGGCCGGTCGCCGTTAAAATGGCTGAAATTGCCGGGGATCCGATAAACGCCGTAGCCGATCAACGCCCCCACCAGCATCAGGCAAAGGATCGGTATACTGATTTTTAATAATTTTTTCATAACAAAAACGACCTTTCAGCCATTATTGTTTGAAAAAACGGACAAAATATCAATTGGAATTTATGGCAAAAAATCGAAAATGAATAAAACCCCGCCGCTGTATGTGATACTGCAAGCGGTCCTTTTGGCGCAACAAAAATCCCGCAATGCTGACGCATTACGGGATTTTTTCGTTTTTTATTTATTTTTCCGGGAAAGTCATTGCTAAAATCTCATTATCCAAGGTCGCTCTGCTCAGGTCGATATTATTGAACAACGCCCGACAAGCGTTATCTGTGAGCTCTGCGCCCTTGACGGCGGCGGTAACGGTAACGGTCACCGTCTCTGCCCCGAAGGTATAGGTCATCACGTTGCCGTCGATGGAATACTGCACGTCTTCGCCGGGCAGATAACTGATCTGATCCTTCAGCTCCTGCAAGGATTTTGCCCGGGGGCTCTTGTTCTCAACGGTCACCAGATAGGGATCCCCCATATAAGCCGCCCCATACTGATAAGTATAGGCGCCGGTGGTGTGATTCAGATAAAGCTGACGGAAGCAGCATTTTGCGGGCAATTTGGTGGGAACGATCAACAGCTCCCGGGCGTTATAATAGCGGGCGCCATAGCCCAGGGTGCTCTTTTTCTCCAGCGCATCGGCAAACTCTTTAATGGAAAGATAGGTGCGGATGCCGCCGGTGTTATTTTCTACCGGAGGATAGTTATTTTGAATATAGTACATTGCGCCGGTATCGTCTTTATAATAGTACTGATGATACTCAAGTATGACATCTTGTTGAGGAGGAGTCTGATTACCGTCGCTCTTATCGTCGTTTTTATCCTCGTTCCCAACCTCGTCCTTGGAGCCCCGGTCGTCCTCCTTGTCGTCGTTGGCGGTGCCGTCCTTGTCATCCTCGGGGGCGGAGTCTTCCTTTTTATCGGCGGCATCGTCCTCGTCGGAATCGGCGGCTTCCTCGTCCTGTTCGGGGGCTTCGGCATCCATATCGCCCTTCTTCTCGTCTTCAAAGAGGGAATCCTGGGTGATATCCTCCGCAACACTATCGTCAAGGAGCAGTTCCGATTCCATCCGCTTATTCAGCATATTCTGGTGAACTCCGATGCCGATAAAGGTCAGAAGGAACACAGCAGCCAGGGATGCGGCGGCGGAAATGATAAAGGGCTTCAGCCGACGGGTAGGTGCGGCCTCCACGGGGGGATGATCCCGCATCTCGATCAGCAGACCAAGGGTCTCGGCCTCCAGATCCCGGGACGGTTTCACGTCCCGAAACATCTTTTTATATTCCTGCTCAAACACGGGCTACCCCTCCTTCCATCAGTTTTTTTAATTTTTGCCGTGCACGATCCAGCCCGGACCGAACGGTAGCGGGCTTCATATTCATCAATGCGGCGATCTCATCGGTTTTATAGCCTTCGAAGTAGTACAGGTGGACCATCGCCCGCTGATTGGGCTCCAAAGCCTCCAGGGCGGCCGCCAATTCGGCGTGCTCTTCCGAGACTTTCATAGCGTTTCTGGCGTGGTCCAGAGGCAGGTCGTTCCGATGGGCGCGCTTAAAAAGATCCTTACAACAGTTCACCGTTACCCGAATAAACCATGCGCGCTGGTGCTGGGCGCTCTGGAAAACAGGCTCATTTTTCAGGTAACGCAAAAACACGTCCTGATAAATATCATCTGCATCAGCGGAATTCCGGGTTTGGGCCATAGCCAACCGATAAACAGTGGGGCCTTCTTCGGCGATGATCCGTTGGATCAACTCGGTTCTTAAAGCCACGGTCTCCTGTCTCCTTTCCTAATATAGTAACGAATCAAAATGCAAAAATGTTGCAACGATTTTAAAAAAATTTGCGGTGCGGTTAAATTCCGCACCGCTTAACCCCCCGCGGGGCAAGCGTACCCCGCACCCCCAAAGGGGGTACAAGGCATTTTTTAACCTGCTGACGGAGATCCGGGCAAATATCACCGCCCGGATCTCTGATAAGGTCTTATGATTAATAGGCTTTGCCCCAGTATACCAGCTTCTTGGCCGGTTTTCCGCAACAAACGCAGGTCTCGGCCACCTGTTCCTGGTCGTCAAAGGGCATACAACGGCTGCTGACGTCGCAATCTTCCTTCAGTTGCAACTCACAGGCCTCGTCGCCGCACCACATGGCACGGATAAAGCCGGGCTTGGTGGCGGCGATCTCCTTCATTTCTTCCAGGTCGTGGGCGGTGTGGGTCATCTTCTCCCGCCGCTCCAGAGCCTTATTCAGCATATTTTCATGGATCTCCTTCAGGAGAGCGGGGATCACGGTTTCCAGCTCGTCCAGGTTCACCACCGTCTTTTCGCCGGTATCACGGCGGCTCAGAACGCAAACGCCGTTTTCAATATCCCGGGGACCCAGCTCCAACCGGATGGGTACACCCTTCATTTCATATTCCGCAAACTTCCAGCCGGGGCTGTTGTCGGAATCGTCCATCTTGGTTCTTGCCACCTTGGAAACACGCTCCAGTACCTCTGCGGCCTTATCCAGAACACCGGGCTTATGCTGGGCAACCGGCACGATTATCACCTGGGTGGGAGCCACCATGGGGGGCAGCACCAGCCCGTTATCGTCGCCGTGGGTCATGATTACCGCACCGATCAGGCGGGTGGTACAGCCCCAGGAGGTCTGGTGGGGATAAACCAGCTTGTTGTTTTTATCGGTATAGGTTACGTCGAAGGCCTTGGAGAAGCCGTCCCCAAAGTAATGGGAGGTACCGCTCTGCAGAGCCTTACCGTCGTGCATCAATGCTTCGATGGTATATGTAGCCTCAGCGCCGGCGAACTTTTCCTTATCGGTCTTGCGGCCGGGCACCACGGGGATCGCCAGGTAATCCCGGCAGAACTTGGCATAAACGTTCAGCATATTCAGGGTCTCGGTCTCGGCCTCCTCCTGGGTGGCGTGTAGGGTGTGACCCTCCTGCCACAAAAATTCACGGGTACGCAGGAAGGGACGGGTGGTCTTTTCCCACCGAACGACCGATACCCACTGGTTATACAGCAGAGGCAGGTCCCGCCAGGAATGAACCACGTCCTTAAAATGATCGCAGAACAGGGTCTCAGAGGTGGGGCGGATGCACATCCGTTCCTCCAGCTTTTCGCTGCCGCCGTAGGTGACCCAGGCCACCTCGGGCGCAAAGCCTTCCACGTGATCCTTTTCTTTATTCAAAAGGCTTTCGGGGATCAACATGGGCATAAAGATATTCTCATGGCCCAGCTCCTTGAACATTTTATCCAAGGCACCCTGCATCAGCTCCCACATAGCATAGGCATAGGGGCGGATGATCATAAAGCCCTTTACGTTGGAATAGGCGGCCATATCGGCTTTTTTTACAATGTCGGTATACCATTGGGCGAAATCCACGTCCATGGCGGTGATCTCTTTCACCATTTTTTTATTATCCACGTTTTTTACCTCCGTGTTTATATTCATACCCTATATTATAATAAAAAAGATAGGTAAAGTCAAGTAGGGGACGATGCCCACATCGTCCCGCAAATATCCCATCTCACCAACGGGCACAAAAAAACAAGGATGCCGAAGCATCCTTGTTTTTATTCATTGATTCAACTTATACGCCGGAAGCCAGTTTCTTCAAAGCAACCAGTACGTCGATGATGTTGAAGGAACCGTTGCTGTCCAGATCGGCGATTGCCTTCTGGTCAACGCTCAGGTCGTTTTCGGTACCCTTGGCAAAATGCTCAAGCATCACGTGAACGTCGTTTACGGTCATATTGCCGTCGCCGTCCAGGTCACCCTTATTGGAGTTTACGACCTTCACGGGGATGGTCTTCACTGCATCGGTGACGGTCACGTCGGTCTCACCGGCTTTCGCACCGGAGACCGTCACCTTAACGTCGTATACCTTCTGATCTTCAGCGGTATTCTTCACGTTGAAGGTGATCTTGGCCAGCAGGTTGTTGACAACGCGGATGGGAGTAGCCTTATCCACAGTCAGGATCAGAACACCTTCAGTGGAGGTGTTCACAGTGGCGCCATCCAAAGTGTTAGAAACGTATTCCAAAGCGTCGGCGTCGTATTCAACCTTCACGGTCAGGTCGGTCAGATCGGTGGAGTTGGAAAGGGTCAGCTCGATGATCACAGGATCGCCAACCATGGTAGCAGCGATCTCGTTGGTACGCAGAACACGAAGCTTACCCACGTAGTTCTCAACCCATTCGTAACCGCAATCGTCACACTTGTAATAGTCACCGCCGGCAACAGTCTCAGAAGCAATCTTGTGCTCGGCACCGTCTTCGTCGGTACAATCTGCAACGATATCAGCCTTACCGCAACCGTTCAGACATTCCTGAACGTGGGTATGGGTCTGAGCGTTATTGCCTGCGCTGGGAACGGGATCACCGTACTTATGATCCAACGCATAGTAAACGGTATCCTCGGTAACGCCAAGGCCAATTTCGTCAACCTCTACCTTGGCACCGGAAGCATCGGTGAACATACATTCAGCCAGATGGCTATAGAGATCTTCATCTCCGGCGAAGGAGCCGTCAGCGTAGGTATAGAAGGCAGCAGCTTCTTCGGTATCCTTCATAATGGAGACCTTCAAGGGAGCCTTGTTGTTTTCATCCACGTCAACAAAGACGTTCTGAACGGTAACGGCAACCTTATCAGCCTGGGTACCCTTGTTGTAAGCATAAGCCATTGCCAGCTTGCCGGCCGCAGACTCGCTCTCCCCAACGGTGACACCGGCGGTCACATATTCGGAAACTTCCTTGAACTCTTCGGTAGCGAAGTCGTAGATCTTATCGGTATCGGTCACCAGGTTGGTGGCGGTAAGGACGCCGGTCGTATAGGTGTCATTATGACGGCGGGTATAGATCGAACGGGAATCATTATCGTAAGCCAAAACGTTTTCAACGTTCAGCTTATGGGCAACACCGTTCTTACTGAATACTTCACCTGCGATCAGGCCGGGCAGAGCGGAAGCTGCCTGCTGGGTGCCGGCCTCGGGATCCTCGGGATCCACCGGTTCATCGAAGGTGCTATGGTTATTGTAGATTCTGGCGTTCTTCAGGGTTACGTTGTTTTCGGTATTACCTTCCAATGCGCCGAATACCCAGGAAGAGCCGCTGATGTTGGACTTAACCACGTTATGGGTGGTATTGCCGGTGATCAGAATGTTTTCGGCAGTAACGGTATTGCCATTGTTCATATTAGTGGTCAGCATACCGAAGTTGCTGTTACCGTTCACACCGGTGATCACGTTGTTGGTCACGGTGATATTCTTCATGGCCACGTCGCCGCTCTGACCGGTAATAGAAAGAACGGGAGACAACTGATTGCCGCCGGTATAAGCCATTGCGCAGTTGTTAACGGTGATGTTTTCCAGCGCCAGGGTGCCTTCGCCATTGTATCTGTACATGATCAAAGCACTGTACTGACCGGAAACGTCGCAATCTTCAAAGGTCAGGTTCTTCAGGCTCTTGCCGTAGAAGACGTCGAAGAATGCGGTGTTAGCCATATTCTTACGGTTATAGTTGGTGATCTTATAGTTTTGACCGTCGAAGCTGGCCTTCAGGCCGTTCAGAGATACGAACTCGGATTCAGCCAGATCCAGATCGGCATCCAGATACAGGGTATGCTCCAGGGTATACAGGTCTACGTTCTTTTCAACGTATTCCAGATCTTCAACGGAACCGATATGCAGGCTCTTGATGGCGGGGTCGGCTTCCAGAGTGTAGCCGGCAAATTCCATGTCGGGCCCGATCACAAAGGCTTCTACATTGTAGGGATGCCGTACGTTGTAAGCCTTTTCGGCATTCAGCTTATACAGATCGGTCAGAGCCTTTACGTCTGCGTTCAGGACAGCCTGATCGGTGTATTGGGTGGCGTTCAGCTTGTTGATGGCGGCGGTAATGGCGGCAGCATCAACAAAGTCGGAGGTTTCGGACAGATCCTTGCCGTCGAACAGAGCCAGTGCCTTATTCTTAGCAGTCTCGTTCATACTGGTAACGGTCAGGGTAATATCGGCATCACCCATCACAACGGACTTGCCGTCCCAGACAGCGGTATTGTCGGCAAAGGTAACGTTTTCGCCAAAGACAGCGGCCATATCGACCTTTTCATCCTTGGAGGCGTAGAAATACAGTTCATCGCCATTGGCGTTCACGGTAATTCTGCGGGTTTGATTTTCGGCAGTACCAATGATGGTCTTACCGTTTGCAACAGTCCAGTAAACCCGTTCATAATCAGGCAGTTGCCCCTTTTGCGAAGCGGAAACGTTGCCCTTATCCTTATAGGTGTTGAAGTTTTGCCAATTGGTATTCAGTTTATATGCCAATTCGCCGGAAGCAACAGCACCCTGCTCCAGATTATAGCCTGCGTTTTCTTCGTTCAGTTCAGCCTTATTGGTAATATCTTTTACGTTAACACCCCAGGTGTTTACGGTCATAAATTTGGTGTTGGTACCGCTTGCGGCATAGCGGGTCACGTATCTGTTGGCGATGGTGCTGTTTTCATCCATTACACCAAAGCAGTTAAAGGTACGAACAGGGTGATTCCCTACGGATTGATAATCCACGAAAGCGCTGCAATGATCAAGATCAAAGCCGGTTACGCTGATCTTAGCGTAGGTATAGCAGCTGTCAAAGGAGCCGTTACCACGACCGACGTAGGTACCGTAAGAATCGTTAGCGGACCCGGTAGAGGTCGCATCGTTAATCACCAGGGTAACGTCCTCACCGACCCATACCTTGTAGTGCTCACCGTCACTGTTATAGCCGACCACAACGCCGAAGCCGCCGTCTTTGCCGTCTACGGTATTGGTTACTTCAACCACACCGCTTTCGATTCCAAGGTTGTTGACGTAACCACCTCCATACATACTACTGATCAAACCAACGAATTCTCTTTTGGTTTCGGACTCAGTATCGGTAACGTAAATATTTTTGAATTTATGGCCCATACCGTTCAAGGAGCCGCGGAAGCTCCCACTGTGAGCCAAAGGAGACATGGGAGCGCTTCCCATATCGATATCTCCCTTCAGGTAGATATCGTAATTTGCGGCAGCCCCGTCGACACTTGTGGAAACAGCGGTGTCGGCATCAACCAGTGCAAGCCAATCTTCCTTGGAATCAACACCCCAAATGTTGCCGGGGTTCAGAGCCTTATAGGTCTCGAACTCGCTATAGTTGGGGATAATGGTGGTATAGTTCTCTTTGGTGATCGCAGTGCTGTTGATCAGCAGAGCGGCCTCAGCATCCAAGGCGTTCAGAGCGTCCACCTTGGCGTTCAAGGTATCCATCAGCTCATAACGGGCAGGATCCAGAACGGTAGCATCACCCTTGGTATCCAGCAGAGCGGCAACTGCATTCTGAGCCTCAGTCAAAGCGTTGGCGTATTCGATAGCGAAATAGCCGGGATTCACGTTCTTCAGCTCGTCATTGATAGTTTCGGCAGGTACCCAGTCAAAGGCATCAGCCGTATAAACGATGGTATGATCGGCTGCGGGCATCTTGTTCCCTGCGGGAACGGTAGATGCAACAACCGTATAGTTATTAAAGGAAGGAACAGTTACAGTTTCACCGGCATTGTAATAATAGTCGGTCTCAGAGAGGACAACGTCGTTTTCTTCACCCTCAGCATCATATTTCTGCTGAATGGTGAGCTTATAGATCGCGGTAGCCTGGGTAGCCCAGGTTGCGCTGGTCTTATTTGCATTCAGTTTATAATATGTGGCAGAATTCGCAGAATCTTTCAGCCCCAACTGATTCAGTTTATAAGCAACCTCACCGGCAGTAGAAGCATCCACCTTGGTACAGAGGCTCGCATAATCGCTGATTACTACATCGCTCTCGGTAGCAACACAGTAAACATTGGTCATATTTTCTGCCTTGCCGTTATGACCCCAAACAGGAGCTTTGGTATAAGAAGGATAAGTTGCATTTTCTACATCCAAATCCACCCAGCAATTCTTCGCAGTACTTTTGCCGGCTTGATCCCAGGCAACCAATCCACCGAAACTTTTTACAGCATAGCTGGTATTACCGGTTACTTTATGGACAATAATTTTGCCATCAGCCCAGCAATTGTTCAAGGCGATGGTGCAGCTGGCACCAATTTTACCAACCATTACACCGTACCGGCTATGATAGCTTGTGCTTTGAGGAACGAACTCGGCATATTCTACCAAAACGTCTTCCATGCCCAGGTCATTGATTTTAAAGCCATTGCCGACTTTAGCAAAGAGCGCACCAACAAGATCTACGCTCGAACCGCTGGCAACATAGTTATGCCAATTTTTGATCACGTGGCCGTTACCGTTCACAGTGATAACAGGAGAGTTGTTACCGGCGCCGGTGCCTGAAATAGAACCCATAGCGATCGGAATCACAAAATTGGCATTCCCCTTATTTGCAAGGAATGCAGGAGCAATGCTTGCATCAATATCCTGTGTAAAGGAAACTTCGGTAATTCCAAGCCCGGTCCACTTATTTTGATCGTCTACTTTAGCGTTACCCAACATTACTAATCCCAAAGCAAACAGATCGGTATTGTCTTTGATTTCCACTCTACCAAGGGCGGGCAAAGCATCGCCGGTCTTGTTCAGATTGGCACAAAAATCTCCAAATAACTTGTTTTGGGTAGCCCAGGTGTTTTCGCCCACGTTTTCGGCGGTATGAGCCACACGGCGAACCACGGGAGCGCCATCCTTATAATAAGTAAGAACAGGATAACCTACGCCTGCCACTGCATCATACTTCACAGTATAGCCGGCGGGGTTGGCAACAGTAGCCATCTCGGTATTCAGTCGATTCAAAATATCTGTTCCGGTGAAATCGGCTTTGGCATATTCCTTGGCCTGGTCATCACTCTTCGGAGTAGCGTCTCCTGCCAAGATAGCTTCATAGGCAGATTTAAATCCCAGTTCATTTGTTACATATGCATTATTGGCAGTATCCGGGAAAATATTATTTTTATCCAAACGGCTACGACCAAATCCGGCGTACTTCATTTGAGCTGTGCTGGAAGCATTGCCCACAAGTGTACCGTAGTTATAAGAATTCTTGACGGACATCACGTAGTTGTTATATGCGGTGCCGAACAAGCCACCGCCGTAGGTGCCCAAATATACAAGCCCCAGATTATAACTGTTGTAGATAGGAGAACCAACCGCTTGATTCGAGCTGCTGGAAATTACACCTACCAAACCACCACTGTCACCTTCGGCGCTGACTACGGTTGCTGCATTCCAACAGTTATATACTTTAGTAAGAGCATCTGCGGTAGAGTTCCCGCGGCCGACCAAGGCACCAACTACGTTGAAACCAAAAACCAAACCGCTGGCAATACCAACGTTTTTAATTGTAGCCGCTGTTACGTTGTTGAACAAACCCATTTGAGCAACGTAAGGCATTGCAATCATCAGATTTTCAATGACGAATCCGTTACCATCGAAGGTTCCGGAGAAGGTCTTATCGCTTCGGCCCACACCATTGAAGTTTTTCCACTCCATATCGATGTCGTTGGCCATTGTAAAAGTATAACCGTCAAAGGTATTGCCGCCTTCTACCAATTCGTCCAGCTTCAAAAAGCCGGCACGGTTGGTAACCTTATAGGCGGTTACGTCCGTTTTCAGGCCGTCTTTGATGTCGTCTAATGCAGAAACGTCAGTCAGACCGGTTGCGCTGTAAAGTTCGCCCTCCACATACGGCGTATAAACCGCAGCAGATGCAGGAACCACAAAGCAAGCCAGCATACTGATCAGCATGCAGACAGTCAACAGAGCAGACAATGCCCGTGTTTTCTTCGTGAACATAAACAGTTCCTCCTCAAAAAAATATTTACACAACTCATTTTGGTGATAATTCACCATCATACGTATCTATTTTAATATAAAATTCAAAAAATTCATACTATCTTATGTTGCTTTTTTCACACACTTTGTGAAATCTTTTCGATTTTGTCCATTTTGTTTGTATAAATTCTAAAAATCGTAGGGGGTCCTCGTAGGGGCGACCATTGGTCGCCCGATAGGTTTGATGGAATTTTAACGGGACGATGTGGTCATCGTCCCCTACCGGCACAATTGCAATTTTCGTCGTAGGGGCGGATGCCATTCATCCGCCCGTTGGTGCGATGGGATATTTGCGGGACGTCGGGAACTGCCGTCCCCTACGGCACGATTTAGAATTACCTTGTAGGGACCGGCCTCCCGGACGGTCCGTTGGTTTGATAGAATTTTAACGGGACGATGTGGGCGCTGTGAGCACATTTTTTAATGTGCGAGGAAGTACCCTTGGGGTGCATCGTCCCCTACCGGCACAATTGCAATTTTCGTCGTAGGGGCGGATGCGATGGGATATTTACCTACGGCTGATGATATACAACCTGGCGGCTGATGAAGACCCCCACACCCACAAGCGTTCCCCGCATATAATATCAGCGCCCCGGGAGGCCGTTTATTCCCGGGGCGCCGTAGGCTATATTGCAATTACTTGTGGGTTGTTCCCCCTCGGGAGGGGGAACACGATGTGTCCGCCGACACATCGGAGGGGGTTCGTTAGTCTCTGCAGGAAAAATACAGGATCTGCCGGGTTTGGGCGGCACGCTCCAGGAGGGCTTGGGCGGCCTGCAGACGGTTCTGATCCAGATTCAGGAAAGGATCGTCCAGGATCAGGGGCAGATTTTTCTCCGAAAGCAGGTCAGCGGCGGCCAGACGGAAGGCGAAATAGACCGCATCCCGGGTGCCGGCAGAAAAGCGCTCGGCCTCGTAGGTGCCGGCGGGGGCCTCCAGCCGGATCCGGAACCCTTCGTCCATTTTCAAGGTCTGATACTTTCCGTTGGTCAGGGTGTTCAGATACTCCCCTGCCCGCTCACAGAGCTTGGGGGAAAATTGGGTATTCATCTCGCCGTTGGCTTGGGCCAGCCATTCCAGGGCCTTGTCTAAAGCCTCCTGCTCGGCCCGGCCGGCGGCGTAGGCCGCCTCATCGGCGGTGATGGAGGCTTCCAAGGTGTGGCATTCCTCCCAAAGGCGGCTCAGATCGCCGATATCCAGCTCGCTGTATTGCCGATGGAGGGCAGCAGCCTCCTCCCGGAGCTGCTGCAGCCGGGCCCGCACCTGATCGGCGGTCTCGGAGATGGGGACGGCATCCTGCGCCAGGGCCGCCCATTCCTCTTGGGTCTTGCCCCGGAGCATTAGCTTGCGCTGATCCTCGATCAGTTGAGGATCGCTGCCCCCTTCAAAGACCCGCCAATCCACCCGCAGATCCTCTAATTTTTGAAGCGAGGTCACGCCGGTGGCATCCTTTAACCGTTGCAATTCGTCATTTTTCGCCGTTGCGGTCTTGCGGGCATCCTCCGCCCGCCGGCGCAGATCCTCCTGCTCCCGGGCAAGGACTTTACGCTCTTCCCAAAGAACTTGATATTGCTCCCATTTTTCGGCCAATTGATCCAACGTGCCCACGCCGTAGCGTTGACAAAGGGCGGTCTTGCGGTTCCGCTCGGTCACTGCCAGAGCAATACCCACCGCCATACAGGCCAACCCTGCGACCAATGCCCAGGTTCTCAAAAAGTAGGAACTGACCAGGATCAACAGCCCCAAAACCAAAAAGATCCAGGGCAAGGGTGAGCCTTTTTTCCGGGCGGCGGCCAATTCATTGCCTGTTCCGGCATTACAACCTAAATGCAGGAGCCGTTCGTCCGTTTGCTCCAGCCGGATCCGGCTATCCTCCCGCTCCTTTTCCGCCTGCTCCAGTTGGGCTTCGGCGGTCTCCTGCGCCGAAAAGGCGGCAGCCAATTCGGCCATCTGCTCCTTGGAAACGGCGGGGCGGGCGTGGGCGTTTTTCTGCCGTTCTTCCAGTTCCTGCAGTTGACGGATCACCTGCAGGGCATCGCTTTTTTGGGCGGCCTGCAGAAGGGCTTGCTGACCGTTGATGATCTGCTCCTTTTGCACAATTTTTTCCTTCAGCGCCTCGCTTTGCCGGCGAGCCTGCTCCCGGGCGGAAAGCTGCTGTTGTAATTGAGCCAGCTTCACCCGCCGGTCCGCCAGATCAGCCTGCAGCTGATCCAGGGGTCCCCCTCGCTTGCCCCAGATAGCATAGCGGGCGCGTTGCTCCCGCAGGCTCTTATAAGCCTGCTCATAGGAGACCCCTTCGTCCCCGGTGGAGGCCATATTTTTCAAGGCCTTGTCCAGCCCGTCGGTGTAACCAAAGGGCAGATCCCCCTGGGTGATGCAAAAGCTCCGCAGGAAGGTCTCGCCGTCGATCTTCAAGAAATAGGGCCCCGGCTGTTGCCGGGCAGGCAGCGGAAGTTCCTCCCCGGTGCGGGCGTTCAGCACCCGGGTCTTACCGCTGTTTTTTTCGGTACGGGTGCGCTCGATCCGCCATTGCTCCCCCTCCAGCTCGAATTCCAGGCTCCCCGCCATGGGGGCGCCGCTCCAGGGGAAATAGTTTTTCAGCCGTTTGGCCTCGTAGCCGAACAGCATATAATAAATAAAATGGATCAAAGTGGTCTTGCCGAACTCGTTGGCACGACAAAGCCCGTTGAGCCCTTGGGCGGGCTCCAGCACGAAATCCTCCAAGCCGCCGAAGGAGAGGATGTGAATTTTTTGAATGATCATTTTTCCCCCTCCTTCAGGGCCTGCAGTCCCAATTCCATGGCCCGCTCCAGAGCCGGGCGCAGTTCTGCCGGGGCGGCCTCAAGCTCCGCCAGGGCACGGCGCAAAAAGGCCCCCTGCAGGGTGTTTTGTTCCTTTAACAGCGCCGGATCCGTGGGGCGCAGACCGATACGGCAGGTGTTTTTGACCTCCCGCCCGTGGCGTGCCTTATAGCTTTCTGCCATGGGGGTGGGATCCAGGGGAAGGCACCCGGTCAGCACCAGCCGTGCCTCCACCCGGACGGTGGTTTCGCCCAATCGGGCGGTCTCGGGGATCTCCAGCCCCTCCAGCCGTTCGGTGATCTCGGCGGCAGTAGTACAATCGGAAAGTTCCAACTCATATTCCTTTAAAATCCGGTCTGCAACCGGAAGAGGACGTACGGCGATCCCGCCTTGGGCATCGGTCTCCAGGATCCAGGCGTATTTTTCACCGGTCTCGTCCCAGCCCCGCCCTTGGGGGGTACCGGGCACCAAAAGACGGCATCCGCCCCATTGGCGGCCTTCGGCCTTATGGATATGCCCCAACAGCACCAGGGCGAACCCGCTTTCCGCCAGCTCCTCGGCGGAAACGGGCTGAAATTCCCCTCCGCCGAACTGACCGTGGAATACCCCGACGGACAAGCCCCCGGGGGCCTTCAGCCCCGCCAGGGGCGAGGCATCGTTGAATTGTTTGGGAGAAGAGCGCCCCACCAGGGTCAGCCCCTCCAGAGGGTAACTGCCCCCCTCCGCCGGGAAGACTTTGACCCGGGACGGCAGTTGGCGGTAAAGGGCGGTCTCCTCCAGGGGGTCGTGGTTTCCCGCCGCCAAAAAGATCGAGCAACCCTCGGCAGAGAACAATTCCACCAATTTTCGGGCGGTTTCCCGATCGGGATAGGGGTTATCCAAAAGATCCCCGGCGATCAGGATCGCCCCGCAGTTTTCCTGCGCGGCACAAAGCAGGATCCGCTCCAAAAGAGCCGCATCCTCGGGATTTTTTATATGCAGATCGGCAGTAGCCAATAACTTCATTTTCCTTCACCTCTCTTCCATTTTAAAGGATTTTGAAAGGGGTGTCAACAGGTCAAATTCTTGTTGAAATAAAAAACTATTGTATTTTTTTCGTTTTTATTATAAAATATAATTAACTATGATTTTTTATAACACGGAAAAAGATAAAGGAGGTTTGTTATTATGACCGTAAACAATCACAACGGCACCATCAATATCACCGAATCTGTTTTTGCTAATATCGTTGGCCACGTTGCCAATACCTGCTACGGTGTGGTGGGCATGGCCGCCAAATCCGCCGGTGACGGCATCGTATCTCTTTTGAAAAAGGATCACTATGAAAAGGGCGTGAAGGTTCTGCCCGAGGAGGACGGTATCGTGGTAGAGATGCACATCGTGGTGCTCTACGGCGTGAATCTGCCTGCCGTGACCCGCAGTATTTCCAAGGAAGTGAAATACAACGTGGAGCAGATGACCGGCTTCACCGTTAAAAAAGTAAACATCTTTGTGGATGGAATGAAAGCAAACTAAGGAGATCTATTTTTATGATTACAGGTAAACAGTATTGTGAGATGGTGATCTCCGGTTGTAATCACATTACCAACCAGAAGGCCGCCATCAACGCATTGAACGTATTCCCCGTTCCCGATGGGGATACCGGAACCAATATGTCCCTGACCATTTCCGCCGCCAAGCGTGAGCTGGCCCAGCTGCCGGATACCTGCACCGTGGGTGAAGCCTCCGACCGGGCCGCCGGCGCTATGCTGAAGGGCGCCCGGGGCAACAGCGGCGTTATTCTTTCGTTGCTGTTCCGTGGCATCTCCAAGGGGCTGAAGGGGAAGGAAACTGCCACCGCCAAGGATTTTGCCGAGGCTCTGGATCTTGGTGTAAAGGCTGCCTACCGTGCGGTGATGAAGCCCACCGAGGGTACCGTTCTGACCGTATCCCGGGTGGCCGCCGAGCGGCTGGCCCAATACGTAGAAGGCAACGTATCCGTCACCGATGCTCTGGCCTATTACGTGCAGGAGGCCAACGAGGTTCTGGCCCGCACCCCCGAGATGCTGCCCCAGCTGAAGCAGGCCGGCGTTGTGGATGCCGGCGGTAAGGGCTTCGCCGTGGTGATGGAGGGCGCTTTGCTGGCGCTCCAGGGCAAGTTCGTGGAACCCCAGGAAGAGCAGATCACCGTGGAAGATACCATCGTGGATGAGGTCGCCCTGCGGGAAGAGGATATTAAGTTCACCTACTGTACCGAGTACATCGTTACCGTGGACGAGACCGCCAAAAAGGATAACCCCGCCGAGCTACGCTCCTATCTGGAATCCATCGGCGACAGCGTGGTCTGTGTGCCGGATAACGATATCATCAAGGTTCACGTGCATACCAACCACCCCGGCCGTGCCATTGAAGAAGCCTTGCGCTACGGCTCTTTGGTCAACCTGAAGATCGATAATATGAAGGAAGAGTTCCGGGCCCGCCAGAAGGAACAGCCCGCCGCTCCCGCCGTTGCCCCCGCCGAAAAACGCTACGGATTTGTGACGGTGGTAGCCGGTGAAGGGCTGGCAGCCCTTTCCAGGGATCTGGGCATCGACACCGTGGTAGAGGGCGGTCAGACCATGAACCCCTCCACCGCCGATATTCTGGATGCCATCAATAAGACCCCCAGCGAGATCGTGGTGGTTCTGCCTAATAATAAGAACATCATTATGGCGGCGGAGCAGGCCAAGGAGCTGAGCGAGGAGAAGGAGGTCATCGTGATCCCCTCCAAGACCGTTCCCCAGGGCATCACCGCTATGCTGGGCTTTGACGAAAGTATGGAGCCCGCTCAGCTGGAAGAGGCCATGACCGCCCAGCTGGCTATGGTCAAGACCGCCCAGGTGACCTATGCCGCCCGGGACAGCGTTTTCGACGGCCACGAGATCAAGGAAGGCCAGTTCCTGGGGCTGATGGAGACCAAGGTGACCTTTGTAGAAGACGATATGAGCATTTTGGTCACCAAGCTCTTTGAACAGCTCGCCGCCGACGGCGGTTCCTACGTGAACCTCTATTACGGTGCCGACGTCACCGAGGAGGAGGCCGACAAAATCCGCGAGCAGATCCAGAACCAGCTCCCCGACGCCGAGGTTCTCTGCCTGCCCGGCGGCCAGCCCGTTTACCACTATATCTTCTCTGTGGAATAAAATCTGAATACCCGGAGGCTTGCCTCCGGGTATTTATATGGGAGAAACTATGTTTAAAAAACTCATTGGTACCAAATCTTTTTATAAACGGATCTTAACGCTTGCCCTGCCCATTATGCTGCAAAACGGCATCACCAACCTGGTGAATATGCTGGATAACATTATGGTGGGGCGGCTGGATATTGCCTCCAGCTCCGGGGTGACCATTGCTAACCAATTACTGTTCGTTTTCAACCTTTGTATCTTCGGCGCCATCTCCGGTGCGGGGATCTTCGGCGCCCAGTTCTTCGGCAAGGGGGACCAGGTGGGGGTGCGCCATACCTTCCGCTTTAAGCTGATGGTTTCCATATTGATTACCGCCGTGGGCCTTGGCATTTTTCTGCTGGCCGATGAGCCCTTGATCGGTCTTTATCTCCGGGGTGAAAGCGGCTCGGCAGATCCGGCCCTGGCCCTGAGTGAATCCCGGGCTTATCTGCGGATCATGCTGATCGGCCTGGTGCCTTGGGCCATCAGCCAATCCTACGCCGGCACCCTGCGGGAATGCAATCGGGCGGTATTGCCCACGGTGGCAGGCTCTGTGGCGGTACTGGTGAACCTGGTGGGGAACTACATTCTGATCTTCGGCAACTTCGGGGCACCGGCCCTGGGCGTTAAGGGTGCCGCCATTGCAACGGTTCTCTCCCGTTTTGTGGAACTGGCCATCATCGTCATCTGGACCCGGGTCAGCGCAGAGAAGGATTCCTTTATCATTGGCGCCTATCGCAGTATGTACGTGCCGATGGAGCTGGTGAAAAAAGTCAGTTTGAAATCCCTGCCCCTGATGCTGAATGAAATGTTCTGGTCTTTAGGAATTGCCACGGTAAACCAATGCTATTCCTCTTTGGGGCTGGAAGTGGTAGCCGCCAATAATATTTTACAAACCTTCTTCAACGTGTTCGCTGTGGCTTATATGGCCGTGGGCGCCGCCATCGGCATTATTTTGGGCCAGCAGATGGGCGAGCAAAAGGACCCCAAAGAAATTCTCTCCAATACTTGGAAATTAATAGCCTTTTCTGTCTTCACAGCCATTGTTTTGGGCACAGGGATGTTTTTTGCGGCTTTTATCGTGCCGAAAGCCTATAACTATCCCCCGGCTGTGCAGCAAACCGCTACTTATCTCTTGCAGATCTGTGCCGTGACCTTTGCGCTGGACGCCTATTCCCACGCCTCCTATTTCGCTATGCGGGCAGGGGGCAAGACGCTGATCACCTTCGTGTTCGACAGCGGCTTCGTCTGGGCGGTTTCAGTAACCTCTGCCTTTATCCTAACCCGCTTCACGGATCTGAATATCCTTTATGTTTACGCCATTGTCCAAGGCTTGAACATCCTGAAATGCCTGTTGGGCTATATCTTCGTCAAGCGCGGCACCTGGATCCGCAATATCGTGGTTTAAAAAAATCCACCCGAAGGGCGACCCTTCGGGTGGATTCTTTTATTCTGTTATTTCGACCGAAAGGGTTTCGACCGGTTCTTCCCGGATGGGCGTATATTCAATATGGGCAACGGTTTTTTCGGGATAGGGATTGGGATAAGCGGTTTTGTACCAGGTTTTACCCTCTATCCGGCTGGGGAGGGTGGAATAGCCCACCTCGTAAACCGCCGAAAGATCCAGGCTGACCGCATTCATTTTCTCGGTGCCGAACTCCAATTCCAGTTCCCGATTGGCGATATTTTCGCCGTAAATCACCGGCAGAGTCGCCCGAGTGCCGTCGGTATAGATGACGGTATAGTCCCCCATTTTATAATCATCCGTGATGAACACCCCATCGTAAAACACCTTATAGGGAATATTCAACTCCGTGGTATGGGTCACCACGATATAGGGGTTCTTTTGAAGATCCCCGTAATGATAACGGAAGGCCTCCCGGAAGGATTCCTCCATCCAATGGCCCCGCTGATCCGCATCGTATTCCGGATTCCAAAGGGCGTTGGCGCCGTAGATCAGGTTCAGATATTGGCCGTTGCGTTGCATATATTGGGGGTGATAGGAGCCCCAGTTGGAGCAGCTGCCGCCCTTGATCCCAAACCGCCGGCGCAATCGCCAATGCTCCACCTTGGAGGCATTCATATTACCGTAAACGGTTTCATAGCCGTGGGTATGATAAACAAAATCATAGCCCATTCCAAAGGCGTAATACCAATGGAACATCAGGATATCCCGGGGCAGGCGATCCTGGCAAAGATAGGTAGCGGGGATATGGCAGAGCTTGCCATCCCGGCTACGGGGCTTTGTGCGCTCGGCACCGCCGTACTGGCGGCCGTCCTTGGTCACCACCGGCAACAGCTTATCCCCCCACATGGCAGTTCGGATGCCCTTTTCGGTCAGGTAACCGTGGATCTTTTCGATATCCTCAACAAAAATATCCTCCGGCCGGGCATCCTTACAACGGGGGCAACGACACATGGTATAAAACTCATCGTGGCCGATATTGATCAGCTTGGGCTCAAAAACCCCGATCACTTCCTCTAAAATATCGAAAACATAGTTGTAGACCTCCGGGTGCCGGGGGCAATAGGTATCGGGATAGGGATCCTCCTCCCGCTCCCGCAGCTCGGGATGGGCCAGGCAAATATAATCCGTATGGGAAAGGAAGGGCGTTTCGGGATACACCTCCAGCCCTCGATGACGGCAATAACCGATCAGCTCCCGCACTTCATCCTGGGTCAGAATATCCCCTTCTCCGTTATCGGTATGGATGGAGTTTTTATTCCAATCATAGCCCTGCTGGATCTCGGCGGTGCGGCCGGAATAGCGGTGGGTATCCTCCGCAAAGGCCTTCCAGGCTTCGTTAATCTCCGGATGGCGCTTATATTCCATAGCGCCCCCGATCTCCAGGGAAAGATAATTATATTTATAGTAAACCAGCAGGTCTACCACCTTTTTGAAGGTCTCAAAGGAATTGCGGCCGGGCAAATAGCCCCGATAGCCCCGAAAGCCACAATCGGGCTCGTCGTAAAGGCGGCCGAAGGCCAGTTCCGCCCCCTCTGCAAGCTGCAAAAGGGTTACAGCGGCATAGATCAGCCCCCGCTCATCGGCATAGGCAATAAAGATACCCTCCTCTTCAATGATCAGCTCATAGCTTTCAGCGGGTAGCTCCTGCTTTTCGGCAGAAACAAAATTCAATCCGCCCTCCCGACCGAAACGGGCAGCAGTATCCTCCAAAAGCTCCCGGGCATAGCCTTCGACCCCTTGGATCTGCAGATTCAAAGATAATTGAGTGGGAGCGCCCTGCTCCCATTCACGGGGTTGAAAAAACATACCGCATTCCCTCCTTTTTCCCCATTATAGCAAAGGGCTCATTTTTTAGCAATAGCATTTACGCCAAATTCAAAAACTATGCTATCATCTTTTTATCACCACAGCTCCCTCAAAGAGGGAACTAAAGTACCTTTAATTTTTGAACTTTTTGCTATAGATTTCGTATTTATAAAATAATCGGGGTTTGCTATAATCAAAGTATCTTATATTTGGAGGAACTTTGATGATGCGCCCCGATTCTTTTTTTGCCGTGGACGAAAACGGCAAGCAATTCCCCTTTGAACAGTTCGACGACGGCCGCACCCTGCGGCTGACCTTAAAAAGAGCCGTATTCCAAAAGGCGAAGCAGCTGCGGCTGTTGCCGGAATTAGGTACCGCCCAAGCCGGGGAGGAGGGCTATTTTATTCTGCCCCGCACCCTGGGCATGACCGGCGAGTTTCAGACCTTTTTCACCCCTCGGGAAGATCAGGTCTATACTTATAACCGGCCGGTGATGAGTTGGTACGGCATTAAAAAAGCAGATTTTTGCTGTTTGATCCGGGTGGAACGGAACTATTACTACAGCTACGAGATCAAGGTGCAGGACAACTGCTATACCGCCTGCCCTCTCTTTGATTTTACCACCCACGATCCCGTTTACGACGATATCCGGCTGGAGTTGGTGTTCCTGCCGGAGGATGCAGACTATAACACCATGGCCCGGATGGAGCGGCAACTGCGGCTGGAGCGGGCTGAGATCTGCACTTTAGCCGAAAAATGCCGCAAGGAGGCGGTGGAATACGCCCGCAAATACCCGGTGATCCGGATCCGGATGGGCTGGAAGCCCAGCCCCAGCCCGATGCTGATCCAAACCGAGAGCAACGAACCGGAAATGTTCGTGGCCTGCGATTTCGCCCGGGTAAGGGACATTGCCGATGAACTGAAACGCCAAGGGGTGGAGGGCGCCGAACTGCAATTGGTGGGCTGGAACCGTAGCGGCCACGACGGCCGTTTTCCTCAACTCTTCCCCGCCGATCCCCGGTTGGGCGGCGATGCAGAGCTCAAAAAGACCATCGACTATGTAAAAACTTTGGGTTACCGCATCTCCACCCACACCAACACCATCGATTCTTACCCCATTGCCGACACTTTTGAGTGGGACGACGTCGTTGTTGATCGGAATGGCACCTATAACCAGACCGGCCATTATAGCGGCGGGCTGGCCTATCGGGTGTGTATGGAAAAGCAGTTAAAAAACACCAAGCGGGATCTTCCCCCCTTGGCGGCCTACGGTGAGAACGGCCTGCACTTTACCGACGTGATCTCTATCGTTCCCCCGGACGAATGCCACTCCCCCGATCATCCCTGCAACACCAACAACAGCATTGTGCTGGCCCAACGGATCATGGAATATACCCGGGGGCTCTTCGGAGGATTTTCCTCGGAAGGGTGTATGGACTTTGCGCTGAAACATCTGGACTTCGGCCTCTACGTTTCCTTCGGGGATGGGTTCGGCAAAAACGATATCCCCTTCGCCGACCGGCACCTGCCCCTTTGGGAGGTGGCCTACCACGGCATCGCCCTTTATAACCCGGTGGCCACCACCGTGAACTTCAGCGCCCAGCCCCCGGTGGATCGGCTGACCCTTTTGATGCGGGGCGGCAAGCCGGCCATGTATTTTTATTCCAAGTTCCGTTCCAATAATAGGAACTGGATGGGCGAAAACGACCTGACCTGCGCCACCGACGAGGCGCTCCAATGGAGCGTTGGCAAGGTGAAGGAGGGGCTGGAAGCCTATGAGCCCTTCGCTGATCGACAATTGGTGTTTATGTATTCTTATGAAATAAAGGAAAACGGCCTCCATATTGCCACCTACGAGGACGGTGCCAAGCTCTACGGCAACTTTACCGATCAACCTTTGACCGCCGACGGCATCACTCTGGAGCCCTGGGGGTATCAGCTTGTTGATTAAAATTCTTGCCGAGGCCATCGGTTGCATTGCGATCATCGAAAGTTTCTGGATCTACTACAGCAAGACCCGGGATCGGATCCTGATCTTTAAATTTATTTACGATGCCCTTTGGCTGGTGAACCTGACCTTGCTGGGCGGGTATACCGGCGCCCTTTTAAACCTGATCGCCATGGGGCGGGAAACGGTCTTTTACCACCGGGATAAGAAAAAATGGGCGTCTTCGCCCCTATGGCTGGTATTTTTTCTGGTGGTTACCGCCATCTCTCCGATGGTTTCTCTGCTCTCGGGCAAGGAGGGCTGGTATGCCCTGCTGCCCGCCCTGGGGAGTATCTCCGCCGTCATCGGCTTTTACCAACGGCGTCCGGCGGTGACTCGTTCTATTGGCTTTGTTGCCCAAAGCCTGTGGCTGGTCTATTCCATCTTTATACACAGTTATTCTTCCGTGGTCAGCAATGCTGTTTTGCTGATCTCTGCCCTGGCGGGCACCCTTCGGGACCGCCTGCAAAAGAACAAAGAGCCTATGTTTTGACATAGGCTCTTTCGATTGCCGAATTCACTTCGTAGGAATCGGCGACCCGGAGTTTCGGCAGAGTTCTTGCGGGACGTCGGAAACCGCCGTCCCCTACGCAATCCTTATTTTTCTCGAGCCTCGTTGGAGGTTATGATCTTTTCCAACAGTTTTTTCACCTTAGCGGACTCTTCCTCGGTGAAGTTATGCTGTTTTTCTCCCCAACGGGCGTATTCCTCGGGCATTAATCCCAGGCTCTTCCCCTCTACGCGAACAGTTACGTCTCCACTGCAAAGGCAGATTTCATCGTCATACTCCAATTTATTCAAAAACCGGATCAATTCTGCGGAATTTTCATCCTTCACCTTATAAAAACAATCTATATATTCCACTCGCACTTCCGCCCAGGGATTCAGCCACGGGCTTTTGGCACAACCGCCGCAAATAACCGGTATAAAAACCACCAGGCATATACATAGCATTCGCTTAAATTTCATAACACACCTCGCTTGTGGGTTTTCCTCCCCTTACCCGTAATAGGGCACCTCGTTTTCATCCAAACAATAAGGGGTAGCCCAGCCCAGCAACCGATCGACCTGGGCTTTATTCAAAGGAGCGTGGCGATCCCTATCCCGTTGATAAAGGTAGCCGGCGCCATCCTTCTTCAGATCCAGATAATAACGGTCACCCGTTTTCGTTACAAAGCGGTAATCCGCTTTCAGATTCCCGGGGACCCCGCTTTTATAAACCAGGTGCTCCAGCGTTATGGTGAGAGAGCGGCTATCCTGATTTTTGAATTTATACTGTCGGGAGGGTTCGCCGTAAACCGTGATATAGGCATCCATCAAATAATAATCCGAAAGTTCTGCCCGGTTGGCCTCCATACAGTTGCGCTCCAAAAAGCGCTTCCATTGATCGGCGTCCTTTTTCTTCAGAGGACCGGTTCCGTTCAGGAAGGGTTCCCCCTCCAGGGTAAGTTGGAGCTGATATGCTCCGATCCAGATCACGTAATCGGGATCATACCGCACACTTCCGTCGGTTTCCCGATCCATAGCCCAGCTGATCAACTCTTTGGCATCTTCGTTGGTGAACCGATAGGTGGGGATCCCTTCCCCCTTCAGATGGATCACCATTGCCTCGGCTTTTTCCCATTCCCCGGGCTGGCGATTTTCTTTCACTGTGATTTGATCAACCAAAGAGCGGATCTGCGCCCCTTCTTCCTCGGAAAGATCATATTGCCCCCCTTTAATTTTGATATGATCCGGTGCGACATGATAAACCTCGTCCCCAATGGTCACCCGGGTCCGGCCAATACACTCGCAAAGGCGATCGGGATCGTAAGAGAAGCCCCGGAGCATTTTGGCCAACTCGGCTGTTACCGTGTTTTCTGCCCGATACTCCACCTGCCAATAATCCTCCACAGAAAGAACCATCGCAACGGGTTCCACGCTTGTATCAACGTCTTTGTCTGTTTTTTCGTCTTGCTTCCGATCCGCCGGTTCTTGAGTCTCCTCCCCTGCCGGCTCGTCGTAGATCAACTGTTCCGGGGGCTGGCACCCGTTCAGGGTCAATAAACAAAGGATCAACAACATAGATAACCATTTTTTCATTCCAAAGCACCTCCTTCTGACAGTAAAACGATTCAAAACAGGAAATTGTTGCAAAAAAATATTTTTCTTTCCATTTCTATGATTTTATGATATCATAGGAGCGTTAGTTTTGTAAAGGAGTATCAACTATGTTTTGCGGATACGAGATCGATGAACAGTTATTAAAGCTTTCTGCTGAAGCCGAGGAGGAATTAAAGCCGGTCTTTGCCCGGTTTGACAAGATCGCCCTGATCAATTCCGGCAAGGTGTTAAAGGCCTTCCAGGAGTTCGGGCTGAACGGCAGCGATTTTATTGAAGTGACCGGCTACGGCTATTACGACGGCGGCCGGGAGAAGTTGGAAAAGATCTATTCCCGGATCTTCGGGGTGGAGGATTCCCTGGTGCGGGTGCAGATCATGAGCGGCACCCACGCCCTGGGGCTGGCCCTCTTTGGCCTTTTGAAGCACGGGGACACCATGATCTCCATCACCGGCGAGCCCTACGACTCTCTGCGGAGCATCATCGGCACCGAGGGCAACAGCCGCAATTCTCTGATGGCCCACGGTGTTAAATATGAAGAGATCGGGCTGGTGGATAACGATTTTGATATCCCCGCCATTCAGGAACGGCTAAAAAAAGGCGGCGTGAAGCTCCTGGAGATTCAGCGGAGCCGGGGTTATTCCCAACGCAAGAGCCTGACCGTAGAGAAGATCGAGCGGGTCTGCAAGGCCATCCGGGAGATCGACCAAGAGGTCATCATTATGGTGGATAACTGCTACGGCGATTTTGTGGAGGAGCGGGAACCCACCGAAGTGGGTTGCGATATCCTGGTGGGCTCTTTGATGAAGAACCTGGGCGGCGGCGAGGCCCGGACCGGCGGCTATATCCTGGGTCGTAAGGATCTGGTGGAGGACGTGGCAGAACGCTACTCCACCCCCTGCATCGGCAAGGATCTGGGTGCCAACCTGAACCAGAATCTTTCCCTTTACCACGGCCTCTATATGGCTCCCAGCGTGGTCTGCGCCAGTTTGAAGACCATGGCCTTTGCGGCTTGCATCTTGCAAAAGCTGGGCTTTAAGGTGGATCCCCTTTTCGACGAGGAGCGCACCGATATCGTCCAGACTATCGACCTGAATACCCCAGAGAACCTGGTAGCCTTTTGTAAGGGTGTACAACAGGGCTCCCCGGTGGATAGCTTCGTAACCCCCCTGCCGGCGCCTATGCCCGGCTACCCCCACGACGAAGTGATGGCCGGCGGCAGTTTCATCACCGGCTCCACCATTGAGCTGAGCTGTGACG
>JAZQAR010000176.1:0-1608 GCA_045545315.1 Eubacteriales bacterium | reverse complement strand
AAAGAAACTACCCCTTTAGGGGTTGCCCGAAAGTGCAATGCGGTTGGCAGACTTTTCGGTGCCCCTTTAGGGGTAGTGCCTGTATTTAGCCCTTCTAGGGCTTACTCAAGCCTCCGGCTTAGCCGGAGGTTATGACTATAAAGGGCGATAACCCCTTTTGGTTATCCGCCGATCCGTTTTTTTACCTCATCCCAGCGGGCTACAAAATCCTCTGTGGAGGTATCCGGGTAAAAGCCTGCCTTGAGATAGGTCTTGATGGCCGCAATGCGCCAATCGTCGGTGGTGAGATAGGCGGTCTCCATGCCCTCCTTTTTCAAGACAGCCACCGCCCATTTGCTGAGCAGCGTGCCGTAGCCCTTGCCCCGGGCCTCTTCCCGGCAGGCTACCATATGGATATAGCCTTCCTTTTTTTCATCGTCACAAATAACGGTGATGGTGGCCATCGCCTTTTCCTGCTCCAGCAGGAAAAAGCACTTGCTTTCCTCGTAATGGGCGTAGGAGTACATCATCTTTTGGTAGTAGTCTTCATCCTTCCGCCCAACGGATAACCCGTATTGCACGATATCCAGCCAGTGGTCCATAGCGCCCTCCAGTTGGGTGAAATCAACCATCCGGCAATGGGCGGGCATTTGAAAAGGGGGTTCCTCCCGGCCGTCGTTTTTCCAACGCATGATCAATTGTTCCATACGGATAGGTTCTCCTTACTTTTTGGGCTTGGCGCCTTGGCTGAAGGCGGCGTTTTTATATTTTTCTTCGGTCTGCCACAGCTGCTTCATATGCTCGTAAACCCCGTCGTCGATCTCAGGGGTGCCTTTGGAAAAGGTGGGGAGCAGCATATCGCCGGCTACCTTCGGGTCGGTGCAGGCGGTGTCGTTTCTCCATTGTTCACGAACGGCTTTATCCCGCAGGTTGGGGATCTCCACCGGAATACCACCCTTCAAAATGGAGCGGTAGGCAAACATCCCGGGCAGGAACATATCCATTGCCTCGTAAACGTCAATGATATCGGCATCCGGATTGCCCAAGATCTTTTCTACAAAGTGATACATAGAATAAAAATCGGAGCCGCCGTGGCCAAAGCCTTCCACGTCGGCAACCACGTCGTTTTTCGGTTCATAGCTTTCCAGCTTTTTATTGGCGTAGTCCCCGGAGAAGGGGGTGCTGTTGACGTATATTTTATGAATGTGGCCGTCCTGGGCGTCTTCTCTGCCGCATTCCATTCTGCCCTTTGCGCCGTACATAGAGTACCAGATGGAATGGCGATAGAGCCCGCCGTGAATGCTCTTGATGATGCCGTCGTTTTCAAGGGTCACCATTTCGATGCCGAACTGACCGCCCTTGGCGCCGGTGCGCAGGTGCCGTTCGTTTTTGAGCCCCTCGAAGCCCGTGACCGAAACCGGGCGAAGCCCTGTGGCGTGAATGATGGGGCCCAAGGAATGGGTGCAATAGAAGGTGGAATACAGATGGTTTCTCCAGTGGTCCGGATCACCATAAGTGATATTGTGCCAGATTTCTTCACAGTTGTGCAAATATTCACCCTCGGCGTACTCAATCTCGCCCAGTTCACCGGCCTTATAGCGGCGGTGCATTTCCCGGGGACCCGCCATG
>JAZQAR010000175.1:0-8742 GCA_045545315.1 Eubacteriales bacterium | reverse complement strand
CGGAGAAACACCGGTATCAATATACTGATGGCCATCGGTAGTGATATATTCCACCTGCTGATAATCGGCGGGCAAGCCCAATTGCTTTTCCCAAAGGGTTGATCCGTTACGGGTGATTTTGATCACCGGGCCTTCTGGGATAGAAAGCCCTTGCAGGGTTGAAAAATCCATCAGCCCAGCACCACCTTTTTGGTGACCTCGGTTCCGTCCTCCAGGGTGAAGACCCAATCCTCGGTGTTTTGAAGCTTTTTGGCATTTTCTTCTGCCAGGAGATAGGCATCCTTCAGGTCCACCGTAACACCGGGGAACAAAACGTAAGCATCGATCCCCGTGATCTGAGTGGCCGCCCAGCCCAGCTCCAGCTTCACCTGATCGCCCTTTGACAATGCCACTTCGATAAAGCTTTCGCCGTCGGCACCCGGACCGCCGTTGGTAACGCCTTTTCCGTTTACAGAGACACCAAACATAATATCAAGAGTACCGTAGCTTCCAAAATAGAAGCCCTTTGCATCGGTCGGCGCCACAAAAGTATAGTTCGCATAATCACCGTTATATTCCAGTAGATCATCCGTAACAGAAAACCGCACAGATGCATCATACAGATTGGCTTTTTTTGCCAGCTTTGGATCCACATCTTCCATAAGCTCCTCTTTGGTGGGCAAAGCAGATATGGCATCCTCCAGTTTTTCATCCACCTGTGTCATAATTTCCTCGGCGGTATCAAAGCCTTCCAGCGATTCCTCCACCGCCCGGATCCGTGCCTCCAGCTGTTCCCCCACGCTGGGCGGGGTGACGGGCAAGGGTGCTCCCTCCAGATCACCGGCCTGCTGCACCATAAGCTTTTCCCAGTCGGTGGTGATACGGCAGGTAACCTCGCCGTCCTCGTAGCGGCTGCCGTGCAGATACAGTTCCCACTGTCCCTCCGCCAAATTCAGTCCGGCCTCCGCAGGGATACGGTCCTCCTTTAATTTGATGTCGTAAAGCAATTTTCCTTTACGAAAATGGGCCCATTTTTCAAGACCCTCCCACCCCTCCGTTTCGAATTCAAACAGGGCGGTTAAATAGTTGATCGTATCCGATACGATCAGTGGCTTTTGCAGGGTGAGTTTTTGACCCACCACAGTTCCTTTGATCATTCATTGACCTCCTTTTATAATATAATGCAGACAGCTGGTGCGGTCTTCTTCCCCCCACGGTCGATACCCCCTTTCCTGATCCCGAAAAACGCTTGACTGTTGCTCACAAATGTGATATACTCATCTTTGTAAAACAAATATATCTCACATTTGTGAGATAATTGTAACGCTTTTCGGGATACTTTGTCAATAGGGCAAAAAAAGTTCGTACAGAACCAACAATGAAATTTGGAGGAAAAGGTCGATGTTTTATGAGCGGTATGCAGAATTATGTCGAAAGAGAGGGATCAGCCCCTCCCGGGGGTTAGCAGAGCTGGGATTGGCCTCCGGTAATTTAAGCAATTGGAAGAACGGGCGGCTGCCCAAGCCGGAGATCTTGAATCGGATCGCCCGATATTTTGAAGTCTCCATCGATTATTTAATGGGTGGAAACGATGATGAAAAGGAACTTTTAAAAAGAGCCTTATGGGGTGAGGACGCAGGGCTGGCCGACAACGAAATGCTGGAAGATCTGAAGGACTACGCCGCCCTGTTGATGGAAAAGAAAAAAAGACGGAACGGCGGAAATTTTTAAAAAATACCATTGACATTTTGGCGGTGAAGGAGTACAATACTAATTACCAAATGGAGGTATAGCACAGCTGGTCAGAGCACTTCGTTCACATCGAAGGGGTCGTAGGTTCGAATCCTACTATCTCCACCAAAACAAAAACACCAACCGATCGGGAGGTGTTTTTGTTTTGCAAAAAAGGTCTCGATTTTTATTATAAATACATAAAAAATAATTATATTCTCTTGACTTTTATACTTTAGCGTGCTAATATATTAAACATCATTATTATAGGAGAAGACGTTTATGAACGGAAATGAACTTCAGATCCTGATCGCAATGGTGGTTTATATGACCGCTGTCATCCTGATCGGGGTATTTTATGCAAAGCGAGCCAACCGCAGCTCCGAGGAATACTTCCTGGGCGGGCGCTCCCTGGGGCCCTGGGTCACCGCTATGAGTGCCGAGGCTTCGGATATGAGCGGATGGCTGCTGATGGGCCTGCCCGGTGTAGCCTATTGGTGCGGACTGGCCGACGCCTTCTGGACCGCCTTTGGGCTGGCAGTGGGTACGTACCTGAACTGGCTGATCGTATCCAAGCGGTTACGGCGGTACAGTGTACGGGCCGGTAACTCCATTACTCTGCCGGAGTTTTTCTCGAACCGTTTCCGAGAAAAGAAAAAGGTCATTATGATCATTGCCGCCGCCTTTATCCTGATCTTCTTTACGGTGTATGCCTCCAGCTGCTTCGTAACCTGCGGCAAGCTGTTTTCCACCCTGTTCGGAACCTCTTACAAGAGCATGATGCTGTTGGGCGCCGCCTTCGTTTTGATCTATACCCTGCTGGGCGGATTTTTGGCCGAGAGTATCTCTGACTTTATGCAGGCTATCGTGATGATCGTTGCGCTGACGGTGATCGTGACCATCAGCACAATTCAGGCCGGTGGGTTCGGTGCCGTCATCGAAAACGCTAAGCAGATCCCCGGATTCTTGGAATTCTTCGGTTTGGCCTCCCCCGCCCTGAATGAAGCCGGGCAACAGCTTGTGGAAGGCGGACAGCCGGTCTTTGGCCCCGCCGCCGATTACGGGCTTCTGACCGTTTGTTCCATGATGGCCTGGGGCCTTGGGTATTTTGGGATGCCCCAGGTATTGCTCCGTTTTATGGCCATCCGCAAGGAGGATGAACTGAAGCGCTCCCGCCGGATCGCTATGATTTGGGTCGTGATCTCCCTGGGCGTTGCCGTTTTCATCGGTCTTGTGGGACGTCAGCTTTTTGCGACCGCACACCTGACCAAGGCTTCTGCCGAAAACATCTTTATCACCCTGGCAACCAGTTCTCTGCCGCCCCTGTTGGCAGGCTTTGTGATGGCGGGCATTTTGGCCGCTACCATCAGTTCTTCGGATTCTTATCTGCTGATCGCCGCTTCGGCCTTTGCGAAAAACGTGTTCCACGGTGTATGCAAAAAGGATGCCACCGACAAGCAAGTGATGACTGTATCCCGTATTACCCTTTTGGTGCTGGCGTTGATCGGTGTAGTGATCGCATTGGATGAAAACAGCGTGATCTTCCAGATCGTATCCTTTGCCTGGGCGGGCTTTGGTGCCACCTTTGGACCCTTGATGCTGTTCTCCCTTTTCTGGAAGCGCACCACCAGAGCCGGTGCCATCGCCGGTATGCTGGGCGGCGCCGGAATGGTCTTCCTTTGGAAGCTGGTGATCAGCAAGCTGGGCGGCGTTTTCGCCATCTACGAATTGCTCCCCGCCTTTATCTTCTCTGCCCTTTGTATCGTGGTCGTATCTCTTCTTACCCCTGCACCTTCTAAAGAAATCGAAGAGGATTTTGAGGCCGTTCGCACCGGAAATTTGGAATAACGAAATTAAAAGAAGCCGTTTGCTGATGCATACGGCTTCTTTTTAAAAAAAACACTTGCTTTTTTCAAAAAAGATGGTATCATATTATAGAATGGAAGTATAGCTCAGCCGGTTAGAGTACTTGCTTGACATGCAAGGGGTCACAGGTTCGATTCCTGCTACTTCCACCAAAAAAATTCCGAGAACAAAGTTCTCGGAATTTTTTTATTCATTGCGTAACATCTTATTTGCGTTTTCTAAAGATCTTACTGCGGAAGAGCAGAACGTTCATTCCCAGGAAGAAAAGCGCCAGAATGATCAACGTCAGCACCGGCTTTTTAGGTGCCAGAGTAGCCAGCAGCATCATAGGAAATCCAAAGACGATGGCCGGGAAGTTTTGGTACACCATATTATCGGCGGCGGGGGTCTTGAACTCGCCATCGATCTCCCGCAGGAGGATGATACCGGTACTGGCGGTGCCGGTAAGCATTCCGTACATCATCAGGAACTGTTCTTCGGAATAATCCGGGAACAGAGTTCTGGCGATATAAAGATTATAGAAATAGGTGATCACCAGGCCGGCTACGCCCAGGATCAGAATAAGACCCCAATACCGCTCCAGGATATCCAGCCGGATGGCGGCGATGCCCGCCACCACCATTACGTCGAAGAAGAAATTACTGGTACGGGTCATCAGGAAATCGTTGATATATTCCCGATTGATGATCTTTTTGCGGCGCAGAGCGTTCATTACGATCTTGATCAGGGTGGCGGTCAGCACGCCCAAAAGGAAGTTGAAGCCGTAGATCACCGATTTCATCCCCGGTAGCAGATTGCCCAAAACCGTCATCAGCAAATAGGCCAGCATATAGCCTGCAAACACCAGGGCGATCTGTACGGTCATTTTATCCATACTGCCCTGCATGGGGATCTCGTTTTCAGCCTGCACCTGCTCGGAGCGGAGAGCGCCCTCCCCTTCCGGGTAAAATTCGATCTTTTTCTGCTTTTTCAGAATATTCAGGTGGACAACCCCGCCCAAAGCGGCGCTCAAAAAGCCCAAAGCCGCCACGGTCAGACCAAAGCTTTTACCGCCGTCGAAGCCGTATTCGGTCTCATAGATAGTGCCGTAGTTCAAGGCCTGGCCGGTGCCCTGACCGAAGCCGAAGGGCAGGAGGATGCCGGCGGCTTCAAAAAAGCCCTTGATCACCAGGGCAGCGATCATCGTGATCCCCATCCCCACGATGGCCTGGATCAGATAAGTAGACACGGTGGTGACACCGGTATTGAAGATCTCCACCGTTCTTTGTTTACTCAATTTACCGTTAGCGGTTTTGAAGGAGGAGGCCACAAATCCAAGGGCCAGGGTATGATAGGTGATGATCTCCATTATCCCATAGCCGTTACCGCCGAAAAAGGCGGTATTAAAGAGATCGGTTTTGGTGATCAACTTAAATACCCCGGCGGTGGCCAGCAAAAGGGCGCCGCCCAGCACCGAGGTGGGGATCAGCGAAACCTTTAAAAACTTGATGGAGCGCTTCAGGATATTGGCCGCCAGCAGGCTGAGCAACAGGACGGCTACCAGGTTCATAAAGCCCCATACGTTATAATCCCAAAAATTTGACATGGTCTTCTCCTTTACTGATGTTCTTGCTGCGATAATAGAGGTGGACGTATTTCAGCGCATTAAACCGCTGGTCGCCCTTAAATTGATAAATATTGCCTTGATGGTAAATATTGAGTTTATTACGTCCCAGCACGGTGACGGCGGAAACCTCCTCAAAAGGGAAACGGGTTTCGCCGTTGACGGTGATACGATCTCCATACAGGGCGATGGAGGCATCCTTCAAAAGGGGGACCTTCTTTTGATAGACGATGACCTGAGAAAGGTTGGCGTGATCCTCGTAGAGGGGTTTTTGGAGGTATTCCCGGGTATCCAATGCGTTGACGAAATCCTCCTGATAGTCGTACCAGTCGGTCATAAAGCGGAAGGGATGGTCGTAACCCACGCCCTTCAGTTCCTTGGTGGGCAGGTATTGGACCTTTCGTCCGCATTTTTTACATTCCAGGGTATCGCCGTGGCTTTCAAAGGTGGAAAGCCCGCAGAAGGGGCAGACGTAGACTGCCCGCTCCAGATATTCCGCCGCCTTGGGGTGGCGGAAGCTGCCGCCGAGGCAGCCCTCGTTAACGGCAAGACCTTCTTCGATCAAGGCAAAAAGTTCCTCGTTGGTCAGGTTGGCGTATTCCTCCGGCTCGATGACCCGGGAGACGTAGGCCCTCATCTTCCCCTTACGGATACAATCGCTCCAGCGGGGCTGAACCCCGTAGCCGCCCTCGATCCGATACAAAAGGATGGGCAGCTTCAGTTTTTTAGCCAGGGGTGCGATGGCCGGGTTCATATATTCGGTCTTGCCGCTATAGGTACGGTTACCCTCCGGCGCCAGGGCGATGGTGCCACCCTCTTTGGCCACCCGCATACAGTTCATTACCGCGGTGACGTCGGTGGTCTGTTTTTTAATGGGGATGGGTGCCACCAGCCAGCGGATCAGGGAGCTGACCCAACCGTTGGAAAAGATATCCTCGGTGGCCAGATAATAGATGGGGCCCCGGACGGAGATGCCAATAAAAAACTGATCGAACACCGTTTGGTGGTTACAAAGGATCAGGTATTGCCGCTTTTGCTCCTCCCGAAAGGGCACAATCTCCACCCCGTACTTCCAGCAGGAATAGGGCTTGATCACCCCGTAGGCCAGGTTGCGGATCACCGCGTGGCGGGGCTTGATCCAGTTTTTCTTTTTCTTGCTCATAGGATCACCTCAAAGATCAGATAACAAAGCCCATAGATCAAGGGCTGATGGGCCAGATAAATCACAAGGGAATGGCGCCCCAAAAATTCAAGGGGACGGCAGGATACCGCCGAAAGCCCCTTGAGCCAGCCCTGCTTTTCGAAGGCCAGGTAGCCGAAGGCTCCCATCCAATAGGCAAAGATCCAGGGCAGGAAGGGCACGTAATCGGTGGTATAAAAGCCCCGGGGCTGGAAGCCGAAAAAGGCGGTGAAGGTGTTGGCGTAAAGCCAGCGGGGCATCTGCACCCGCCACAGCTCCCCTACCCCGATCCATCCCAATTCCACGTATTGGAACAGAATAAAGAGGCAGAAGGATAGGACAAACCCCAGCCAGGGGTTCAGTTTACGAAATAGTTTTTCCAGGGGTGCGGTCACCAGTATGGCGGAGCCGATCAGCGCCAGCACCCCGTGGATGATGGCCTGGTCGGGCATTAAAAGCACCGTTACCAGGCTGACCGCCGTGGCGGCACCTAATACAGTCAGTGCCCGTTTAAGCCAGCGACGGCTTAAAAAACAGCAGAAGCCGGAAAGCAGAATAAAGAGCCAACGGATGCTCAGTTGCCATACCTCGGCACCCTCGGAGCGGAACCAGGCGAAGGGAAGGTCATAAACGTAGACCAGATCCCAAAGAGCGTGGTACGCCACCATCATCAATATAGCGATCCCCCGCAGGGCATCGATCAGCAAAAAGCGTTGTTTAGGCATAGTGGTACTTCCCCTTTAAAAGCAGGAATAATACCGCCGTGACCCCTGCGGCGATCAGCTCCGCCACCACGATGGAATACCAGATCCCATCGATCCCCAAAAACAAGGGCAGCAACAACACCGCCGCCACCTGAAAGATCAGGGTGCGCAGAAAGGAGATCAACGCAGAAATAGGCCCGTCGTTCAGCGCGGTAAAGAAGGAGGAGCCCTGGATGGCCACCCCCGCAAACAAAAAGGAGAAGGAATAGATCCAAAAGCCCCGCAGGGTCAATTGATAAAGGGCGGGATCATAACCCACGAAGATCAAGGAAAGGGGCTTTGCCAACAGTTCCCCTAACACCAGCATTCCAAGGGATGCCACCAGGATCACCGTCAGGCTCTTTTTGAACACGTTTTTCAGTTCCGGGTGGTTCCCTGCCCCATAATGATAACTGACAATGGGAGCAGAGCCCACAGCAAAGCCGATAAAAATAGCCATAAAGATCATACTGACGTACATCAGCACCCCGTAGGCGGCCACACCGTCTTCACCGGCGTAGCGGATCAGCTGGGCATTATAAAGCATACTCACCAGGGACATGGAGATATTCGTCAACAGCTCGGAGGAGCCGTTGGTGAAGGTACGGAACAGTACCTTTCCGTCGAAGCTGGCCTTGCCCAGTCGCAGGGGGCTGGAATTTTGACGGCTGAAATAGATCAGGGGAATCAGCCCACCCACCAGCTGACCGATGGCGGTGGCGGATGCAGCACCCACCAATCCCAGGGGAAAGACTGCCGTTAAAAGAGCATCCAGCACCATATTGGTGACCCCGGCGGCTACCGTGCACCACAGCCCCAACTGGGGCCGCTCTGCCACGATGAAGAAGTTTTGAAACTCCATCTGCAGCACAAAGGCCGGGGTGGCCGCCAGGATAATGCGCCCGTACAGCACGCAGTTTTCCAAGAGTTCACCCTCTGCTCCCAGCAGGGCACCGATGGGACGGAGCAACAAAATGCCCCCTACCCCAAATACCACCCCGACGATCAGGGAGGTATAGACCAGGAACGAAAATTGTCGGTTCGCCTTTTCGGGCTTGCCCTCCCCCAGGGTCTTGGCGATGAGGGCCCCGCCGCCGGTGCCGAACAAAAAGCCCATCATCCCGAAGATCATCAGCACCGGGAAGATGAAGTTCACCGCCGCAAAGGGGGTCTTGCCCACAAAATTCGAAACGAAAAAACCATCCACTACCCCATAGATGGAGGTGAAGATCATCATCACGATGGAGGGAAAGGTGAAGCGAAACAGTTTTTTATAAGTAAAATGATCGGATAGTTGAATGTGCATACTTACCTCTTAAAAGGGCCAGTAGATCAGAAAAATCGCCAAGCCGATCTGTAAGATTAAAAACACCGGCAGGCCGATGCGGAAGTACCAATGGCGGGTCTTATGGCGGAAGCAATTCATCCCCAAAAGCGCCCCGGCGCTACCGAAGCAGAGTGCTGAAAGCAATAGGGTCTTTTCGGAGATCCGGTAGCCGCCCTTTTTGGCCTTATATTTATCAACACCCATCATCACAAAGGTGACAAGGTTCCACGCCAAAAGCAGCGCTGCCAAAATCAGAAACGGATCGACCATAAGCCCCTACCTCCCCACTTTAATTCGTTTTATTATAACATAT
>JAZQAR010000174.1:0-4838 GCA_045545315.1 Eubacteriales bacterium | reverse complement strand
TATGGTTGCACTGCCCATTTACTGCATACGGTACAGCAAAATAATCGTTGATGAGAAAGGCAAGCTGCTGTTTGCTGCGTATAACGCTTTGTGGATCATCCTGTGTCACCTTCTGCCCTTTCATTTGCAGGGGGAAGGAATAATTGCTACGCTCTTTATTCTTTGGGTGCTGCTATGGAACGTGATTCCGCTGATTTGCCGGGTGATCTCTCGAAAACGCAGCGCCAATAAATAAACAGGGCTGTAAAAAAGTTCGGAATACAAAAAGCAAGAAAAAATCGCAGGATCTGCGATTTTTTCTTTTTATAGGATGGGTTTGTTTTTGTAAGTTTGGATGGAGCGCTAAGGTTTGTTTAAAAGTCATCAACGGTTATAACCGCGGTAAGATCTTCGCTCCGGCAAAGGGTGTGTAACATCTTTTTGCCAATTTTATTTTTTTCACAAAGGAAAACACTTTGGGCGGAGTTTTTTAGAATGATCTTTCTTATAAAAAGCTGTTTTTCGTCAAAATCCGAGATCACACCGTCCTCTGAATAGGCGGCGGTGGTGAAAAAGGCAATGTCGACGTTAAGCTCCCGGGCACATTGCTCGGCGATGGACCCCACAAGGCACATATCTTGTTCATAATAGTCGCCACCAATCAGAACACAGGGAATGTGTAGGCTTGTGGCGGTGAGAACGGCTTTGACAGAGTTGGTGATTATTTTCATATTCCTGTACGTTGCAACGTGAGGGATAAGGTATTGGCAGGTTGAAGAACTGTCAATAAAAATCGTCATTCCGTCGTGCAAAAAGGGCAAGCATTTTTTGGCAAGAGCCTTTTTCTCATTCTCATCAAACATAATTCGGTGTGATAGAGGCATTTCCCGTTGGTTTGCCATAAGCACGGCGCCCCCGTGATAGCGCTTTAAGAATCCGCTCTTTTCCATCGATGAAAGGTCGCGGCGGATGGTCATTTCGGTCACGTATAGCCGTTTTGCAAGTTCCACAACGCTGATTTTTCCCGTTTCATATAAGATGTCCAGTATTTCTTGTTGTCTGACATTGAGTTCCATATGAGTGCTCCTTGTTTGGCTGAATGTTTGTTTATGAACATAACGAACATTTATTGACGACAATATGTTCGTATAGTATGATTATACACAAGAGGCATTGCGATGTCAATTTATATAAGGGGGAAATCATATGCTCGTAACGATGAAGGAAATGCTTGCTGATGCAAAGAAGAATCATTATGCCATTCCGGCCTTTGACATCAGTAACTATGAAATGATGAGAGCCGTTTTAGAGGCCTGTGAGGAGGAGCGCTCGCCGGCGTTGCTGATGGGCCTTGGCGTAGATTTGACCGGCAAGGGGATGTCCCTGATCCCGTCGATGGTAAAAGAGGCGTCCAACTTCTTTAATATTCCCATCTGCTTTCATTTGGACCACGCAACGGATTTTGAGCTTATTAAAAGGGCCATCGATGCCGGATTCAGCTCGGTTATGTACGACGGCTCGGTGCTTGATTTTGAGAACAACGCAAAGAATACGGCAATGGTAACGGCGTATGCCCATCAACGCGGAATAACTGTGGAGGCGGAGCTGGGTCACGTTGGAAACGCAAGTGTTGGCAGTATTAGTGAAACCGGAACCGATACCGACCCGGGGGAGAGCCTGACCGTACCCGAAGAGGTCAAACGATTTGTGGAGCTGACCGACGTAGATGCCCTTGCCGTGGCCATTGGAACGTCACACGGGGTATACAAGAAAACCCCGGAGCTTAGAATTGACCGGCTGGACGAGATCACCGCCCTTTGTGACCGGCCGCTTGTTTTACACGGTGGAAGCGGTACGCCTGATGACCAGATGCAAAATGCAATTCGGCACGGCATAACAAAGATCAATATATACTCTGACGTTGTGGGTGCCCTCAACAAGGGGCTTAAAGATAAACTGAATTCTGTGGAGAATCCTTCTGCTTGGCCGTTTATTGTTTACGAAGATGCAATGGCGATGATGAAAGAAGTGGTAAAGGACAAAATCAGAAAATTCGGCAGCGCCAATCGGGTATAGGAGAAATGACGATGAAAACAAAAGCAGTACGACTTTACGGGGAACAGGATCTGAGGCTGGAAGAGTTCGAGTTGCCCCGGCTTAAAGACGGCGAGATCCTAATAAAAATCATTTCGGATAGTGTGTGTATGTCTACATACAAGACCGCCAAGCAGGGCGCCAAGCATTTAAGAGTGCCGGATAACGTGGCCGAAAACCCGGTCATCATCGGACACGAGTTTTGCGCTGAGGTTGTTGAGGTGACCGATAAGTATAAGGATGCGTTCAGCGTGGGGGATAAGGTGGTGATGCCGCCTGTTCTTTCGTACCTTGGCGGTATGCAAACCGTGGGTTATTCCTTTGGCGAAATTGGCGGCGTTTCCACGTATTCCATCGTTCGTGAACACGTGATCGAAAACGGCTATTTGATCAAGATCGATAGTGATTCGTATTTTAACGGCTCCCTTATTGAGCCGGCCTCTTGTGTGATAAGGGGCTATAAAGCGAATCTGCATTTGGATCAAGAATTAAATCCGTATACCAATATTAAGCCGGGCGGTAAGGTGGCAATTCTTGCCGGCTGCGGTCCGATGGGACTGGTGGCTATTGATATCTCGCTGCACGGAGACGTTAAGCCTTCGTTGGTGGTTGTGACCGATCTGAGTGTGGAAAGATTGGAAAGAGCCAAGCAGCTATTTCCTCCCGAGGATGCCCAAAAAGATGGCATTGAACTGAAATTTGTTGCCTCTTCCGATAAAAACGAATTGCTGGAGCTTTCGGGTGGCAGCGGATATGACGACGTGTTTGTTTATGCGCCGGTATCGGCGGTGGTGGAGTTGGCGGATGAGATCCTGGGTTTTGACGGATGTCTTAATTTCTTTGCCGGGCCCATCGATCAAAAATTCAGCGCAAAGTTTAATTTCTATAACGTTCACTATGCCCAGCATCATGTGGTTGGCACAAGCGGAAGCACAACCGGCGATATGAAAGATATTGTTCGTCTGATTGGGGAAAAACGCATAACGCCGGCTGTTATGATCACCCATATCGGCGGGATCGATGCGGCCATTGACACCACCCTTCGTTTGCCGGAGATCCCCGGTGGAAAAAAACTGATCTATACACACATCAATTTGCCGCTGACCGAGATTAAAGCATTTGAAGAATTGGGCAAAAAGGATGAGCGTTTTAAAACCCTCCATAAGATCGTTAAGAAAAATAACGGTTTGTGGTGTGCCGAAGCGGAAAAATATCTGTTGTCAAATTTCCAATAAGCGAAAGCAACGGTCCCCGTTGAGCCCATTTATTTGCAGCAATCGTTCATAAAAAATAAGTAAAAAGCTCCGAAAGATACCGCTTTGAGGCAGGCTGGAATGATTCTTGACAACTTAACCGGAAGGTGTAAAAGCCTTCCGGTTATTTCTTTTGTGCTTATGGATTGTATTTTGTAGAAGGATTATGCAAAAAACAAGGCAAAGAGTTGAGTGATCTGCAAAAACGATCCGATCTGCGCCAGATTAAAGGAATCCGGCCCGGTTCCGGAAATGTCAGACCCGCTGTTCGGCCCATCTTGGGAAAGTGGTGTGTTACATCATATGCCGTGCTGTAACGGTGTGGCACTTATGTGATTGTTTGTTGTTGGTGCTATACCAGAGGGGGAAAAGTATGGCATGTATTATTCACTATTCATTTTTCATTATTCATTATTCATTATTCATTAAATGATAATGGTGTTTCAATGAATAATGAAAAATGAAGTTGCCTTCGGCTGATGAATAATGAATAAAGATTGCGGCTTCGCCGCAAGTATGCTATAATACACATGAGGCGGTGAACGTATGAAAAATGCAAAAAATATTATACTTACAATTCTATTCTTTCCGATTGCTTTGTTGTTCTTATTAGGCCTTTTAATAACAACACCATTTGATTATTATAAATATAAAAGAACTCGATATTATAAAGATACACACGAAAAATATTCGTGGTTATGCACATCGTCTTATTACATCAAATTTTATGATATGATTAAGAAAAACAACCTTCCCGTTGATTATTACAGAAGCAATTTTGAATCATTTACTGGGCATGGTTATTTTATTTATAAAGATATTCTTATATTGATTGATTATGAACCTTGTTTTGATGCAGAAAGGAATATTTGGACAGTAGAAATCGAAGACGAATATATTGATATAAAATCAGATGTTGAAGAAACGATTGAAGAATGTAACGCTTTTTTGAATGGCGATATTTGTAAAAGGGCGATTGTTCTTATAGACGATGAAGTTTATTGCGAACACCCCGATCTGAAATATGATCATTTCGATTTCCTGCCTGTTATGAACGGAAACGAACTTAAAGCATTGAAAACAATTATTAATTAAAGAAAATCGGGTTTTTAGATCAGTTCTCTTGGCTTGTATTATTCACGATTCATTTTTCATCCTTCATTATTCATTAAACAGAGGATGGATTTTCGAATGAATAATGAAAAATGAAGTCGCCTTCGGCTGATGAATAATGAATAAAGATTGCGGCTTCGCCGCAAGTATGCTATAATACCCCTAAGGAGATGATTTTTTATGCGCAATGAATACAAAATAGACTGGCCTCTTTTGAAGGAGTGGACCAAGGAAAGTCATTATAGCGGCAAACGGCTGGCCTTTTTTATTGGGTGGTGTATTTTATTGGTCGGTTCGTTGGCCATGACTGCCTTGTCTTTTACGGTTTCTTTATATGAGTACGCCGTTTTCTTTGTCTTTGTTGCCCTGTTTTGTCTTTATCGGGCATTTTTTTGGAAC
>JAZQAR010000173.1:0-9861 GCA_045545315.1 Eubacteriales bacterium | reverse complement strand
TTAGCATTGTGTCCCAAGGGACACAATGCAACGATATAAATCCCTAACGGGATTTTCGATATGTTGCTAACGCAACTCGATATGTGCTACGCACTCGATATGCCCTGCGGGGCGTGGAGGGATTTATATCATATCGAATTTACCGTAAGGTAAATATATCGATTTTTCGTCAGAAAAAATATCGCATTGCGAAGCAATATATCGACAAAAAACTCCCCGAATGAGAATGCTCATTCGGGGAGTTTTTTAGCGTTATAAGCAAATTCTGCTTTTTATAAAGCATTGTCCTTAAGAAAACGGCCCCTTTGCTCCGCATTTTTTATTTTTGGTGACTTTTTCGGCGCTGTTTGTTATAATAAAAACAGAAGTTGACCGGGAGGTGGGTTCATGAAGCATTTAAAAACCTTGACCCTTTTACATTCCAACGATATGCACGGCGATTTTTTGGCCGAGCAAAGCAACGGCAAGCTGGTGGGCGGAGTCTCTATGCTCTCCGGCTATATCCAGAAGGTGCGGGCCGAGGTGGATAACGTGGTCTATGCCATCGCCGGAGATATGCTGCGGGGTTCGGTGATCGATAGCGAATACAAGGGGCTTTCCACCATCGAGATCATGAATATGTTGGGGCCGGACGTGGCCACCCTGGGCAATCACGAGGTGGATTACGGCATCGGGCATCTGCTGTTTTTGGAAAAATGCGCCCGGTTCCCCATCATCAACGCCAACCTCTACCTGACCACCAACCAGGTGCGGCTGTTCAACAGCCATTTTATCCTGGAGCTGGACGGCATCCGGATCCTGTTCATCGGGGTGCTGACCGAAAGCGTTTTGGATCAGGCCCGGCAGGATCGGCTGATCGGCTCCTTCGTGGACGTGAAGGAGGCGGCGGAGGAGATCGGCAAGATCTGCAACGCCTATCAGACCGAGGATATCGATCTGACCGTTTTGCTGACCCATATCGGTCTGGAAGCAGATAAGGAACTGGCAGAGATGCTGGATCCCCGTTGGGGCATCGACCTGATCGTAGGCGGACACAGCCACAGCCTGCTGCAGGAGCCCTGCCTGGTGGCGGGGATTCCCATCGTGCAGGCCGCCAGCGGCACCGACCAGCTGGGGCGGTTCGACCTGGTGATCGATACCGAGAAAAACTGTGTTGAATCCTATCAATGGCAACTGATCCCCATTGACGAAAGCCATTGCCCCCGGGACGAAGACCTGGAGGAGCTGATCCATAAATACAATGCGGCCACCAGCCAAAAATACAGCCGCTATATCACCCGCTTTGCCCGGTGCTACACCCACCCCGCCCGGGATCGGGAGACGGAACTGGGCAAGATCTTTGCCGATCTTTTACAGCGGGGGCTGGGGCTGGATATTATGCTGTTGGCCTCCGGCAGTCTGCGGCGGCCGGAGCTGGGCCCTCTGGTCACCCTGCGGGATCTGAAACAGATGTTCCCCTTTGAGGATGAGGTATACCAGCTGACTCTGACCGGCAGGCAGTTTAAATCGATGATCTCTTACCTCTTCCGCCCGGAGGCGCTGGAGGGGGATCACAGCGAATTTTATCAATTTTCCGCCGGGGTGCGGCTGGTGATCAAGGGCGGCGCCATCCGGGAACTGACCTTCCGGGGCAAGCCCATTGCCGAGGATCAGATTTTGCGGGTGGGGCTCCAGGGCTACCATTTCCGCAATTTAAAAACCATCTTCAACCTGACCGAGGAGGAGGCAAGCCAAATTGCCCCCTGCCGGGCGCTGGCCACCAACGCCATGGACGTGCTGGACGAGCATATGAGCCGGGAAAAGCTGATCCTTTGCCCCAGGGACCGTCGGTGGATTATGGAATCATAAAAAAAAACAGGAGGTTGCACCAATGAATTTTGAGATGATCCCCACTCCTAAGCGGGTGAAGGTTTTTGAGGGCGTTTTTCAGTTTGAAGCCCTGCGCATCTTCACCGTAGGCGAAGGGGAGCCCTTCGCCCGTACCCTGATGGCGCTGTTGCCGGAGATCTCCGCCGTCTCCGTCGGGCGGGAGGAAGCAAACGTGATCCTTTCCGTGGCTCCCGTCTTTTCGGGCAAGGGCGAATATTGTGCCATCCGCATTCTGCCGGATCGAATGGAGATCCGTTGCCGGGACAAAGAAGGCGCCCGGAATGCCGCCACCATCCTGGCCCAGCTTTTCATCAATAACAGGGTACGGGATCGGTTGCCCTGCGGCGAGCTCGAAGATTGGCCCGATGCCTCCTATCGGGCAATGATGCTGGAAAGCTCCGGCCGGGTCTGGATGCCCATGGAGGAGATCCACGCCCATCTGCGCCGGATGGCTCTGGCACGGATGAACGTTCTGCAGTTCCATTTTATGGAGGGCCCCGGATGTAACGTCCAACTGAAGTCTTATCCCGATTGGCACGGCTACGGGGAGGAGAATTTAAAACACTCCAAGGCGGAGATCCGGGCCATGGTGGCCTATGCGGAGGAGTTGGGCATCACCGTTTGCCCCTTTGTGGAGGTGCTCTCCCACGCCACCGCCTTCGCCCAAACGGCAGGCATCAACTGCCCCGGGGATGAAGATCCCAACGCCCTTTTTGCCGTTTGTGTGGGCCAGGAAAAGACCTACGAGGTCATCGAAAAGGTATTGACCGAGATCGCCGATCTCTTCCCGGATCCTGTGATCCATATCGGCGGTGATGAATACGATATGCGGGCGGTTTCCCCCAAGACGGTCTATTGGGATCATTGCCCCCATTGCCGGGCCCTTTCCGAAAAGATGGGCTTCACCACCTATCGGGAACTGTTCTTCTATGGGGTGGAGCGGGTGAACCGAATTGTGAACAAGCTGGGCAAGGTGGCTATGCTCTGGAATGCCGATCTGAAGCCCGGCGCCGCTCCCGATTTTCTGGAGCGGAATATCGTTGTCCACTATTACCGCAAGGATAATCCTCTTGGCAAGGAAAAGATCATCGGCCTTTCCATCGACGGTTACGTGGAGGATGGCTTTGCCGTGCTGAATTCCAACTATCCCGCCACCTATCTGGATCGCTACGTAAAAACCGAGCGGCTTGCCGGCTGGGGCTATACCGCCGACCCTCGGGTGGCCCCCGAAAATCAGGGCGGTGTCATCGGCGGCTGTTGTTGCGCCTGGGAGGATCACCCCCATTTCCGCTCTACCATCCCGCCGGCCATCTTTCTGTTCGGAGATCGGCTATGGAACAGTTTTGGCCCCGCCACCCTCTACGACGAGAACTTTGCCACCCGGCTGACCACCGTTCTTTTTGAGGGACAGTTGCCCAAGGGCACCAACGTCTTCAAGGGCGTGGGCGATGTCCTGCCCTCGGTAAACGACGGCACACCTCCCTATTTCCCCATCAACCTGCTGGCCACCCCCGAGGAACTTTTGGAACTGGAAAATACCCTTTTGGAGCTGGACGGTGATCCCCTGGCGAAGACCTACGCAGAAATTGCCCGCCAGGCCGCCGCCCATCAACAAGAAAAGATCAACCGGGGTCGGAACAAAAAAGAGATTGCCTTTGAAGGATAAAAAACGCTCTGCTGAATTTCAGCAGAGCGTTTTTTGTTACTTGCGAGTGGGTTTTACGTTTGCAGCGGGAGCGATATTGCCGTCAATAGCACCGTTTGTATCTTCAAAGGTTTTAATGCGTTCTCTTATCAGTACAAGCACCTGACTGTTAACACTTCTACCTTCGTAATCCGCAATATAAGCGATTTTATTCAACATTTCTTCTTCAATTCTAATTGAAACACTCTTTATGGCCATAAATCCACCTCATAATAAATATATTGTATATTTATTTTAGGCATATTATGTGTTACAATGTTCAAAATAGATATACGGTATATCCAGTAATTTTTTGGAGGAAGAAGTTATGTTGAAGAATACTTGCTGCTTTATCGGCCATAGAACCATAAAAGAAACCGATGAACTAAAATGCCGGCTGACTAAGGTCATCGAAAAACTAATCACAAACGAAAAGGTTGATACGTTTCTTTTTGGGAGCAAGAGTCGTTTTGATAGTCTGTGCCTTGAAGTCGTTACGGAGTTAAAAGAAAAATACCCACATATAAAACGGATTTATGTGCGAGCCGAATATCCGTATATCAGCGAACATTATAAAAACTATTTGCTGGAAAGTTACGATGACACCTATTACCCCGAAAATATACTGAATTCAGGCAAAGCCGCCTACGTTGAGCGTAATTATGAAATGATCGACCATAGCCATTATTGCATCATATATTGCAATGGGCAGGAGGCAACATCCGCTCGAAAAAGTGGCACCAAAATCGCCCTTGCTTACGCAAAAAAACGATGCAAAAGAATTATCACTATGGTATAAGATAAAATGAAAAGGCTGTACAGAGGTTCTGTACAGCCTTTTTCTGCTAACATACGAACGTATGTTCCGAAATTTTTAATCTAACTTCCGAATCCGTTGAAGGGTTTGGCGGATCAGTTCTTCCTCGGCGGTGGGGTGGTAGGGCTGCAGGTGGCCGTAAAGGAACATATCCACCTCGTAGCCTCCCTCGGGCAGGGCGTCCGGGGTGACAAAATAGCCCTCGCTGCCGTTGGCGTTGGAAAGGGTCAGCACCTTTTTATGGGGCGCCCCCTCGTCGATCCGCATACCAATGGTGGAAAACAGCTCGAAGGGGGTGGATACAAACACCGCATCCCCCAGCCCGATGACCGTTTGTTGAAGCTCCAGGGCGGGCTGCTCGGCGGTGCCCTCCTCGTAGGCACGGAGCACGTTCTCGGCATATTCCCGGATCATCCCGCGGCGGTTGACGGTCTCTCCCCGGAATTTCTCCAGCAGAGCGGCAGCCTCCCGCCGATCGATCCGTTGATCCAAAGGAACGGACAAGATCCCGTTCTCTACACCCAAATCAACGGTTTCATACCGTTCGATGGTTTGGTAAATTTGCATCGCATCCCGGGCGGCTTGGGCACCCAGCTCCCAGACGTAGGTCAGATCTCCCGTGGTTTTCCCATTGGAAAGGCGGGGGCCCACGTCCCCCTCGGGGCCGTTGAAAAAGGCGGTCACCGCCCCGGTCTTATATTCCAGCGCATCGGTCATCAGCCCGGACCAATCCCGGGTGATCTCCTGATTGCCGCCGGCGGCGGTGCCGTGGCAACCGTAATGGATCAGGTTCGCCACCGGCGTACCCGCTGTATCGACGAAAGAAAGCACCGTCATTTTAGGATCAAAGGGGCCCTTGGGATCCTGCCCCAGGCGAATACGATCCTCCCGCCATTCCCGGCGGTTGATCCCCACCCGGCTATCCCCAACGGCCATCCCCATCTGTACCGGGCGGGCCTTTTCCACCGCCTCTTGGGCGGCCTCCAGGATACGGGGGATCAAAATGCCGTCGCAATAGGGTCGGTCGATCTCCCCCCAGCCGGTGGTTCCGCAAACGTTGGGGCCGGAATGGGTATGGGTGACCGAAAGCAGGATCTGCCCCCGGGGGATCCCCAGGCGCTCCTCCAGCAAGGCTCGGATCCTTGCGGATAATTCCGTTTTCATCAGGCAAAGGGTCAGGCTCACCATCAGCGCCTGCCGTCCCTCCTGTCGGAAATAAAAGGCGGTGGCGGTCAGGTCGTCGTTAACACATTTTGAAAAAAGGTCCGGCCGATAGCCGTATAATTGACAGCCCACCTCCGGGGTGATCACCCGGCGGGCAACACCTAATTGCAGTTGATCCATCGTTATCACTCCTTTGATTTCATTATATAAAAAAAGGATCCCCTGTAAAAGGCGGGATCCTTCTTAAAAAATTCCCAAAAATTCACGCTCGCTTCACCGGCACCCGGGTCTCCTTTTGGATCGCCCGGAGCCAGCTCTCGATCTGCGCCTCCGTCGGCACCGGGAAGGTCTTGGGGCTCCGCCCCAGCTGTTCATCTTTGCTGATGCCTAAGGGATGGTAGGGCTCGATCTCGATCCCCTGAATTCCACCCAGGGACTCAGCCAGCCCGCCGATCCCCGCAAAATGGCTCGGGGTATCGTTGACCCCGGGGATGATGGGGCACTTCAGGATAATGGCGGCGCCCGCCTGATCCAGAGCCTGCAGATTTTGTCGGATCAGTTGATTGCTCACGCCGGTATACTGTTGATGCAGGGGATCCTCCGTCACCTTCCAATCAAACAAAAAGAGGTCAGTAACGGTGGCGATCTGCATCAACACCGGGGTAGGGGCAAAGCCGCAGGTCTCCAGGCAGGTATGAAGCCCCTGCTCCTTGGCCTGCCGCAGCAGTTCATAGGTAAAGGTCGGCTGTGCCAAAGGCTCCCCGCCGGAAAGAGTCAAGCCCCCGCTGGAGTTCTCATAAAAGACACGGTCCCGCAGAACCTCCTCCAGCACCGATTCCACCGACCGCTCCTGCCCTGCAAGCTCCAGGGCTTGGGCGGGGCATTCCGCTGCGCAGGCCCCACAGCCTCTGCAAGCTTCCCGGTCAAGTAAGTGTTCCGTTCCAAGGGTATGTGCTCCCACGGGGCATACTGCGGCACACCGGCCGCAATTCAAGCATTTTTGCGGATGGTAGAGCAGCTCCGGCTCCCTTTTTTGGGATTCCGGATTATGGCACCAGGCGCAGTTTAGGGGGCATCCCTTCAGAAATACGGTGGTACGGATCCCCGGGCCGTCCTTGGTACAAAATTTTTGAATATTAAAAATCAGCCCATTCATGACTTCATCTGATCTTTCTTTCTTGTTGCCCGTAATAGGCATTTTCGCCGTGCTTACGCAGGTAATGCTTATCCAAAAGCTCTTGCTGCATCATGCCGATCTCCGGATTCAGAGCTTGGGTATGGAAGGCCATAAAGGCCAGCTCCTCCAACACCACCGCATTATGAACGGCATTATCCGGGTCGGTCCCCCAGGCAAAGGGGCCGTGGGAATGGACCAGCACCGCCGGCAGATCCGCCGCATTTTTCCCTCGGAAGGCTTCCACGATCACGTTGCCGGTCTCTGTCTCGTATGCCCCGGTGATCTCCGCGGGGGTCATTTTGCGGGTACAGGGGATATCACCGTAAAAATAATCGGCGTGGGTAGTGCCGTAAGCCGGGATCCCCTTGCCCGCCTGGGCAAAGGAGGTGGCCCACCGGGAATGGGTATGGACGATGCCGCCCAATTCCTCAAAATTGCGATATAACACCAGGTGGGTGGGGGTATCGGAGGAGGGTTTCCATTTGCCCTCTACCAGATTTCCCTCTAAATCCACGACCACCATATCCTCGGCGGTCATATTTTCGTAATCGACTCCGCTGGGCTTGATCACCACCAGACTGCTCTTGCGGTCGATGCCGGAGACGTTGCCCCAGGTAAAGGTGACCAACCCGTGTTTGGGCAGGGCTAAATTTGCCCGCCAGACCTGTTCTTTTAATGCTTCTAACATCGGGTTATTCCTTCTTCAGGCATTTTACGGTGGCGGCATACAACAGCACCAGCCCGGTGCTCAAAAGGGCACCGCCGATGATATCGGTGAGCCAATGAACGCCGCTGATCAAACGGCCGATCACCATAAAGGCCATAAAAGCCGCCAAGAAGATCAGAACCGCCCAACGGAGTCCCTTATTCCGGATGCGGCTTTGGAACTGCAGCATCACCACCGGGAAGACACTCATGGCCAGCATGGTGGTGGAGGAGGGGTAAGAGGCCTCCAGCTTGCCCTCGATCAACAGGGGGCGGTAATTGATCACCACCACCTCGAAGAACAAAAAGGCACCCATCACCAGCAGGAAAAAGCCACCCAGGGCTAAAATATCCCAATCCACCTTCAAAAGGCTCTTGCGCTTGATCAGCTGCCAAAGGCCCAACAGCCCAAAGCAGCCCACCAAAGCCAGAGGGAAAAGGCTGACCAGGTCGGTCAGATCATAAATGGCCATATGCTCCCCGGTCAGGGCATGGAACCAGCCGTTCAGCCCGGCAAAACCCACCTGAGACCCTCCGGGGCCAATGGCTCGCACGTCCACGAATTTCACTAAAATTGTCCAAAGAATAAACAAGGCCAAAAAAACAAAGGGCATTACAAAATACTGCTTTTTCTGCTTCATACTATCATTCTCCTTAATAGGGATCGTGGCGATCATATTGATTGCCCATGGCATCCTTCATATCGCTGTTTACAAAAACGGTGCCCATTTGGTTGCCCGCCTGATCCACCAGGATCATCTCCTCATAACTGCGGAGCACCGTATTCAGCCCCTTCACCAGGGGAATAAAGATGATCAGCATAATGCCCGTCACCTTCACGAACAGCAATAATCCGTAAACGAAATAGCGGAACATCAGGGTGGGGCGCTGGCTGGGCTCCGACCAACGGACGGACAGGTACGCCGAAGCAAAGGCAAAGGCCAACCCGAAAAGGCCGACGGCGATCATCATCCAATCCCTGTCGAAGAGCCCCACCAAAAGGCAGGGGCCACCCATCACCAGGGTGCAAAAACTCATATAAGCCCGCAGCTTTGTGAAAAAGATCGACAGCACCGCAATAATAACGCAAGCAATGATCAAGGTCATCAGAAATTCCCTCCCGCCGATTAAAACTTAAACAGATTCTTCAAAAATCCACCGGCTTTCCCGCCGGAGGGCGCCGCCTTTTGAGGGGCGTTGGCCATGGCCTGCTCGTGATAAAGCATCTGCATAAAGTTTTGACAGCTTTGTGGATCCGGCGCCTTGCCCTGGCCGTAGGAGACCGTCAGGTCGGGCAATCTGCCGTTGCGCATCATTCCCAATACCGCATTGCCGTATTTATGCTCCACCAGCCGGTATTTATCGTCGATATCCTGCATGGCGATGACCACCTGGTTGGCCGCCAGGGGATCCATTTGGTTCCGCAGTTCACCGACCCGTTTCATATGCCATCTGGCACGGTAGAAGGCCTCGGCGGACTTATGGCGCTCGCTTTCCAAAAGGGAAAGATAGGCACGGAAGTATTCCGCCACCAGCTCGGCGCCCCGCTCAGCCATAAAGTCGCAGATCTCGATGCTGTAACCGAAGATCTCGTTATGGGCGTCCATATCCCATTTGGCGCCGATCATATGCATCCCCGCATCGAACATATCCATCAGGGAGTCGCCGTTCAGCTCGTCGGCATCCAGCACACCGCTGGAGGAAAGGTTATACAAGAGCAGGGCCATTCGGCCAAAGCCTAACCACAGGTCGTTATTGATGATGTTGGGGCTGGCATCGGCGCCGACCATATATTTTTCAATGGCCAAAAAGAGGTGCGCCTTGACCATTTTAACCCCTTCGGCAAACTCGCTGGGAATGGAGTAGTAGCGAACCTTATTCCAAAGTTCCAGGGCCACCCCGGCGCAGGAATCCGCCAAAAAGAGGGGGGCATCCGTTACCTCTTCCTTTTCCGCCTTGATCAACCATTCGATGGCTTCGGGATATTTCCGTTGGCGGTAAAAGGCCAGGCCGGCCAGATAGCAGGCATAATTATAAGTATCCCGATGATTTGCCGCCATAACCAGATAGTGGGCAGCCAGCGCCAAATTGGTTTCGGTGCCCCATCCGTTCAGATAGCAGGCTCCGTAAAAGTAGGAATACTGCCCGTTAGTGCCCTCGCTCAATAACTTTGCTTCGTTGAAGATGGCAGCATGGTCGTTATTGGCGAAATGCACGTCGATATTATCAAGATGTTGCTGAATGGCTTCCTGGGTGATCATGGTTTTCCCTCTCTTTAATTATAAATATATTCTATTATATATTATAATTACAAAAGAATCAATCCTTCAATGAAATTACTTGACCAAATAGGGCGGTGGCCCGTTCCTCCTCCAGTTCCAGATCCTTATGCCAATGACCGAAGAACCAATGGCGGTAAGGCACCTTTTGGTAAACCTCGGTCTG
>JAZQAR010000172.1:0-2852 GCA_045545315.1 Eubacteriales bacterium | reverse complement strand
GACCGATGCCGGCGGAAAACTGATCCGCAATTTCATACCCTGCTACCGTAAATCCGATCAAGTGATCGGCGCCTACGATACCGTCAGCCGCCGATTTTTTGAAAATGCCGGCACCGGCGCCTTCACCAAAGGGCCGGACGTCGTTTAAGAAAGGAATAAGAAAATGGAAAAGATCAAGTTTTTAATCGCAATGGCCTGCAGCTGCGTGGCTGCTATGTTTGAACTCTACTGGCCGATCATCGTGTTTACATCCATCGCCCTGGCGTTCGACTTCGTCACCGGGATCATCGCCGCAAAGATGACCGGCGAGGGCTGGAACAGCGATAAGGCCCGAAAGGGCGTAAGCAAAAAAGGAACCATGCTGTTGATGCTGGGCTTCGGGGTGTTCCTGGACTATCTGATCCCCATGGCGGTGAAGCACGTGGGCTTTGAGATCCATATCAGTCATCTGCTGTTCTCCAGTATTATCGGGTTTTACATTATTTTTACAGAATGCATTTCGGTATGCGAGAATTTTTATAAGATCAGCCCGAATTCCTTCCCCAAATGGATCATCAGACTATTAACAGTGGGCAAGGAGCAGCTGGACAAGCTGGGCGATACGGTGGAAGGAGTGACAGAGCATGACGAACCTGCCGATCACTGGTGATTTTATGATCACCGCTACCTTTGGGCAAAAGGGCAAATATTGGGCCAACGGTCACCAGGGCATCGATTTTGTTGCCCCGGACCGCCGTATTTTTGCCACCTGCACCGGCACCGTTCGCCTGGTAGCCTACGATCCCAACGGTTGGGGAAATTACATCTCGATTGGCGACGAGGCCGGTAGACGGCATATTTTATGCCACCTTGAAAAGGTGTACGTGAAGCAGGGGCAGAAGGTGGATCGTACCACGGTGATCGGGCTGATGGGCTCCACCGGGAACAGCACCGGAACCCACCTGCATTACCAACTCCAAAACAGGACGACCGTGATCGATCCCACTGAATACCTTGGGATCCCCAATAGGATTGGTGAATACGACAGCGCAGATTTTCAGATCAAGGAGGTTGCGAATATGTTTAAGGATTATAATCAGGTGCCTAAATGGGCAAAGGATGAAAAAATTGTAGAAAAGGCGGAAACCGCCGGAATCGTCAAAGGCGATGCGGATGGATATCTCCACCCTAATGACACCCCCACGAAGATTGAAGTCTTGGCAATGATCGTTCGTGCTAAAGGGCTTTAATGGAGAAACGCCGCCGATTCAACAGATCGGCGGCGTTTTTGCTTTTTTAAAAAATATTGAAATATATGAAAAAAGTGTTGACATACTTGCGCAAGTATGATATAATATAATCAAGCCAAGGGGGTTGACACCTTAAAAAGTCACGCAACAGCAAACATAATATTTGAAGGTGATGCGAATGACTTTAGAGATCAAGTTAACCATAAAGATTGAAAAAAAGAAAGACCCCGTGAAATCCAATAAAGGAAAAACACAGAGTCAATCACAAAGCACAATAATTATAAATCAAAAGTAACTTAAAGTCAATCCCCTTGGTGAAAAAAATAAAGGAGGATTACCAATGGCAAAAACATCGGCTGCAGTAAAAAACAAATGGAATGAAAAGGCATATGATCGGATCAATTTAACAGTTCCGAAGGGGCAAAAAGAAGTGATCAAAAAATATGCAGAGGCAAATGGGGAAAGCGTGAATGGATTTATTCAGCGGTTGATCAATGAAGCTTTGAATAGAGAATGACCCCCGGACTTCTCCGGGGGCCCTGTTACTTGACTTGAATGCGGCAAGTGCGTATAATGTGTGTGGCGATGATATCGACAAACTCACCGACAGTTGGTTGCATCACCATCGGGAAACCGGCCAGCCGAAAAAGAAGCGGGCGATTGACGTTCCACACACGATTGATAACGGTACGAATGTTTCGTTCAATGGAATGTCTTGGGCACCCGATGATCTCTGCAACCGGGGTATAAAGTCCTTGCATCATATTGATCATACAGTCTTCGTTTTCCAGGACTATTTGCACCGCCACCAAGGTGCAGCGATATCCACGATAATTTCTTGTAACGCCTAAGTTGTGTAATGTTTGTTCAATGATAGTTTTCATTTTATTTCGACCTCCAACATCAGTATATGGTTTTTAAAATGGCTTTGCGGATTTCCTGCATTATTAGACGAATACCTCCAGTATTCGACATTTCATAATGTAGACCTATTATAACCATATACAATTCGGCGGGCCCGACGGAGAACTCGGTGCTTCGCAACGGTACCTTTCCCAGCGTTACGCCATGCCCTATAGCGAGGTTGCAGCCACGCTAACTGATATTGGAACGGAAGAACTCGCCCACATGGAGATCGTGTCTACCATGGTGCGTCAACTTTTAAAGGGGCTTTCTGCCGACGAGATCGAAAAGCAGGGCTTTGCCGATTATTACGTGGATCATACCGCCGGGGTCTGGCCCCAATCGGCGGGCGGCGTGCCCTGGAACGCCCTGACCTTCCAATCCAAGGGCGATCCCATTACGGATCTGACCGAAGATATGGGGGCGGAGCAAAAGGCACGCACCACCTACGACAATCTCCTGCGGCTGATCCGGGATCCGGACGTTCGGGATCCCATCAAGTTCCTGAGGGAGCGGGAGATCGTCCACTTCCAGCGCTTCGGTGAAGCTCTGGGTCAGGTCAAGCGGCATTTGGATCACTCCAACTACTACCGCATCAACCCCGCCTTCGACAAATAAAAAAGCAGCAGATGAGCCTTGGGCGACCCTTCGTAAGGAATAACCGCCTTAAAATCCAAGCTTTTGGCGTAAAACTGTGTTAAAAATGCTCGCCATCCGACA
>JAZQAR010000171.1:0-8091 GCA_045545315.1 Eubacteriales bacterium | reverse complement strand
AAAGGGTTTGTGCATACATAATAAGCACAAGCCCTTTTTACACATATATTCAATCGACGCATTTTCAAAAATATACGGCGAAATTGATTAGAATATAAAACCCGCCCAATTGGGCGGGTTTTATATTCCGGTTATTCATCTGCAAACTTTACGTACTGACAAAGCGTGCGAGAGATCGAAGGGTGTTTAAGTGAACGCAACGCCATTGCATATGCTTGTTTGTCGCCATCCTTGCCGTCAAAGCAAATGGCTTTCACCGCAGCTTGTTGTTCGGCGGTCAAGGTGTTCATCGCTTCCTCTACTGCTTTCGCTAAGCCGTCAGCATCGATAATAGGTTTTTACTCATCCAATTGAGGTCCGAAAATCTCACCAATCAGTTTTTTGTAACAAACATCTTTCATTTATAAGCACTCCTTAAATCTTTTTTTAATTATACCATATCTTCTCAAAAATTACAACTGATGAAAACTAATCTTAATTCACTCCTTTCGAAATTGTGCTATATTATGCGGCAGAACATAAAGGGAAAAACGTATTGCATTCTGCAAATCCTACTATAACAGAAACATCGCACCAAATTTGGTACATTGTACGTGATACAATACAAATGTCGAAAGACAAAATACGACCTATATTGGAGGAAAAGAAAATGAAAAGTGTGTGGGTATTATCAGTAAAAACATCATTACCCAATGTTTGTGAAACGATGGGCGATATTAAAACGGAATTCTTTACGTTTGAAAACTTTAACGATGCAAAAAAATCGCTCAGAAAGAAACTGAAAGAACTGGCGTTTTCCAAAAATGCGATGTTTGACGGCGAAGGCAACATGATTTATTTCAAGGACTATCTTGAAGATGCATGGGAACCGGAAGAAGAGGATGAAGTTATGGAAAATTTTTTAAAAAAATCTACTCTCGATACAATCTATCAAGCGTTAATGAGGATTTTTGAAGGAAAAGCATATAACGTTTCCGAATTTGAACAGTTATGCTATGAAGATGGTATGATAGCGGTAGAGATTTTGGACGGCACGATGAACTTATGTGGTGAATGCGACGGACCAATCAATGGTTATGATCCAAAAATTTATACCAATATGTTTGATATGAGTGAAATCAAAGATTATTTTCTGTATGTTGATGACCGATTCGGACAAGATGATGCCACATCAGAACTTTATGTAGATCTTAAAAAAGTACAGTTACAATAATTGAAAGGAAGAAAGAAATGAAAAACATGCCCATTACTTATACGGCAAAGCAAAGTGAAGAAATTCAGAATTTTATATCCGACCATTTTGGTGAAGATTTTGATTCAATTGTGCACGAAATAGAAAGCGATTATGTGCACACTGATATCATGTGTATGAACGACAAAGAGAAGAATACTTTTGTAACTTTCGGCATGGGTGCAAGAAAAATGAATGCGCCCGTGAAGACCGATCGATGCGAATTGGTGATGTTTGCATCTTCCGACATTGAACTTTCATCAAAAGAACGTTGTATAATCTATAATGAACTTGTTTCCATCAGCAAATTTCCGTTCCGAGAGGAAACATGGCTTGGCAACGGCCATACTATGAGTGCATCCAATGCGTTCAAAGAGACATTTGGATATGACTATTTTGCTTTAATTAAAGTTCCCTTTTCCACAAAGCTTACAGAGCTTGATGGGGAAGTTACTTTTCTTTTACTGGTCCCCATTTACGAAAAAGAGCGTGAGTGGTGCGTTAACAATCATACGCTTGCTTTTACGGATCGTTTGAATGAAAAATATGATGGGAAGGAATTTGACGTAAAATTTAAGCGAGAGATGTTAATTCCGGAGGATATCGATGAAGATGAGATTTTCGAGTACAATATGGTAATCCATTTTGGAATTGATATGCCCACTTATTCTAAGCTTTGCGAATATATCGAAAGGGCATCCGATCAGGGAATGGAAATTACGGAAGAGCTTATTCAAAATTGGATTAAAATCAATCGGTAATACGTATTTTCGATGCACCATAATTGGTGCATCGATTTTTTTATAATATTTTCAGAACGATAAAGGAGCAATGAACCATGTCCGACACAAATCAAAAAAACAAATTGCTTTTTAACTTTTATCAAAACATAAAAAGCGGCACGAAGGTGTTATCGGTCGAGGATCTGGCCCTCGCCATTAAGACGATGGAACTCGCCAAAGAAGAGCTGAAATTACGCGAACAGAAAAGAATACAAGCAGCAGAGCCAGAAGCGTTTAAAGATAAGAAACAAAACGATGTTCCTGAAAAGATCGTTTATCTTCGAAGCGATTTAAAGCATTTGCCGGAAAGGGCGTATGAAGGTCGGACAGATATTACCAAGCTGGTAATCAATAAAGGACTAACAGAAATCGGAGAATATGCCTTTGCGGGGTGTGAGAATTTAAAGGAAATTGTATTTCCGCATAATCGAATACTGCTCCGTCGCGGGTCTTTTTTCAATTGTACATCCCTTGTAAAAATAGATATCCCTGACATTGCTAATATTTGTCCAAGCGCTTTTGAAAATTGCATTTCACTTGAAAAGATTTTTTTGCCTTGGACCATATCAAACATTTACAGTAAAGCTTTTAAAAATTGCTACTTGCTCGAGAAAGTGTGTTTTAGCGACAAAGTGGCTTCCGGCATAACGATTTATTCCGGAGCGTTCGAAAACTGCCTTTCTTTGGAGGTTATAGAATTTCCTGAGCACACTGCGGTTGATACTGAAAGCTTTATAAATTGTGCAAAACTCAAAGAAATACACATAAAAGATAACTGGGTATACCAAAAAAAGTTTAAAGATTGTAAAGCAAAAGTGATAAAGGATTAATGTGCCAAAACAAGTGCATGAGTTCTTGTAAAATATCCTTAGAAAATACAGGGAGAGTTAAAAATGAGCAAAAAACAAAAAGGTATATCTACCACGCTTAATCCGGTAGAACTTGCGAAAGAAAAGAGAAAAACGCTTTTTTCTTTTTATGAAAACGTAAAGAACGGCACGGAAATTTTTTCGGCTGAGGATTTGGATATTGCCATCGAATCCATGAAGCTTGCTCAATTGGATATTAAAGAGCGGGAGCGTCGCCGCCTTCAGGAAAGAGAAGCAGAACTCCTTAAAAAAAAGATGGAGGAAGATGAAAAGCGCCGTATTGCCGCTGAAAAAAGAGCGGCTGCCCGTGCTGCTGCCAAGCACAAAAAACACGTGGAAGAAGTTACGGCGATGGATTTGCCGCTTGATTTTGAAAACTCCTTCAAGGATGACTACCGCGCCAATATTCATTGTGATAGTGTTGGAGATGCACTGCTCTATTCCATTGATTCCCTTGGCATTGTAGATATTGAATTTATTGCGTCCATCACCGGAGAAGAAGAAAAAGAGGTGATTAAAAAACTCAAAGGCTCTATTTATCAAAATCCTCTCCATTGGAATGAATGCTGGTATAAAGGTTGGGAAACGGCGGAGGAATATCTTTCGGGAAATCTGCTTCATAAATATCATCTGGCAAAAGAAGCCAACGAAGAATATCTTGGTTATTTTGAGGATAATATCAAAGCTATTGAAGCGCTACTCAATCCCAGTATTGCAGCTGATGATATTTATATTACCCTTGGCTCACCTTGGGTGCCCACCGATATTATCGATGATTTTATTTTACATTTGGTGGAACTTGAAAGATATCCTAACGGTCAGTATCCGGAGAAAGCCCGGCAGTTTTTGCAAAAAGAATTTGCAGTTAGTCGTGATGAGGTTACAGGACTTTGGGGAATTCCACAAAAAACTCGTTTTCGTCGCCCTTGTTGGCACGGAAAATATGATGAATATAACTACCACATTTGGGGCACCGAGCGGATGGATATGCTTTATTTATTAGAGAATATTCTTAATATGAAAACCCTTTCCATTTATGATTATACCGGACCCGATAAAAAAACAAAAATTTTGAATAGTGATGAAACGGTTAAAATTCTGGAAAAGCAGGATAAGATGATTGCGGAGTTTAAAGATTGGGTATGGAAAGATGAGGAGCGTGCTCAAAGATTGCAAGGAGCCTACAATCGTCGCTACGGGAATATTCGCAAACGAAATTTCGATGGCAGCTTCTTTGAGTTTCCCGATATGAATCCTCAGATCCAATTACGACCCCATCAAAAAAATGCGGTGGCAAGAATTATCTTTTCCGATAATACCTTGCTTGCCCACGATGTCGGTGCGGGAAAGACGTTCACTATGATTGCAGCGGGGATGGAGCTCAGGCGATTGGGAAAATCACAAAAAAATATGTATGTAATCCCCAATAATATCATGCCCCAGTGGCGCAAGATGTTTCTTAAAATGTATCCCCGGGCCAATCTTTTGGTGGTAGATCGCCGAAACTTTAACGCAAAGAAAAGGGCAGATACGTTAACGCGCATCATTACCGAGGATTTTGACGCTATTTTAATTACATACAGTTGTTTTGATATGCTTTCACTTTCGAAAAAGTATTATATTGAGTTTTATGAAAAACAGCTGGATATGCTTACCAAAGCGACACAAAAGCTCTCGGCCAATCGTGTTATTGAAATCAAACGCAAAGTGGCCTTTAAAACGTTGGAAAAAATCCAAGAGGAGATGACAAACAATGTTTGCGAAATACCTTTTGATGAGCTTGGCATAAACACCCTGTTTATAGACGAAGCACATAATTATAAAAACGTATCTCTCCATTCAGGCATTATGAGAGTGCGTGGACTTTCGAATACGGGGTCTGCCAAATGTGATGCGATGATGGATAAGGTACATTGTATTCAGCGACAAAATAATGGCGGCCGTGTTGTTATGGCAACCGGCACACCCATTACGAATTCCATTACCGATCTGTTTGTGTTACAAAAATACTTGCAGGATGGTGAACTTGAGTTTTTAAATATTCAGAATTTTGATTCGTGGGTAGCGATGTTTGGCAAGAAAGTAAGCGAATTTGAAATTGACGTAGACACCAACAGTTACCATCTTGCCACCCGATTTGCAAAATTCTGCAACGTGCCCGAGCTTACCGCCATTCTTTCGTCGGTCTGTGATTTTTATCATGTAGATAATAGTATGGGGCTTCCCGACTTTAAAGGCTATACCGATTCTGTCGCGCCCGGCAATGAGGATTTTATAGAATACCTGCGTGATATTTCCACTCGCGCCGATGATGTCAGACAAAAACGTGTAGACAAACGAGAGGATAACCTACTTAAAATTACAACCGATGGTCGAAAAGCTGCCCTTGATATGCGGCTCATTGATATGGTATACGGTTTGGACGTGGATTCTAAGGTGTATCGCTGTGCCGAGAACATTATGAATATCTATGAAAACACCCGAGATAAAAAGTTAATTCAAATGGTATTTTGTGACAGTTCTACCCCCAAGCCGAGCTTTAATCTTTACGATGAACTTAAAAACATTCTGGTGGCAATGGGGATGCCTGAGCAACAAATTGCCTTTATTCATGAGGCGGATAGCGAGGATAAGAAAAACCTGCTGTTTTACGATCTGCGCAAAGGCGATATTGCGGTTGTGATCGGTTCTACCTTTAAAATGGGCTTGGGTGTGAACGTTCAGGAAAAGCTTTGCGCTCTCCATCATCTCGATGTGCCTTGGCGTCCTGCGGATATGGTACAGCGCGAGGGGCGGATTTTGAGGCAGGGAAATGAATGCGAATCTGTTGAAATATATCGTTATATTACCAAGGGTAGTTTTGATGCATATTCTTGGCAGCTTTTGGAAAAGAAACAGCGCTTTATCAGCCAGATTCTTTCCGGCACCGCCGAAGACCGTGAGGGAGACGATGTTGATAAAACAGTTCTCAACTATGCTGAAGTCAAGGCATTGTCATTGGGAAATCCGTTGATCAAAAAGAAAGTAGAACTGGTGAACGAGATCGACAAACTGCGGATTTTGCAACGGGATTATATTTTAGACCGAGAGCGCAAGGAAAAGGAACTCAACGAGTTGCCCCAAAAAATCGCCCATCAAAAAGAGCTGATCGAAGCCTGCGAAAAGGACATTGAGTATTACCGCAAAAATAAGACCGATTATAACAAGATGGAATATGAAAAGCAAAAAGAAATTCGTGATTTGATTTTTACAGCGGTTAAAACTCATGTAAATAAGCCCATAGAGAAAAAGGTGCTGACTTATCAAGACTTTGAGGTGGTGGTACCTGCCCGTATGATCCCCAAGCGCCCCACCGATAAAAACGGACAGGTAAAGCAGGAAATTCCATGGGTATTTGTGAAACGCAACGGTGCCTATTATATGGAGGTTGAAAGTTTGCAGGGAATCACCAAGCGCCTGAATAATTTGCTTGAGGATTTGCCAAAAGCAAAGATTCGAAGGGAAGATGGCTTAAAAGCACTTGAAAATAAACAAGCTGCTTTGCAAGATCAACTGAAGGTGCGTGGAGAAACTTATGGTGCTGAAATCAGCCGTCTTTCTTTGGAATTGGAGGAAATTGATTTGAAATTAGGAGTGGTAGCATAATGAGTGAAGCAAGAGTAAACATGCCGATTTTATCGGTAGAAAAAACCATAAAACATTTATCCAATATTTACTGTGAGATCGTTAAAAAAGGGATTTCCCCCAAAGTACTTCCTTCGGTAATGCTTTGGGGCCCTCCCGGTGTTGGTAAATCTCAAGCCATTCGCCAGATTGCAAAAGATATTAAGAAAATCACGGGCAAAGAAGCCAAGATCACCGATGTTCGGCTGTTGCTGTTCAATCCCATTGATTTGCGTGGAATTCCCACTGCCAATGCCGATAAAACTTTAGCAATTTGGCTTAAACCTCAAATCTTTCAAATGGACCCCGGCGAGGATGTTGTAAACATCTTGTTCCTCGATGAGATTTCCGCTGCACCGCAGTCGGTGCAGGCAGCAGCCTATCAAATTACGCTTGATCGTGTGGTTGGTGAGCATAAATTACCCGATAACTGTATTATTATTGCGGCCGGCAATAGAGTGACGGACAAATCGGTTTCATTCAAAATGCCTAAAGCGCTGGCCAACCGTCTTTTGCATATTGAGGTGGAAGGGAGCTTTGAATCTTGGCAAAACTGGGCAGTACGCTCCGGTATTAACCCCAAGGTGGTGGGATTTCTTTCTTTTAGAACAGATAAACTGTTTGGCTTTGACCCCAAAAACGATGATTTAGCCTTTGCAACACCACGTTCCTGGGAGATGGTCAGCAATTTGCTCAATAACGTTTGTGATGATGTTAAGACTATGTATCCCCTTATTGCGGGACTGATTGGAAGTGGCTTGGCTCTTGAATTTCGGTCTTGGTGCGATCTTTATTTTAAGCTCCCTTGTACCGAAGATATTTTTAAGGGAAAAACAACGAAGGTCCCTAAAGAGGCCGATGCCCTTTATGCGGTTGTTTCTTCCATGACGTCTTATGCCAAAGAACACAAAGACAATGCTGAACAAATTGGAAATTCGCTCTCTTATGCATCGGCATTTCCTGCCGATTTCATCTCCCTACTCATTGAAAACTATGAGAACATCGATGAAAACTATAAGGACTTCTTGATGCATATTCCCCAGTATTACGAGCTGAGTCAAAAACGAGGAAAGGTTCGCAATGGACAAGTTTGATAAAAAAACCTTTGAAATCATCAAGCGACTTCAAAATGCAAGGCTTTCGCTGCTTGTTAAGCAACCGTTCTATGCCTTGTTGCTTCTTCATATGAAATTTGCCCTTGACTTAATTTGCGAAACCGCTTATACCGATGGGGAGCGAATTGCGTTTAACCCTGATTTCATCGATGCACTTTCAGATAAGGAACTTGAATTTGTGTTGATGCATGAGGCCCTGCACGCAGCTCTCGGACATCCGTTTCGAAAGCAATCGAATTATGAGCTTGAATGCTACGATAAGGCCTGTGATATCGTTGTGAACTCCAATATTCTTTATAGTTTCAATATGGATATCAAAAGTATAACCTTAAAGAACTTCGGTATTGCCATACATAAAACACCCAGCGGTAAAGAGGGCTATGAATGCACGGTGGAAGAGGTGTATGATGAATTATTTGAACTGTTTAAAA
>JAZQAR010000170.1:0-21847 GCA_045545315.1 Eubacteriales bacterium | reverse complement strand
CGTGTGGGTTCAAGTCCCACCACCGGCACCAAAAACCCTGTCGGTAAACGGCAGGGTTTTCTTTTTGGAGGTTACTATGAACAAGCTGTATCAAAAAGTTATTATCTGGAACGGTGATTCTATTTGCTCCGGCAACAGAATTGAAGGTTCAGATTCTCGCGATTGCTGGGCGAACCGTATTGCCGAAATGAACCGGATGCAATTCAAGAATTATGCTGTAGGCGGTGGTACGATAGTTGAGAATATGCCGCCTCGTGCCAATGGTGAACCTCGCCATTCTGTTTCTGCAACTTTGGATATGATGTTTCAAGAACATCCTGATGCAGACTACGTGATCATTGAGGGTGGCACCAACGATGCCGACCTTCTTGGCATGATCGACGATCCCGCCGTATCACCGAAGGTTGGACGATTTGACCCCTTGGATTATTCGGGCAGCTACGATCGAAATACCTTTTGCGGTGCATTGGAAAGTATCTTTTACAGAGCCACTCAATATTGGCTTGGAAAAAAGATCGGCTACATCGTTGCACAAAAGATGGGTATTGATCGTGAAATCAGTATAAATCGTCGAGCTTACTTTGATCTTGCTGTTCAAATTTGTCAAAAATGGGGGATCCCTTATTTGGATCTATGGAACGGTTCCTATTTGAATCCGAATTTAAAGTGGATGTATGACCCCGAAAAAGATGCCGTTGAGAATAAGGAAGCCGGTTCCTTTTACAAGGATGGTCAGCACTTAACTGCCGCCGGTTATGCCTATACCTCTGACGTGATCGATTCCTGGTTGAAAACATTATAAGGAGACGACTTTGTTTAAAAAACTATTTGGAACAACCGATATGACCGTTGGTACACCATGGAAAGCAATTATGCTTTTTACTGTTCCCATGATTATCGGCAATATTGCACAACAATTATATAATACCGTTGACAGCATTGTAGTTGGGCGGTATATTGGCGATAACGCTCTTGCTGCCGTAGGAAGTGCCGGGCCTATCGTCAATCTGTTGCTGGTGCTGTTTATTGGAATTTCGGCCGGTGCGAACATTATGGTCTCGCAATATTTCGGCGCCAAAAACCGCGAGAGCTTATCATATACGATTGGGAACTGTATAACAGTGACAGCTATTTGCTGTCTGGCGCTGATCTTGGTGGCGGCCCCCTTGATCAAACCGCTTTTGGGTCTGTTGAATACACCCGATTCCATTATCGATGGATGTGCCGATTATCTGATGATTTCGCTGGTCGGTATGGCCGGTATGGCATACTATAATATCCTCAGCAGTATCATTCGTGGGATGGGGGATTCCGTTTCGGCCCTGCTTTACTTATTGGTTGCAACGGTGATCAATATCTTTTTGGATATATTTTTTGTTGCTAAGGTTCAGATGGGTGTGGCCGGTGTGGCGCTTGCTACCGTTATCGCTCAGATCATTTCCTCGGTGCTTTGTATCATCAAGCTTTCCCGAATGAATCAGGATTTTGATTTTGGATGGAAATATTTAAAGCCGATCGGCAAGTACGTTAATACCTTGGTGCGGTTAGGGTTGCCCTCCGGATTGACCCAAGCGATCTTTTCTTCGGCAATGATCGTTGTTCAATCCTTGACGAATCAATTTGGAGAACAGTTTATCGCCGCCAACGTGGTTGTGATGAGAGTAGACGGCTTCGCTATGATGCCGAACTTTTCCTTCGGTACGGCTTTGACCACCTATGCCGGCCAAAACGTGGGTGCCGGTAAGTACGACAGAGTTTCTCAAGGTGCAAAGCAGGGTACGTTATTGGCGGTCGGCTGTTCAACGCTCATTACCGGTGTTATTTTATTATTCGGAAAATCCTTGATGGGGATCTTTACCGAAACTACTGCCTTAGTAGAGCTTAGCTACTATCTTATGAAGATTCTGGCTGTGGGTTATATTGCTGTTGCGGTAACCCAAAGTCTTTCCGGTATCATGCGCGGTGCCGGCGATACGATGACTCCAATGTGGATCTCGTTGATCACCACTGTGCTTTTTCGGGTGCCGCTTGCCTACGGCATCTCTTTCTTAACAAGAACGTCGGAATTACCGAATGGGATCAGTGAATGTATTCAAATATCGCTGTTAGCATCCTGGTTGGCAGGTGCAGTCTTAACGGTAATTTTCTATTCTAAAGGAAAATGGAAAAATAAAGCTATTAAATAATGGAGGATCAAACAATGGACTACGGTATTCAACTTTATGGTGTTCGTGATTTAGCAGATGCATCCTTTGAAGATGCCATTAAAAAGGTGGCTGAATTGGGCTACGCTTCCGTAGAATCGGCGGGCTTTTTCGGTCGCACCGCAAAACAAGTGACCGATCTTTTAAGGGAAAATAACCTGACACTTAGTGGAACCCATTCCGCCTTCAACGATCTTTTAGATTCCTTTGATGAAACGGTTGCTTATCACAAAGAACTTGGAAATCGCTTTTACATTGTGCCTGCCTATAAATTGACAGACCAGGGCAGATTGGATACATTCGTGGATAGTGTAAATAAAATTTCTCCTCTTTTGAAAAAAGAAGGGATCATTTTGGCTTATCATAATCACGCAAAAGAGTTTATCCCAAACGAAGACGGATCCTTGGCTTTTGATCAGCTTTATTATCGGACGGATCTGATGTTTGAGATCGATACCTTCTGGGCCTACGTGGGTATGGGGGATCCTGTGGCGTTGATGGAACGGGTAAAGGACCGTATTTGCCACATTCACATCAAGGATGGATTTAAGGACGGAACGGGGATGCCTCTTGGAAAAGGCGAAGCTCCCGTCAAGGAAGTATATGAAACAGCGCTAAAACTGAAACTGCCGATCGTTGTTGAAAGTGAGACCTGCGATCCGGACGGTATAACCGAAGCGAAGATCTGCATTGATTATCTTCGCTCTTTAGAATAAGGATCTATAAATGAATATTAACGATTTTGATTATTATTTACCGGAAGATCTGATTGCCCAAACACCTTTGGAGCATCGGGATCATTCACGGCTTTTAACTTTGAATAAGACCACCGGAGAGATCGGTCATCATCATTTTTATGATTTGATCGACTTTCTTTCGGAGGGCGATCTTCTTGTTTTAAATGATTCAAAGGTGATTCCTGCACGAATTTTCGGAACAAGGCAAGGGACCGGCGGTTTGGTTGAAGTTTTGCTCCTTAAGGCTTTGGAAGAAAACGTTTGGGAGGTTTTGGTGAAACCCGGCAAAAAAGCAAAGCCCGGCCAGATTCTGGAATTTCAGGAGAATATGACTGGAACGGTTTTAGATATTCTTGAGGATGGCAAACGGAAGATCCGTTTTGAGCATGGAGCATCTACCATTTATGAGGTGCTGGATCGCATTGGTAAAATGCCTCTTCCTCCGTATATAACCACTCAGCTGGAAGATCAGGGGAGATATCAAACGGTGTATGCAAAGGAGTTGGGTTCTGCGGCAGCGCCCACAGCAGGGTTGCATTTCACTCCGGAAATTATGGATAAAATCCGCAGTAAGGGCGTTAACATTGCGTTTGTTACGTTGCACGTTGGTTTGGGAACGTTTCGCCCCGTTAAAGAGGAGGACGTTTCCAAGCACATTATGCACTCTGAATTCTTTTCCGTTCCCGATGAAACCGCAGCATTGATCCGCCGTACAAAGGAGGCAAGTAAGCGAGTTATCTCCGTTGGAACAACGGCCACCCGCACTCTTGAAAGCGCCTTTGATGAGGATCTGAATCTGATCAGATCCTCCGGTGATACGGATATTTTTATTTATCCCGGGTATCGATTTAAAGTGATCGATGCGCTGATCACAAATTTTCATCTGCCCAAGAGCACACTGATCATGTTGGTTAGTGCGCTTGCCGGTAGGGAAAACGTTTTGAGCGCTTATTCTAAAGCGGTAGAGGAACGTTACCGGTTCTTTAGCTTTGGTGATGCTATGTTTATCAGTTGATGGGAGTTTGAGATGTTTAAAGTTTTAAAAAAAGAAGGGCGGGCCCGCTTGGGCACCTTCGAAACGGTACACGGAACGGTGCAGACACCGGTGTTTATGAACGTTGCCACTTGCGGCGCTATTAAGGGCGCAGTATCTGCTTTGGATCTGAAGGATATTAAATGTCAGATCCAGCTCTGTAACACCTACCATTTGCATTTGCGGCCCGGCGACGAAATCGTTAAGAAACTGGGCGGCCTTCATAAAATAACACGTTGGAACGGCCCGATACTGACGGATAGCGGAGGATTTCAGGTCTTCTCGTTGGCCAAGCTTCGCAATATCAAAGAAGAAGGGGTGACCTTTGCTTCCCACATTGATGGTCGCAAGATCTTTATGGGTCCTGAAGAAAGTATGCGCATTCAGGCAAACCTGGGCTCCACCATCGCCATGGCCTTTGATGAGTGTGTTGAAAACCCTGCAACCTATGACTATGTAAAAAAATCCTCGGAACGAACGGTAAGGTGGTTGTATCGTTGCCGTGAGGCTTTGGATAAAATGAAGGCGGAACCGGATGCAGTTAATCCCCATCAAATGCTGTTTGCCATTAATCAGGGCGGAACCTACAGTGACTTGCGGATCGAAAATATGAAGCAGATCACCAAGGTTGAGGCCGATGGGTATGCTATCGGTGGATTGGCGGTCGGTGAGACAGCAGAAGAAATGTATCGGGTTTTGGACGATGTGGTGCCCTATGCACCGGAGGATAAACCCAGATATTTAATGGGCGTTGGAACGCCTGCGAATATTCTGGAGGGCGTGGCCCGTGGGATCGACTTTTTTGATTGCGTTATGCCGGCAAGAAATGCCCGTCATTCCCATATCTTCACCAATGAAGGCGTTATGAATCTTCTGAATCAAAAATATGAATTAGATGAGCGACCTTTGGATGAACGCTGCAACTGCCCAACTTGTAAGAATTTTACCAGAGCTTATATTCGTCATCTTTTTAAGGCGGGCGAAATGCTTGCGATGCGTCTTTGCGTGCTTCATAATCTGTATTTTTACAACGATTTGATGGAACAGATCAGAGAACACCTCAAAAACGGGGATTTCTTGGAATGGAAGGAAGAAACTGTTAAGAAATTGTCAAAACGGATATAATTCAGTTGACATTGCTTGGCTTTTTCGGTATAATCAATTCAACGAATAGATAGGAGATTTAATGAAATGATGGAATTTATCGCTAAAAACGGTGGCATGCTTTTGATTCTTGTGGTTATGATCGGTTTTACCATTCTGATGAGCCGCAAGGATAAAAAACGTCAGCAAGAACGCCAAAGAATGCAGAACGATCTTGAGGTCGGCGATCTTGTATTAATGGAGTGCGGTATCGAAGGTCGCGTGGTATCCACCAAGGATATGGACACCGTCGTAATTGAAACCGGCGCAGACAAAACCAAGATCAGATTCAGAAGATGGGCAATTGCTTCTAAAATCGAAGAGTAATATTTTGATTCCTTCCCTCATAAGTTGAAGTAAAATCAACCGAAAGAGGGGACCGTTATGAAAAAAGATAGTTTTAAAAAAATCACAACACCCCGTGTTGTGATTTTTTCTTTTTTATCCTTATTTTTATTTTTGATCATCTGTATAGTAATGAATCTGATCATCAGCGGAATCGTATTATCGACCGACGTTCCGGAGTCGTTTTTGAAGATAGGAACGGTTGCTACCAATGGGGTAGGGGTTATTGTATCTACAGCATTTCTTGTTAACCAAAGCCGTATAAAAGGGATTTACGGTTCCTGCATTATGTTTTTTGTAATTGCGTTAATTAAAGTGGCGGGAAATGCATTTTTAAAGCAGGGCGGATACCTGACACTTAACGGTTTGGTCGGTTTATGTTTCTTGATGATTTTTTCATTGGTCGGCGGTGTGATTGGCGGAATGATCAAAAAGAAGAAATAATTGTTAAAATGACTAAAATGTATTTTTTAAAAAACAATTTTAATTTTGGGGTTGACTTTTGAAAATAACACGATTTGGCATTTTGTATTGATGTTCGAACTATATCTTGTGATGGTAAAGCGAAGAATAGGTGGTTTACATAATTTTAGCGTGTAGGTTTACATAATTTAATTTGGTCAAGTTTTACAAAAATTAAAAAACTGATTTTTTTGACTTGATTATATGCCTTTTTTGCGCTAAAATGTATTCACCGCCAGAGAATAGCGGCATTTTTTATCTTTACATAATTTTTTTGCATATTTGCGGACAGCCCCTCATATTGTTCATCGAGGTGAACAATATGAGGTTTATATTCGACAAAATACAACGGCAGTTTTCATTTGAGCGGCCGATCATTCGACTGTATGGCATTTTATATTTTGCAGGTATCTGCGTGGGTGCCCTCGCGGCTCTTTTACTGCGCGAGCATTATTCTGCTCAACTTAAATTGCTATTCAGCGCAAATGAAACGCCGGGGCTATGGGATCTTATCGTTCAGCAACTTATGTTTATTACGTTGCTGTTTTTTGTTGGCCTGACTCCGGTGGGTGCTCCTTTTTTGACGTTATTTCCCCTTTATAAGGGTTTTTCTGCCGGGCTTTTGATCTCGCTTTCTGTGGTCATATTTAAAGCGAAGGGCTTGCTATTGGGCTTTATAGCGTTTACTCCGCAAAACATTTTTTATACAACTTTAGGATTTTTTATTTGCTATTCTTCGGCAAAGCTATCGATTTCAACTGCCGAAATGCTACGCGGCAACAAAAGGGGACATGGTTCTCAAAACGGTTTTCTGTCCCACGTATTTTGCACGTCTGTAGTTTTGATTTTACATTTCCCCGGAATACTTTGGGAATATAATATTGTACCGTTGATTTTAAACCTATACTGATGAAAGGAGGGAGCAGCTTGGAACGGGCATATATCAATTTTTATAATTATCTGACTACAAAGAAGAATATGTCATCCAATACGCTTTCTTCTTATCAAAGAGACCTTCGACAGTTGATGCTGTATATGCAGCAGAACCGCATTGCCGGATGGAGCCGCATTTCCGATGAGGATATGCAACGCTACTTCAGATATCTGAAGGATCAAAAAAAGAGCGACGCCACCATTTCCCGCTCTATGTCTGCCGCCCGCTGTTTCTTTAAGTATCTTCAGCAGAAAAAAGTGATAGAAGTGAATCCTATGGTCGGGATCAAGGGCTTGAAGGCCGAAACCAAGTTGCCGGAGATCTTAACAAATGATGAGGTTGAGCTCCTTTTGTGGCAACCTGATGCATTGTCTGTTAAAGGAATTCGGGACAAGGCCATGCTGGAGGTTTTGTATGCTTCCGGTATTCGCGTGAGCGAATTATTGGCATTGAAGGTTAATGAGGTTAATCTTGATATCGGTTATCTGATGCTAAATCATCACGACGATAACGAGCGGATCATTCCGCTGTATTCATTGGCGATTCAATCTTTGAGGAATTATCTTGAGGAAAGCAGACCCCATCTTGCGGATAACACAAAAGAAACAACCCTGTTTTTGAACGCCAACGGACAACCTATGACCCGCCAGGGATTTTGGAAGCTTTTAAAGGGATATACCGCTTCTGCACATATTGAAAAGGATATTACCCCCAAAACGCTTCGCCATTCCTTTGCAACTCATCTTTTGGAAAATGGTGCAGACATCAATATGGTCAAGGATATGATGGGGCATTCCTCCATTAATTCCACCAGAGTGTATGCCAAGCTTCTTAAAAATAAGTATCTTTCTACGTATGAAAACTGTCACCCAAGAGCAATGAAGGCAGGTGAATAACTTGGGTTTTTTCAATAACTATCAAAAAGAAGGCAAGGGCGTTTCAAAAAATCAGAATACCCCCAGAATCGTTCTCTTTTTTCAGATCTACTTCCGCAAATTCTGGAATCTGATCGTTTTAAATATGATCTACGTTCTCTTTTGTATTCCGATCGTGACCATTGGTCCGGCAACAGCAGGGATGACGAAGATCCTTCGGAATTACGCCAGGGAAGAGCACGCCTTTTTATGGGGCGATTTTATCGAGACCTTTAAAAAGAATTTTAAGCAATCCTTTTTCTTTTCGCTGATCGATGGTGCGATTATTTTGTTTTTACTGTTTGATCTGCGGATGGTTATGTTGTTGATGAATAATGATAATCGCCTGATGCTTACCATTTCGTTGGCGGCGATCTTATTCACGATTACGGTGTACGTCTTTATGCGTTATTACATTTACAGCATGATGATCACCTTCAAGTTAAATCTTCGTCAGCTTTTTAAAAATGCCTTTATCTTTTGCTGGACTTCTTTCTTTAAGAACCTGTTTTTGACGGCTATTATTATCGGCTTAACCTGGCTGATCGTTTTTAAACTAAATATCATTATGCTGATGTTTATTCTGCTGACCCTTTATTTTTCAACGATTGGATTTATGATCAACTTCTTTGTGAATCCCACGATAAAAAAATATATGATCGACGGATTCGATCCGGAAACCGGTGAACGGCTGGAAGAGGAAAAGTACGAAGGCTTCGATGAAGACGAATTAAAATGAAAAATTAAAACCCGATGCAATTGCATTGGGTTTTAATTTTTCTATTGTCTTTTAATATATAATCTGTTATAATAATTTAAATATATTTGAAAGGATCTGCTATGAAAAAGAAGTTTAAAGTTTTATCCTTTTGTTTGATTTTATTGGTTTTGATTTTGGTGGGTCTCATTATCGCAATTCCCAGAATCAAAGCGTATTTGCCGTATTATTACGATAAGAACGGTCTTCATCAGGAAGACGTTGATTATACCCTTACCATTGAAAAACAGCACTTTGCTGACGACGTGGTTACAATGTTGTTCGATAACGGGATTATTTGTAACAAGGTTCGTTTTCTAAACTATATTAATGAAGAGTATCCGGATTTTGTCTGGTATAACGGTATTTATAACCTCAATGCATCTATGTCTTACAAAGAGCTGTGTGAGGCCTTGAAAACACCTGATATTAAGCTGAATTACGTAAAGGTCGTTGTGCCGGAGGGGAAGGACGTTCGCAGCATCGCTTCGATCGTTGAAAAGAGCGGTCTTTGTACGGCCGATGAATTCCTGGAAGCCGCCGACAGTTATGATTACAACTATCCTTTTATCGATGAACTGAAAAAACGGGACCAAAGCAAAATTGCCTATAAACTGGAGGGCTATTTATTCCCGGCTACCTATGAATTCCGTGAGGATACCGTTACTCCCCGGGAGATCGTAGATAAAATGCTGAAGACCTTCACCGAATACGTGACCGATGATATGATTCAAAAAGCTGCTGATATGGGGCTTTCCCTGAATGAATTCATCACCTTTGGTGCGGTTGTTCAGGCTGAGTCCTTTACCGTTGAGTCCATGGCCGGCGTTTCTTCCGTATTCTGGAATCGCTTAAATACCGTTGGGATGCAACGGTTGCAATCGGATCCCACTACGACTTACAGTAAAAGTTTAAGCGATTTGCCTCATTATAGCAGTAATATGGTTGCAGCCTATGATACTTATAAGTGCGTCGGTTTGCCTGTTGGTCCCACAAATTGTCCCGGAACGGACGTATTGAAGGCTGTATTGAATCCGGATCAAACTGATTATTATTACTTTGTGACCGATAAAAACGGCGCTTTTTACTTTAACAAGACGCTGAGCGATCACAACCGCACGATTAAAGATTTGGTTGGAAAGGGTCTTTGGGCTTAAATGATCACTGTATATCAAGAATCTTGCTTAAAAAAGATTACCCACAAAAGCGTTTGCTCCCTAAAAGGTGGCTACAATTACGGCACGGCGTTGATCAATGAAGAATTTGCTTATCAGATCGTGCTTCTTTCTGATTCAGAGGCTCCGACCTACCTGGATTATGAACTTCACGCCGGGCGTGAAAAGATCAAAATTTATTCCGTGAAACAGATCCCCGTTTGTTACCCCCATCGGGAGGATGATCCGTATCCCGATTACTTATCGGATGAGCCTTGTATTTTGCCGGATTGCCTGGTTCCGATCAACAACCGAGGTGTAATCAGCGTCAGCAAATTCCCAACCGTTCTCTGGGTTACGGTAACTGCGCAAACCGCAGGGGATCACCCCGTTATCCTTCGTTTTCGGAATGGGGATATGGATTTTACCACCGAATTTAATTTACACGTTGTGGATCTGGAATTAAAGCGTGATCGAATTGATTATGCAGCCTTTATGTATCCAAACGGAGTTGCAGAACCTTATGATGGTCTTCCATTCACCGATATTTACTGGATCCATATTAAGGATTACTTCCGGGTGCTTGCAGAAAACGGTGTAACAGAATTATACGTACCACTGTTTCCTACGATCCATAGCAATCCTGTTTTTTCCAACGAAGCACAAATGATCGAAGTCTCTGTTCTTGGGACAGAGAAAAATCCCCAGTATAAATTTAACTTCGATATGATGGACTGTTGGCTCTATATGGCCGAAAAATTCAACTTTAAGCACTATATCCTACCGTCATTTTATCCGGATATTAAAAATAAACGGTGTGTTCAGGTGCCGGCAATCGGTACCGACGGACGTAAAACCACGTTGTTTTTCGGCGAGAATAACGATTGTACATCAAACTATTACTTCGCTTTTATGCGACAATTTTTCCGGCAGTTCAAAGTACATATTGAGGAAATGGGCCTTGCAGATAAGTTTCAATATTCCGGGCCGGTCTTTCCGAGACCGGAGGATTCCGACGAGATCATCCGTGCTAACGACGGTATCCGTGACGTGATCCGTTATGCCCGGGTGTATACGATGGTAGATTCTCCCGAAGCTTACCGTGCAAAGGGGATATACAAAACCGTAGTGCCTATGAGTTCCATCGAAAGCATTCGTCAGTACGGTAATATGGATGAATCTAAAATCTATATTGACGTTGATTCACCGCAGAACCCAATCAATCAGTTGATTGCTTCGCCGTCCGTTCGGTTACGGTCGCTTAGTGTGTATTGTCTTCGGTATGGCATCACAAGCTTTGTGAATTTCGGAGTAAACTGCGTTAACACCTTTGAACTCGGCAAAACCGTTAACCCGATTTATGATACCGATAACGAAAATTGTTATCCCTCCGGTTCTTTATCGTTGATCTATCCTGCGCCCAACGGTGTTTTTGAATCCATCCGGTTAAAGCAGCTGTTTTATGCAATGCAGGATCTGGTGGTGATGAAAACCGCCACTCATACGTTGGATAACAAGATTATCAAGAAATTTGACGAATTCAGTACCATTAACTATCGCAGATGTTTGGTCAAAGATGATCAATACTTGAAGATTCAGGAATTCGTTCGTAAAGAGATCGAAAGTAATATTGATCAATACACCCATTATTAAACCCACTTATTCAAAGGAGATATAATTGATGAAACTTGGTATTGTTGGTTTGCCGAACGTAGGCAAAAGTACACTTTTTAATGCTATCACTAATGCAAAGGCCCAATCTGCAAACTATCCGTTTTGCACCATTGATCCCAACGTAGGGATGGTGTGTGTGCCGGATAAGCGGTTGGACGTATTGGCCGAAATGAACGCTTCTAAGAAGGTTGTTCCCGCTGTTATTGAGTTCGTTGATATTGCCGGTCTAGTAAAAGGCGCTTCAAAAGGGGAGGGCCTTGGTAATAAGTTCCTGGGCAATATCCGCGAGGTTGATGCGATCGTACACGTAGTCCGCTGCTTTGAAGACGATAACATCGTTCATGTGGAGGGCGGGATCGATCCGATCCGTGATATCGATACCATTAATCTGGAGTTGATCTTCTCCGATATGGAGGTTGTGGATAAGTTTTTGGATCGTGCAACAAAGCTGGCTAAGGGCGATAAAAAGCATCTTGTAGACGTGGAGCTTTTTAAAAAGATCAAGACCGCTTTGGAAGAAGAAAAATTTGCGAATACCGTCGAATTTACTGATGAAGAGCTGGAGATCATGAAAACGGTAAATCTGTTGACGGATAAGCCTGTGATTTATGCCGCAAACGTTTGTGAAGAAGATTTCAAAAACGGACAGCTGGAGAATCAATACGTTAAGGCAGTAATGGATCGCGCCGCCGCTGAAGGTGCAGAGGTTTTGGTGATCTGCGCTCGACTGGAAGAGGACATCAGCGAATTAAGCGAGGAAGAAAAGGAACTGTTCCTGGCAGAGCTTGGCTTTGAACACAGCGGCCTGGATCGTATGATTTCTACCTGCTACAGCCTGTTGGGCCTGATCAGTTATATCACCAGCGGTGAGATGGAAACAAAAGCCTGGACCATTGTAAAGGGAACCAAGGCACCCCAAGCAGCAGGAAAGATCCACACTGATTTTGAACGGGGCTTCATCCGTGCCGAGGTAGTCTCTTACGACGATCTGGTTGCTTGCGGTTCTATGGTTGCAGCCAAGGAAAAAGGTTTGGTTCGCAGCGAAGGTAAAGAATACGTTATGCAGGATGGCGATGTGGTTCTTTATCGGTTCAACGTATAAACAAAAACGAGAAAAGCATTTAGCTTTTCTCGTTTTTATATTTTGCTCCAAACCACGTATGCGCAAAGAATAATGAAAAGGATCAGCATTATAATAAAAGCAACTTTCCAGCGATTTTTTACCCCCTTACGATTAGCGGAAATGTGCGTGCTGATCATGCGTTCACATTCCTTGACCATGTTTTGATAGGGAACTTTACCTCCGGATTTTAAAATAAAAATTGCCTGCTCAAATATTTCGCTCTCCGTATTGTGCAATAAAACGATCTGTTTTCCGACACCCTTAATCATAACAATCACTCCTCCGGATTAGTATGATAATTTTTGGGGCCATTATTCCTCGGTTGAATCTATTCTGCATACGATGACGGTGACGTCATCGGAACCAAAAGGAGCGTATTCCGATAGTTTGCGCAGTATTTTTTCTGCAAATTTACGGGGATCGGGATCTTTGCAACAAAGGATATTCTCCGTTATCCGGTCGCCGAATTGCGAAAGACCGTCTGAACCCATAATGATATAGTCGCCTTTTGATAGTTGAATAGAACAATGGCGTATTTTATCTCGTTCGCTCAGGCCAATCGGCATTCCGCCTCCCGAAATAACGGATATTTCTTTTTCGTGCAGTAAATAGCTATCAAAGGAGCCTGCTTTATAGAAGGTGGCACGCCCGGTATTTTTGTCTATTTCACAAACATCCACGGTCGTAAAGCATTGTTCGTCAGTCAGCCGCTGTGCTGACCGAAAAACGTTGATCGCTTGAAGCATACTCAATCCGCCGACGGTGTATTTTTTAATGGATTCGATCGCTAAGGAACTATGTACACACGCTTTTTTACCGCTCCCCATACCATCGGTTAAAACCAAACAATACCGCTCCCGATCCGGCGAAAAGCCAAGCGCGTTATCTCCGCAAAAATCTTCACCGTTTTTTGTTTTGCAAACGGCGGCACAATTGATGAGATAGGGGGTCGGTTCACTTGCGATAAAGTGAATATCGGTTCCTACAGATTTGAAGCGTGTAGAGGGTGTGGAATTAAAATGGGGTTCAAGGCATCTTTTGATAATATTTTCGCATAGAACGTCTTCATTTTGCTCAACGATACCGGTACATTGGCGATTTTTGTCTCCAATTGATGTGAAGTTGATTTCCTTTACACACAAACCCGCTTCTGCCATTGTTATTTTAATCAATTCTTCTTCCTTGCTCAGTATTGTTAGGGCAGTAGCTTCGTTTAATTCTTCACCTAATTTTTGAGAAATTTCATTCAGTTGTTCAGTTAATTCATCAAATTTGTTTGGTTCTTCCTTGCCTTTAGAACCAAGTTTCGGTCTTACCGGAATATATTCTGCCAGGAATGCACGAATTTTTCGGTGCGGCAGCAAACGAACCAGTCCGTAAGCCACGGCGGGTTCGGCAAAGTACCAATAACTCCAGGGAAACTTATCAAAGAAGAATAGGATCGCATAATAGATCACCATAAAAACCACCTTTGAGAATCGGCCTGAATAGTGAAGAAATACCGACGAACTTAAACCGGCGACGATGAAGGCTGTAAAAATTGTTTCACCTCCATTTCCCACTACTGCCATCACAATTCCAAGACATGAACTTAATAGAACGACTATGCTTATTTTCAGGTGTTCCATCGCCATAAACAGTACGATCAAAGCCACCGTACGAGACAGATTGAGGTGAAATATTTCAACGTTATGTAGCGTAGCGAGAATCAGCATCAGCGCGACTGAAGCGGCGATCAGCTCTCTGTAGGTTAAAAGAGTATTTCTTTTAAATCCTTCTATCGCATAGTTTAAAAAATAAATGCAGCAGGATATCAATATGCTTTCGCCGATTAAGAGCAGGACCTTAAACAGTGTTATACCGTCTGCCAACAGAAATAAAAAGCCCGATACAAAGCATACAGCACCTGATAATACGGAGCGATCTTCTTTTAATGTATTTTTATGAAATATCATTTGTATGACGTAAATCATGGTCAAGGCGGTGATGTATTTAAACACTGAAAGATCGATCACGTTACTTAAGTAGCCAACGGTACTGCCGATATAACAAGCACTGACGTTTAAACCAAGACTCTTGACCACCGACAATAAAATGATAGAAAAAGGAGAAAAATCATCCAATAGCGAGGATTTAGAGGTTAAAAATCCTATAAGTAAAGAAAAGGTCAGCTTAATTATAAAATAAACCAACGTCACGGTACCGTTTTGAAAACGGTTGAGTTTTTGCTGTAACTGTGTCATAACCAGAACTCCTTTTACGTCTTTTGAGTTATGATAGCACAGCGCTCCCGCCGATTTTGTCAACATTTGTTTATAATTATTTTTTAAAAATGAGTAGATATTTATTGTCAAATAAGGTATAATGTTTGCATTATGAACAGACAAGAACATCTTTTATCGATCGTCGATCCGCTTTTGGATTGGTACCAAAACAATAAACGAACCTTACCGTGGCGGGAAAACCCCACGCCTTACCGCGTTTGGATCTCCGAAATCATGCTGCAGCAAACCAGGGTCGAGCCGGTGATTCCTTATTATCTTCGATTTTTGGAGCAGTTTCCGGACGTGGATGCCTTGGCTGCTGCGCCCGAGGATCTTTTGATGAAAAATTGGGAAGGTCTTGGCTATTACAGCAGAGCCAGAAATCTGCAAAAGGCCGCCAAATTAATTTGCGATAACGGTGCATTTCCGAAAACCTTTGATGGTTGGTTGAAATTGCCGGGCATCGGCGAATATACCGCCGGGGCTATTTGCTCCATCGCATTGAGTCTTCCGACTCCGGCGGTGGACGGCAACGTTTTACGGGTGCTCTCCCGGGTGTTGGGCAGTTTTGAGGATATTGCGGCCCCCGCCACCAAGAAGGCGTTTACTGAAGCGCTTAAACCAATCTATCCACAGGGTAAAACCTCTGAATTCACCCAAGGCCTTATGGAGCTTGGAGCAATTGTTTGTCTGCCAAACGGTGAACCAAAATGTGAACTTTGTCCTTTAAAAGAACTCTGTGTAGCGCAAAAACAGGAACTGATCAAGGAACTACCGGTGAAAACGGGAAAGAAGGACCGAAAAACGGAGGATAAAACGGTCTTTATTCTTCGGGTTAAAGATAAGGTCGCAGTTCGTCAACGTCCGGAAAAAGGTCTCTTGGCCAATCTGTGGGAATTTCCAAATCTACCCCAAAAACTCACTTTAAAGGAAGCTAAAGAGTGCTTCGGTGAATTTGTGGTTGACGTAAAGGCCTTGCCTGAATCGGTGCATATCTTTACCCATATTGAATGGCATATGCTTGGCTACGAGGTTATTTTGACGGAAGAAGTACCCGGATATGAATGGTTTTCAATACGGGAAATTTTAAGCGAAAAAGCCATTCCAACAGCCTTTCGTTGCTATATCAATTATTTAAGAAAACTGGAATACGAGGTATAAAAATGAAGCACGTTCTTAAAACTTCTCTTTCGATTTTGATCGATCAATTTATGTCCTGCGTTTTGGGCTGGATGTTCGTACCCTTTATGGTGGTCTTTTTTAAAAACAGTTTAAGTGGATATTCGTTGGTTTTTGCAATTTGTACCGGATTCTTTATTTACGTGACCTATAATTCCGCATTTAAGAAAGGATCCCACGATAGCAAGCGCCCTTTGAAGGATCCCACCTATAAAGGATATCTTTATAAAGGTGCGTTGGCCGGCTTGATTTCTGCCATTCCGCTTCTGGTGCTTTACGTGCTTTACCTTATGTCCGGAAACAGGGTCGTTGGGGTTTATTTTCAAAATGCCAGTATGTACTGTACCTGGCCGCTGACAAGAATGTTCCCGAACCATATTCAAACCGTTATGCCCCTTGTTTTTATTCCCATTGTTGTTGTTACCTGGCTCGGCTATATTGCCGGATATAAGGTGTTTTATATCACTGATCTCGTAATGAAGCTTTATAATAAGCTTACAGAAAAGGCATCCTGACGGATGCCTTTTCGCATATATACGCTTAAGATCGAATATTGTTATTTGAGGTGATATTGTGATCATAAAGCGTATCAAACATATATTTTTAATCTTTACCATTACCGCCATATTTACAGCGTTGGCGGTTCATATACCAATTTTTGGCAGTAACGTAACAACCTCCGGCGGAAAAGTTGATTATATCCTTGATGCGGGTCACGGTAAACCGGATGGGGGAGCAGTTGCCCACGACAATACAACGGAGGCGGAATTAAATCTTCTTGTCACTCAAAAGCTCCGGGAACAACTTAAAGTTCTTGATAAGTCCTGCGTTTTGACTCGGCAAGGAGAAGAGGGGATCTATACAAGCGGCGAAACGATTCACGCCAAAAAGGTTTCGGATATCAAAGAAAGAATCAAAATAGCCGAACAATACCCCTCTGTTCCTTTTGTCAGCGTTCATATGAATAGTTTCCCCAGCCAAAGCGTTAAGGGAATACAGGTCTTTTATGGCACGAAAAATGAAGCGTCAAAGGAATTGGCACTAAACATACAACAAGAGATTAATAATATATTACAACCTGAAAATCCAAAGTCGGTTAAAGCAATACCGCAGAATATCTATTTATTTTCCCATATTAAAAATCCAACTGTTTTGATCGAATGCGGTTTTATTTCCAATCCGAGTGAATTGGACCTTTTGAAAAGCGAAGAATACCAACGTAAAATCGCCAAAACAATAGCAGATGCATTAAGCAACAGTTGACTTTAGCAGTAAAAAACTGTAGAATATTATCAGAAATTAAAAGGCAGGTTTTAAAATATGCCCAAGATCAAACAAGTATATATTTGTTCTAATTGCGGCCATGAAAGCCCAAAATGGAATGGACAATGCCCCCAATGCAGGGAATGGAACACCTTTGAAGAGCAGACTGTGCAGGAAAAGGGGAGAGGCGGAAACGTATCTACCGGTTCTAAATTGGTCGAAATTAAAAAAATCAACGAAGTAAAAGGCGGGAGCGAGCTTCGGTTTTCCACCGGCTTTAAAGAATTGGACCGTGTTTTAGGCGGTGGGTTGGTTTTTGGGTCTTTAACGCTGGTCGGCGGCGATCCCGGTATCGGCAAATCTACACTAATGCTACAAATTTGCGCCAGCATTGGTAAGGAGAAAAGCATTCTTTACGTTTCCGGTGAAGAATCTATGAGTCAGATCAAACTGAGAGCCGAACGGCTTGGTGTTGATACGGAAAATTTGTATCTTGCTTGCGAGACCAACGTGGAATCCATTCTCAGCGCCTGCGCTTTAAATCGGCCGGACGTTCTGATCGTTGACTCTATTCAAACCATGAATTGCGATAACGTTTCCGGTACACCGGGCAGCGTTTCCCAGATCAAGGAGGCGACCTCGGCTTTTATGCATTTGGCAAAGGAGCAGGGAATCACCGTGTTTGTGATCGGGCACGTCACAAAAGAGGGCGCTTTGGCCGGGCCGAAGATTCTGGAACATATGGTGGATACGGTGCTTTACTTTGAAGGTGAAAAGAACTTGAATCACCGTATTCTAAGAACCGTTAAAAACCGTTTTGGCTCCACCAATGAGATCGGCGTTTTTGATATGCAAACCCAAGGTCTGGTCGAGGTGGATAACCCGTCTAAAATGTTTTTAGAGGGTCGGCCGGAAAACGTTCCCGGCACCTGCGTTACCTGTATCTTGGAGGGTACCAGACCGGTGCTTGCGGAGATCCAGGCCTTGGTTTCCAAAACCGGCTATCCCGTTCCTCGCAGAATGGCCAGCGGTATTGATTTTAACAGAATGGCACTCTTAATTGCCGTATTGGAAAAGCGGGCTAATTTTACGCTATATAATCAGGATGCATACGTCAACGTGGTGGGCGGTTTTAAAGTTTTGGAAACTGCGGCGGATCTTGCGATCGTTTTGGCGATCGCATCCGGCTTTTCTGATTTTGAAATGCCCGGGGATCTGATTGCCGTTGGTGAGATCGGCTTATCCGGCGAGATTCGGGCAGTATCTTTCATTGAAAAACGGATCAAAGAAGCACAAAAATTAGGCTTCAAGCGGATCATGGTACCGGCCAGAAACCGGTTTAATCTTAACGTGGACGGAATTGAAATCATAAAAGTTTCGTCCGTTTCCCAGGCGATCCATAAAATCAGAAATGAATTTAAATAAAAAATATGCGCTTCAAACGAAGCGCATATTTTTTATCGTTTTTCTTCTAAATACAAGGAGGCTTCCATATCGGAGGTAGCCAAAGCAAAGGCCAAGGGATACATCTCGAAGGCTTTTGAGCAGTTACGTATATCCTTTTCTTCAGAAAAGCCCATATGGTATCGGATCGCAAAAGCTTCTTCCCGGGTCAGCTTCATAAAACCGCCGATAATGTAAACGCTCTTTTCACCGTGGCCGTAGGGAAGGTTATCGTCAAATTCATAATAGGGAACCTTCTCCCAAACACCGGCTTCGTTTTTGACGTTCCGCATAGAGGTTTTATAGACGTTCACCTTGCAGATATCGTGAAGCAGGGAAACGATGGCGATGGTTTCTTCACTATACTCATTGGAAAACAGTTTTTTGGTATAGGGACGGTTCAGATACTCCCGCAAGCATTGGTATACGTTCAGGCTATGCTCGCAGAGACCGCCGGCATAATTCCCGTGGTAGCGGGTGCTTGCCGGTGCGGTAAAGAAATCGGAGGCGTTGCTCAAAAGGTATTCCAGCAATTCTTCGGCACCTTCTCGCTTGATGGTGCTGCGGTAGATCGTACAAAACTTTTCTTTAAAATCCATATTATTCTCCTTTTTCTTTCCAGATGTGGATCTTGCCGGATTCTTGAAGATTCTTTAAGATAACAACGCCGATCGGAACGACAAAGAAACCGCCAAAACCGAATAATTTTAACCCGACCCAGATACAGAACAGTGTGACGATCGGCAAAAGACCAACGTGGTCGCCGATGATCTTGGGTTCCATAATCTGACGGACGATGGTAACAACAATATAAATACAAATGATAATCAAAGCGCGCCAGGGCTCACCGGTGATCAGGCTGATGATAGACCAAGGAATCAAAACGGTACCGACGCCAAGAACGGGCAGGATATCAACGATTGCGATAAAAAAGGCCAGAGGCAATGCCGGCTTAAACCGGAAGATCAAAAAGAAGATAAGAAGTTCGCTGAAGGTAAGCAGCAGGAGCAAAGAATAGGAACGCAGATACTGACCGATGGTCGAAAAGAAGTTGTTTTTGACGTCAACGATCAATTCACGGTTTTTGGGTTTAAACTGACGAAGAATAAATTCTTTGACAACGGGGAAGGAGATGGACATAAATACACTGGAAACCACAGTTACGATGAAAAAGATCAGCGCATTGGGAATATATGTGACCACGTTACCGGCATATCCCAAAATCAAACTACCCACGGAACCGTTTACAATTTGAGGAACCAGCTGACCGTAATCGTAATTATAGAGATAATCCAAAACGTGATCTACCGTATCATCCGGAACAAAGGCCATTAATCCCTTGTTGCTCTCTGTCAGTTCGCGTACGGCATTTAAAAAAGACCTGATATAGTTTGGGATATTCTCGATCAGTTGCTTGCCTTCACTCCAGATCGTACGGGATAAAAGGATACCGATCAAAACGACTATCGTAAGCAACAGCAACATCGATACCGTACTGGCAATTGCACGGGGAAATTTGACTTTTTTGACCAGCAATTTAACGAGCGGTTCAACGATAACCGAAGCGACCAAGGCGATGATAAAAGGTGCAACGGCACCAAGGATGTAGTTTAAGCAGAAGTAACCGATCAATACAAAGGCAGCTATATAAGTTAATTGCAGTAAAAAATGAATTTTTTTATAGTCTCGTTCCGGTAGCATCTTATTCCTCCGATAATTTTTTACTATTATAACATATTATTGATGAAAAAATAAAGGTATAATCTTAAAATAATATAATTAACTTGAAAACTTTTTCCCGTTGTGTTAATATCATTTTAGTTAATACTATTATTAAAAGGACAAACGTATGAGCCAAGAATACTATTTGATTGATAAAAACGTGTTGCCGGAGATATTCTCCAAGGTGATCGAAGCCAAACGATTGCTGAAAACCGGTCAATGCAAGACCGTTCACGAAGCTGCAAAGGAAGCCAATATTTCCAGAAGTGTTTTTTATAAATATAAAGACAGTGTGCACGTTTTTGTAGAAAAGGATCAGCAAAATATCATTACGATCATTTTATATCTGAACGATGAGGTAGGGGCGCTTTCGCGGGTTCTTTCAGTGCTTTCGGGTGCCGGCGCCAGTATCCTGACGATCAATCAGAATATGCCAATGAACGGTATTGCACCGGTGTTTATTTCATTTAATACTTACAAAATGGAAGCAGGCCTTGATACGCTGTTATCCGAAATGGAGCAACTTAGCGGTGTAATCAGCGTTAAACCGGTAGCCAAAGAACGCGGATAATCATACTTTGGTTTAGTAAGAAAATTTATTTGGAGGGAATTATGGGCCTGATTATCCAAAAATTCGGCGGAACCTCTGTTAAGGACCGGGCATGTATCCTTAACGTTGTTTCTATCATAGAAAAACATATAAAAAATGGTGACCGGGTGATCGCCGTAGTTTCTGCTCAAGGCAATACAACCAACGATTTGTTGGAAAAAATCAGCGAGATAACACCGCAACCGGTATTAAGAGAATCTGATGCGCTGATTTCTGCCGGCGAACAGATCACGGCCTCGTTATTGGCTATCGCATTGAATGCCTCCGGTATACCGGCACGTTCTTTAAACGCCTTTCAAGCCGACATTAAAACAACCTCTGAACACGGCAATGCAACGATCCTTTCTGTAGATGAACAAAGAATAGCACGGTATTTATCCGCTGGCGAAACCTTGATTATTACAGGCTTCCAGGGTATCAGCGATAATGAGATCACAACCTTGGGCAGGGGAGGAAGCGATACCTCCGCAGTTGCGCTGGCCGTTTTGTTGAAGGCGGATCGATGCCAGTTTTATAAGGACGTTGACGGTATTTTTAATAAAGATCCAAACCTTTATGCGGATGCGCAAAAATATGAAAAACTCACCTATGACGAAATGCTGAAAATTTGCGATGCAGGTTCCGGTGTTTTACAGAAAAAATGTGTGAATATTGCAAAAGAACATAGTATCAAGCTTGAAATTCGCCCCACCTTTGGCGAAGGCAGCGGTACTTTGATTTTTGAATAATAAAACCCCACCAAGCGGTGGGGTTTTATTATTGATTTCATAAGACAACCACTGGCTCTGCCAGTGGATAAAAAGCTTTAGCTATGGACAATAAAAAATCTCCTTGTTATATTATGAGAGAGGTCTGCCAACCGAACAAATAATATAACAAGGAGGTC
>JAZQAR010000169.1:0-17130 GCA_045545315.1 Eubacteriales bacterium | reverse complement strand
CGTGTTGAGCAGGCGCAGCCTCGTTATGCTCGGTCTTTGCATAGATCCCTAACTTCCAGAGCTCTTCGTCCAGCTCCTTCATAAAGTCCATGACACGGGGCTTCAGGGTGCCGAAATAATGGTCGTCCATTTCCTGACCCTTGGGCGGTTTGGCGCCGAACAAGGTACGGCCACACAGCACCAGATCCTTCCGCTTGCGGTAAACCTCCTCATCCACCAAAAAGTATTCCTGCTCGGGACCTACGGTGGTCAGGGTCTTGGTTACGTCTTCGTTACCAAAAAGCTTCAAAATTCGCATCGCCTGCCGATTCAAAGCTTCGTCGGAGCGCAGAAGGGGTGTTTTGGTATCCAAGGCCTCTCCACCATAGGAATAGAATACGGTAGGGATGCAAAGGGTATTATCTTTAATAAAGGCATAGGAGGTGGGATCCCAGGCAGTGTAGCCTCTGGCCTCGAAGGTGGCTCTCAAACCGCCGGAGGGGAAGGAGGAGGCGTCGGGTTCGCCTTTGATCAACTCCTTGCCGGAAAACTCCAATAAAACGCCGTCGGTTTTGGAGGGGGTGATAAAGCTATCGTGTTTTTCTGCAGTAATACCCGTCATCGGTTGGAACCAATGGGTAAAGTGGGTGGCACCGCGCTCCAATGCCCATTCCTTCATGGCAGAGGCTACGGTGCCGGCAATAGTCTTGTCCAGACTTTTGCCGTTCTCGATGGTTTTCTTTAAGGCCAAATAGGTCTCTTCAGGCAGATGCTTTTTCATAGCATTGTCGTTAAAAACCATAGAGCCGAATAATTCGGGAATATTTTTAGCGATCATATCACATTGATCCTCCTTGAATAACTGAAGGCACCGTGCGATTATCACAGTGCCCGCTTAAATTATAAAAGGTAATGAATAAAATGTCAATATGCAATTTTAAAAGGAAGGGAAGGCATTGCGGTAAAGATGAAGAAATCGGAGCATAACGTAAAACCTTACCCGGAAGCATCTGCTTTCAGCTTGTACAAAAGTCGGATTCCATGGCTTTTATTTTTGATGATTTCCGCCACCTTTACCGGGCAGATCATTTCCTTTTTCGAACATTCTTTGGCGGCCCAGGCGGCTTTGATCTCTTTTATTCCGATGCTGATGGATACCGGTGGAAATTCCGGCAACCAGGCGACCATTACCGTGATCCGTAGTATCTCTGTTGGAGAACTGCAGAAGGAGGATTTTTGGCAGATTCTCAGAAAGGAATGGAAGGTGGCATTTCTTTGTGGTGGGAGCCTTGCGGTTGTTAATCTTATAAAGATCCTGTTGGTGGATAATCTGATTTTTCAACGTGAGATACCGCCGGTTATGGCTGTGGTGGTATGCCTGACGCTGTTTTTGACGGTGATGGTTGCAAAATCCGTTGGATGCACTTTGCCTATTTTTGCCAAGGCACTGGGATCCGACCCGGCCGTATTGGCAGGCCCTTTGGTCACCACGGTAGTGGATGCGGTTTCTCTATTGATTTATTGCACAATCGCCGTAATGGTTCTGTAGATTTTTTTATTCAAAATAATTCCAAAAAATCTATTGCAATCGGGCAAAAGCTATGTTATAATCAAAAGGCTGTAAAAATACACACATTGGGTTCCTGCCTCCGTGTTCCGTATGGCTGGGGGGATCAGCGAGGCCCAATGGAGGTAAAAACAAAAGGAGGAAAATAACATGTCCGTTATTTCTATGAAACAGCTGTTAGAGGCCGGCGTACACTTCGGCCACCAAACCAGAAGATGGAACCCCAAAATGGCAGAGTACATCTTCACCGAGAGAAATGGTATCTACATCATCGACCTGCAGAAGACCGTGAAGAAGGTTGAAGAAGCCTATAACTTCATGCGTGAAGTTGCTGCTGAAGGCGGCGAGGTTCTGTTTGTTGGTACCAAGAAGCAGGCTCAGGATTCTATTAAGGAAGAAGCCCAGAGAGTAGGTCAGTACTACGTATCTGTTCGTTGGCCCGGCGGTATGCTCACCAACTTCCAGACCATCCGTAAGTCCATCAACCGTCTGAACCAGCTGGAAAAGATGGCTGAAGACGGCACCTTCGATCTGCTGCCCAAGAAGGAAGTTCTGAAGCTGCGTCACGAGATGGAAATTCTCGAAAAGAACTACGGCGGTATCAAAGAGATGAAGAAGGCTCCTGCCGCTCTGTTCGTTGTAGACCCCAAGAAGGAACACATCGCTATCTCCGAAGCCAAGAAGTTGGGCATCCCCGTTGTTGCTATCGTTGATACCAACTGCGATCCCGACGAAGTTGATTATCCCATCCCCGGTAACGACGACGCTATCCGTGCCGTTAAGCTGATTGCCGAGACCATGGCTAACGCCATTCTGGAAGGCAAGCAGGGCGAACAGCTGGTTGACGATGCCGCTGAAGCTACCGAAGAAGTTGCTGCATAATCAATAATATTTAGGAGGATAAAACCTATGAACTTTACTGCTAAAGACGTAGCCGCTCTGCGTGAGACCACCGGTTGCGGTATGATGGATTGTAAAAAGGCTTTGGCCGAAGCCGACGGTAACGTTGATAAGGCCATCGAGCTCCTGCGTGAAAAGGGCTTGGCTGCTCAGGCTAAGAAGGCCAGCCGTATTGCTTCCGAAGGTATGGTTGATACCTATATCACCGATGGTCTCGGTGTTATCATCGAAGTAAACAGCGAAACCGACTTTGTTGCCAAGAACGCTGAATTCCAGGCTCTGGTTAAGGGCGCAGCCAAGGCTGTTGCCGATTATAACCCCGCCGACGTTGACGCTCTGAAGGCTTGCAAGTTTGAAGACACAGAATTTACTGTAGAAGACATTCTGCGTGAAAAGATCCTGAAGATCGGCGAGAATATGAACATCCGTCGTTTCGAGCGTTTGGAAGGTAGCTGTGTAAGCTACGTTCACGGTGGCGGTAGCGAAGCTGCTGTCCTGCTGTGTGATGTTGCCGATAGCGCTAACGCTGCTTATCAGGAAGCTGCCCGTAACGTATGTATGCAGATCGTTGCTATGCATCCCGCTTATCTGTGCCCCGAACAGGTTCCCGCTGAAGTGATCGAGAACGAAAAGGCTATCCTGCTGGCTCAGATCAAGAACGATCCCAAGAATGCCAACAAGCCCGAAGCCATCTTGGAAAAGATGATCGGTGGTAAGATCAATAAGTACTATACTGAAAACTGCTTGCTGAATCAGGCTTATGTTAAGGATGACAAGGTAAGCGTTGGCGAATATCTGAAGCAGGTTTCCAAGGAAGTTGGCTTCGATATCACCGTTAAGACCTTCGTAAGCTACGTAAAGGGCGAAGGTATGGAAAAGAGAGTTGACGACTTCGCTGCTGAAGTTGCCAATATGAGCAAATAATTAATTTCTCATCCAAAAGCGACCTCGGAACCTCCGGGGTCGCTTTGAAGAATTTTAAGGAGAACGAAAAATGGCCGAAAAAATCGTTTCTTTAACTTTGGAAGGTAAAGCGAAGCTGGAAAAAGAGCTGGCAGAGCTGAAAACCACCAAACGTGAAGAGATTGCTGAAAAAATTAAAGTAGCCCGCTCTTATGGCGACCTTTCCGAAAACAGCGAATATGATGAAGCCAAAAACGAGCAGGCCATCGTGGAATCCCGGATCGCAACTCTGGAAGCCACTTTGAAAAACGCCATCATCGTTGAAGATGAGGGCGCACAAAAAATCGATGAAGACCGGATCCGCCTTGGTAATAAGGTTGTGGTCCTGGATGTGGAGATGGAAGAGGAACTGGAATATGAGATCGTCAGCTCCATCGAAGCAGATCCGATGAACGGCAAAATCTCCGATGACAGCCCCCTTGGCAAGGCCATTCTTGGTCATAAGGCAGGGGATGAGATCGAAGTGGAAGCCCCGATCGGAACCTTGACGTACAAAGTTTTAAGCGTAGAAAAGTAATCAAGGAAATCCACGAAGGGTCTTAAGGAACTTTCGTGGATTTTTTGATAGGGAGGATTGTAAAAATGGAAAATATGGTCAATGAAGAACTTTCCTTAAACGAACTGCTTCAGATCCGCCGTGATAAGCTTGCCGAACTGCAGGCTGCCGGTAAGGATCCTTTTGTGGTGACCAAGTATGAGGTTACCCACCATGGCGAAGAGATCAAAGCAGATTTTGAAAACTTCGAAGAAAAGCCCGTTTCCGTTGCCGGCCGTCTGATGAGCAAGCGCGGTATGGGGAAGGTGGTTTTTGCCGATCTGCAGGATGGGGAAGGCCGCATTCAGTTGTTTGTAAAGATCGATGAAGTAGGCGAGGAAGCCTTGGCCGCTTTCAAGAAATATGATATCGGCGATATTGTCGGTGTGAAGGGCGTTGTGTTCCGTACCCGGATGGGCGAGATCTCCATCCGAGCCAAAGAGATCACCTTGCTCTCCAAATCTCTGCGTCCCCTGCCTGAAAAGTTCCACGGTCTGAAGGATCAGGATCTTCGTTACCGTCAGCGCTACGTAGATATGATGGTAAACCCCGAGGTAAAGCGCAACTTCGTGATCCGCTCCAAGTTTATCCAGTACGTTCGTAAATACTTGGATAATATGGCGTATATCGAGGTTGAAACCCCTGTTCTGAATACCATCGCAGGCGGTGCCGCCGCGCGGCCCTTTATCACTCACCATAATACTTTGGATATCGATATGTATATGCGTATTGCCACCGAGCTGCCTCTGAAGCGGCTGATCGTGGGTGGTATGGAGCGTGTGTATGAAATCGGCCGTATTTTCCGCAACGAGGGTATGGACCCCAAGCATAACCCTGAATTCACCACCGTTGAACTGTATCATTCCTATGCGGATTTCCATGATATGATGGATATTGCCGAAGGTATCATCTCCGGCGCTGCCCAGGAAATTCTGGGTACCTACGAGGTGGAATGGATGGGCGAAAAGATCGACCTTACTCCCGGCTGGGGCCGTTTAATTATGGTGGATGCCGTTAAGGAATATGTCGGAATTGACTTTGGCGCCATTACTGATGATGCCGAAGCCGTTGCCGCCGCTGAGGCTGCAGGTGTGGAACTTGCTGATGCTGCCGAAAAGACCTGGGGTAATGCGCTGTATGCTTGCTTCGATCAAAAGGTAGAGGAGCATCTGATCCAGCCGACCTTCATTACCATGTATCCCGTGGAGGTTTCTCCGCTGACCAAGCGCTCTCCCGAGGATCCCCGCTTGACCGAGCGGTTTGAACTGTTTGTTTGCCATAGTGAATTGGCCAATGCCTATTCCGAACTGAATGATCCTATCGATCAACGGGATCGCTTCCAAAAGCAGGTTGAACAGCGTGAACGTGGCGACGATGAGACCGAGATGATGGATGAGGATTTCCTCAATGCCATGGAATATGGTATGCCGCCCACAGGCGGTATGGGTATGGGTATGGACCGTTGTGTGATGATGCTCACCGGTACCGATACCATCCGCGATGTAATTCTGTTTCGGACAATGAAGCGTTTGGACTAATAAAACCCTTTATTTATGCGGGTTTTCGGGACTTTGAAAGTGTCAAAAAAGACATTTTACCCACGATTTACCCACGGAACCCAAAGGTTTCCTGAAAAGTTATGAGAACTTATTAAAGATTTAGCAGGTATCAAAGCGATTTGATACCTGCTTTTTTCTTTCCACCCTCCCAACTTCTTTTCATAATTCATAAAGAAGATAATGGATGAATTTAAGAATATTTTGCGGTGATTTTTATCACCTATATAATATTCTATTTTAAGGGTTGGAGAAAAAGGATGGGTGGACGGAAAATAGTCCGCCCCAAAATTAACCTAAATAGATTTCTCCTGCAAAGCGAGACATAGTTTTCTGAACAAACTCCTCGCTCACATCTGTATAGATGTCCAAAGTGGTTTTTGCATCTTCGTGTCCCATTAGGTATTGAACTACTTTAACGGTAAGTCCACTATTGGGTTCACAACACTTCTCAATCATACGAGTGCAATAAGTGTGTCGCAACATATGATTTGTTTGGTGTGGGAGGTACATCGGTATTCTTCCTTCGTTATATGCATTCTCTTGTTCCGAGATGTTTCCTTAATGAGTTTTGTACTCATATACAAATCAAAACGGTCGTTAAGTGTTACCCTTTTGGATTTGTGGGTGTCTATTTTATCTCTTACATCTGCTTTGATTTGTTCTTCCATATCTCGCAGTGGTAAGCACTGTTTTTTGCCATTTGCCAAATATAAACAGTTAACCCACCATCAGTTGAAACGTTAAAAAACCGAGGATACTTTTCTTTTAATTTGCCAATATTTGTAGGGCCACCAACATATTCATCTGCATCCTTAAAATATTCTTTAGCAGCGTTTTCGCAAAAGGCTATTTGTTTATCAACATATCGTTGGGAATCAAGAGCCTTACTATGCAAATACCACGGAAATTTTGCCTTTATATCCTTGGCATAATCCGACCCATCTCCAGGAGTCCAATATTCAACAAGCTCATAATGTCCATGCGCCCCCGTACGTTTAGCAGTAATTACAGTTGGAATATGTGAACCTGCTTCCAATTGAATTTTACCGTTTTCACAACTGTATTCGTGATACATAGACCACATATAAACCGTTGTTTTATTTAAGGTCTCATCTACATCTAAAACTTTATGATGTGTAACAACAAAATTTCCGTCAGTATGACCTTCACTATAGTTGTGTTCTGCCACCTGCATATCTATAAATACCGACAATTCATCATTTAAAGTTGTTCTAGGATTTGTCAAGAAACAAATTGCTACTACGAAACTTGCCACAATAGCGGCTACAACAATCCAAAAAGCAGGTTTCTTGTAATTAAGTACCGATTTCACCCTGTCTTTTACACCCACCTCACCAAAAGCAAGCGGACAAGCAGCAATTACACGGCGATTAACACTGCAAGTCAAAAGTGCCTGGGAATAATCAGCTTTTTGCTCATTATTGAATTCCTTTATCACTTTTTCATCGCAGGCAAATTCAATATCACGGCAAAGCAATACATAACCGAGCCACATCAAAGGGTTAAACCAATGGAGCGTGAGAACTAAAAATCCAAACGGTTTCCACCAATGGTCTTTGCGACGGATGTGTGCATTTTCATGAGCAATAACATGCTCCATATCTTGCTCGTTCATATTGAACGACAAATAAATTTTCGGCTTTATAATACCAAGTATAAAGGGTGACACAACGTTTTCACTTTGATAAATATTATCACGAAGAAGAACCGCTGTTCCAATCTTGCTCTTCACACGGAAATAACTGATAACCGTGTAAGCAAGCATTATAGCAATTCCTACAATCCAAACAATTGATAAAACAGGAATTAAAATCTGTAATGGATTGGCGCTTGTACTTGGATCCGGTGCAAAAGATTCTCCAATAATAGGATTGACAAAATTATTGATAATTGGAACACACGAATTAATGGCGGGTGTGTTTTCCATCATAATCTCCGGACTTATTGTTTCGGCACTGGGAATAAGACTCATCACACTCTCAATAGAAAAGGGGCAAATCAACCTAATGGCAACATTACCCCAAAGAAGCACCGTTATCCATTTAGGAGCCTTTTTAAGTAATAATCTTAAAAGCAATACTGCAAGTACAATCCAACTTGCTGATATACTCATATTAACAATACTCAGGAAAAAACCACTCATTTTGAATCTCCTTTCCTATAGCGGTCTATCATCTGCTGTACCGCATCAATCTCTGCATCCGAAATCTTTTGATGTTTTGTAAATGCCGCAATGAATGCTGGCAAGGAGCCTTCAAAAGTCTTCTCCACCATTTCATTAAGTTCCGCAGCCTGTACTTGGTCCTTGCTCACAAGCGAGGTTACAATCTTATTATTATTTTCTAAAATGCCACGTTCGGAAAGTCGTTTAATAACCGTATAGGTTGTGGTGGGTTTCCAGCCAAGCTGCTCTTGACAGAGAGTTACTAATTCCGTAGTTTTAACAGGCTCATGCTCCCACAAAATCAGGCAAAAACGATATTCACTTTCAAATACTTTTGGTGTATTCATAACAAACGCTCCTTTCTCTAATCCATTAGAGGACACTTTTATTCTAACGCATTAGAGAGACTTTGTCAATATACAATGTAAAAGTTTAACTCAAAATCTATTGTTGTGGTCGTGTATCATAATGTTAGATTGAAAAGAATATTGGAATATGTTATAATAAAACGAAAGATTTTAAAATTATTTTGAAAGTTAGCTATGTTAGGAGGAGCATCATGAGCGCAATATCAAGAATTAATCCTGAAATTTTAGAATATATAAAAGAAATAGCTGATAAAATGAAAAATAATCGAGCTGCTGTTATGGTTGGTGCGGGATTCAGCAAAAATGCAGAAGCAATATTGCCTACTGATAAAGAGTTCTTAGACTGGAATGGACTTGGTGATGTTTTTTATCATAAAACACACGGAGAAAAACCAGGAAAAGATTCACAGTATTTAAATGTTTTAAAACTTGCCGAAGAAGTTGAAGCGGCTTATGGAAGAACAGTACTTAATCAACTGATAAAAGATAGTTTGCCTGATTTGGAATATGCTCCGTCTGTTCTGCACAAGAAACTTTTAAGTTTAAACTGGAAAGATGTTTTTACCACAAATTATGATACCTTACTTGAGCGAACATTGGAACAGATTACGGACAAGAACTATGATGTAATCCTAAACAAAGAGGATTTAATATATTCCGCTGAGCCTCGTATAATAAAACTTCACGGTAGTTTTCCATCTACCTTTCCGTTTGTAATTACAGAAGAAGATTACAGACAGTACCCTCAAAAATCTGCAATTTTCGTTAATACAGTTCAGCAATCGCTCATTGAAAATGTATTGTGCTTAGTAGGTTTCTCCGGTGATGATCCCAATTTTTTGCAGTGGATTGGTTGGATTAGAGATAATATTGGTAGAGATCTAGCATCTAAAATCTACCTTGTTGGTAAATTTGATTTTTCAACAGCTCAAACCAACTTGCTTCAAACTAGAAATATAATTGTTTTGAACATGAGAAACAGTGAAGGGGTTGATAGTCACCAATCGGCTCTCGAATTGTTTTTTGATGCTTTGGATGAGCTGACAAAACCAGAGGATACCCAAAAATGGCCGCTAGATAAAATTCAACATAATATAACGTTCATGGATACTGATGTTACGGATAAAGTAAAGGATGTTACAAAAGAATGGGAAAACTCTCGTAAAAATTATCCTGGTTGGTACATACTTCCGGCGGATAATAGAAATAATTTGATGCTAAAAACAGAAGTTTGTGATCATACATTTTCTCATGTAAGTAAAGATAAGCTCTTGTCAAAAGTGGCTTTTGGTTTCTTATATGAATATAATTGGCGTATGAACAAATGCTTGATCCCTATAGAAAAGAGTAGGATTAGTATTTACGAAAAAATATTATCTAAAGCAAATCCTTTTATAGACACTTTTACATTGAGTGAAAACGATGAAAAATATATTAAAGATGATGAGGATTGGCGAATTGTATGTCAAAAGTGGATTGACATCTATGTAGATGTTTTGAGAGCATATAGGGAAAATGGCCTTTTCTCTAAATTTGAAACAGCCTTATTGAATTTAAACTCAATTTTAGTTTCATTAACATCTGAACAAAAAGCAAAAATAAATTGCGAAAAAGTTCGGAAACTTTTATTTGAATTAAATATTAAGGAAGCAAAAGTTGCATTAAGCAAATGGCCTAAGGATGTGTCCTTGCCCGCGTATGAATTGCAAAAGGCTGGACTTTATATGGAACTGGGCGATGTTGGACAGGCTTATAAAATATTGGTAGATGAATTAAATTATGTAAGAAAAGGTCCCAATAAAGAAATTAACTATTTCAAAATCACTATTGAAGCCTATTTGGTATTATTGGCTAACTATGCCAAGCAAGCACTCAACTTAATGGAAGGGAAGATCGAAGAGGAAACAGAGAAAAAATATAGCGAAAAATTCGATGCATATTCAGAAATCAGGTTGTTTGAAGCATTGTTAAAAGAAGAAGCTCCGAAAGAATATGAAAAAGAGGAGTTCGATTTAAATCGAGTAACTCGTACTATAACCAGTTCGAGCACTAGCTTTAAAGAAGCATTTCAATTTGCTAGATTATTCGAAGAAATAGGAAGACCTTTTAATTGCAATCGTGTTATTTCTTCAAAAGCGGCTTGCTCTGAGGCTGTTAGACGAATCAATCCGATTTCACCTGTTTGGTCATTAATACTTCAAATTAAAAACAACGACAGTAAAAATAATGACAAGGTTTGGTCGAGAGAGATAATAGCCGAAATGACAAATGAGGAAATTGAAAATTACGCACAGCTTTGCATTTCTTCTATAAAAAACAACTTAGAGTTCATAGAGGCTGGAGATAGTTGGCGCGAATCTAATTTCCAATTAAGTATTGCATCTATTGTTCCGGAGATTTTATCGCGGTTATGTTCGCGGATTTCAAAAGATACTCAATTAAAAGTGTTAGAGTTGATTGATTTAATATATCGCTCTGATAAAACTGAAAATTTCAAAAATATTAAACATTTAGCGAAACGTCTCATATCTTCGATGAGTGAAAAAACAAAAGTTGATAACTTTGGAGCTCTCATAAAAACATATCTTTATGAACCAACATCAGAAGTGGACAAATTAGAGTTTGCAGACATTTTTGAATCCTTTAGTTATCAAGAAAGAAATCAAGATAAATACAAAAACATTGATATCGATGAACATCTCACAGATATCTTATTACAACTATTGGATAAAGAAAATGGACGGGATGTTGCGCTTACAAGACTTCTTCATTTGTATGATTTTGGGTTGTTATCTGAGAAAGATATAAAAGTATTTGAAAACAACATTTGGTCAAAATTAGATGAAAACGGTTTGCCACAAATTCCAAAAATGTACTTAAAAAATTACATTTTGAGCTTGCCAACCCCCGATGATGTTGATTCAAGATTGTTACTTAAAAAGTATATTCTTGATTTAGGTATTTCGAAAATGCAAAAAGGCGTTTTTGCAACTTCGGCATATCGGATGCCAATGTTTTTTATGGAATTAAACTATTGCACATATTCTCTTGATAATACTAAAGGTGTAAAATGGAATACCGAGGAAATAACAACTATCGTTCAAAAGATTTCAGAGGTGTGGGAAAACGATAAAAATGTATTATTAAGTTATAATGATTCCGATTATGGTCGTGAAGAATGCTTGAAAGAATTATTTAAAAAATACAAAAGTGCAGATAACATACTTGCCAAAGTGTTAATTTCAAATAATTCGAAAATAAAAGATAAGGCGTCTATTCTTAAAATTGTTGCAGAGTTTGAGTCGTTTGACATTCCTTGCATTCAATTAAGAATTCTTCTGGATGATAATGCTAAAGTTTTTGATGAGATATATACTGATATTTGTGAAACAAACAAAGATAAAATTCATGCGGCTTGCAATGCAGTTTACACATTGATGAGTTTAAAAAAAGCAGAACACACCGAACCCTCTTTGAATTTATTGCAAAAGGTTTCTTTCAATATTAGGGTTCGCAGAAAACAGGGCTTAATATCCATCATCCACTTAATGCACAATCTCATATACAGTGATTTGCTACCAGATGATAATATAGTGCTTGATAATATGTTGTTTGGGTTGGATCATTTATTTGAAGAAACAAAATTGTCAAATAACAATTTGGATTGTTCTACCAACCAGTGTATCGGGTTACGAGCAGCATCAACTAATCTCGCTTATATTTTATATGAGGCTAACAAAGATAATCCTGATATATGTTCAAGATTAGAAAAGTGGAAGAATTTACGTGATGATTTGACCGAGTTTTCCGAAGTTCGAAACAAATGGTGCGATCTGTAATGAGTAATGTCATTAATGTGATTTTACGCCAACTTAAACCACAACTTAAACCAATTTTTGTTACGTGGGGAACAATTATGAACACTTATGTAAAGATGTTTTTGATAGGGTGGGCTACTGTGAGCAATTATGAACACTTATGAAGACTTATACGAAAGTAATCTTTGAAATCCCAACCATGAAACCTTTAAGTGAATAATACGGAATCCCTGATTCTTAGGAATCGGGGATTTTTTCTGTGATAAAAACTCAAAATATCAGTAAAATCATATTGATTTATCAAGTGATTTCTGCTATAATAATAGTTGGTAATATTTGTGCTTAAATCAGCGAGGTGTAGGAAATGAGTTTCTTATTAGATGGAATTTTAGCCATTACTTGGCAACAATGTATTATGTATGCAGTAGGTATTTTGCTTGTCTTTTTGGCGATCAAAAAGAACTATGAACCCTCCTTGCTGTTGCCGATGGGTTTTGGTGCCATTTTGGTGAACTTGCCTTTTTCCGGTGTTTTGAATCAGAACATCGAAGGAATCGGTGAGGTAAAGGGTATTATCGAATGGCTGTATGATATCGGTATTGAAGCATCCGAGGCGATGCCTTTGCTGTTGTTTATCGGGATCGGCGCTATGATCGACTTCGGCCCCTTGCTTTCGAACCCTAAAATGTTCCTGTTTGGTGCTGCTGCCCAGTTCGGTATTTTCTTTGTTGTGATCGTTGCCGTATTGCTCGGCTTTGAACTGAAGGATGCTGCTTCTATTGGTATGATCGGTGCCGCAGACGGCCCCACTTCTATTTTGGTATCCCAGGTATTAAGATCCAACTATACCGGCCCGATCGCTGTGGCCGCGTATTCCTATATGGCGTTGGTTCCCATTATTCAGCCCCTTGCGATCAAGGCAGTTACCACCAAAAAGGAACGTGCGATCAGAATGCCCTATACACCCGGTAACGTATCCAAGGGTCTTAGAATTGCATTTCCCATTATCGTGTCTGTTATCGCAGGGCTGATTGCTCCTACCTCCGTTTCCTTGGTCGGTTTCTTGATGTTCGGTAATCTGTTGCGTGAGTGCGGTGTGCTGAACTCTCTCTCCGATGCCGCACAAAATATGCTGGCGAACCTGGTAACTCTGTTGCTGGGTATCACCATTTCCTTCAGTATGAGAGCCGAGGACTTTATTAAGGTCGAAACCCTGATCATTATGGGTCTCGGTCTGGTAGCCTTCGTGTTCGACTCGATTGCCGGCGTGTTCTTTGCAAAGCTTTTAAATCTCTTCAGCAAGAAGAAGGTCAACCCCATGGTCGGGGCTGCTGGTATTTCCGCTTTCCCCATGTCTGCCCGTGTGATCCAAAAACTGGGTCTGGAGGCTGATAACCAAAACCACTTGCTGATGCACGCAGTTGGCGCAAACGTTTCCGGGCAGATCGCTTCCGTATTGGCTGGCGGTATGATCCTGAATCTGATTCCCCAGCTGTTGGGTTAAGGAGGAACTTGCAATGAAATTTGAAATGATTGATTTGGTAAATTCTTTTGTATTGATGGGGCAGGGGATGCTGGGCATCTTCGTTGGTATGGCTGTGATCGCATTGATCGTATTTGCCATCACTAAATTTTCTAAATAAAGGGTAGCTTAAATGTCTATTGAACGTGTAAGAGCCTATTTTAAAGAATTCGGTATTGCGGATCGCATTCGGGAGTTTGAGGTTTCCAGCGCAACCGTAGAGTTGGCAGCTCAGGCTTTAAATTGCGCTCCCGGTAAGATCGCCAAGACCCTTTCCTTTTGGGTGAAGGAAGAGCCGGTTTTGGTGGTTGCCGCCGGGGATGCCCGGATCGATAATCCCAAGTATAAAGCCCAATTTGGCACCAAGGCCAAGATGATGCAATACGCTGAGGCTGCCGAAAGGATCGGCCATGCCGTTGGCGGTGTTTGTCCCTTTGCCGTTAATGAAGGCGTTGCGGTCTATCTGGACGTGTCCTTGAAGGAACACGATACGGTCTTTCCCGCCTGCGGGAGCAGTAACAGCGCCATCGAGCTGACCATTGAAGAATTGGAACAGTATGCAAAGCCCTTGGGCTGGATCGACGTTTGTAAAAAGTAAATTCAATAAAAAAAGACCTCCGACTGGAGGTCTTTTTCTATGCAATTTAGAACAAGCCGGTGATCTTTCCGTTCTCGTCAACGTCGATCCGTTCGGCGGCGGGAACTTTTGGCAGGCCGGGCATGGTCATGATATCGCCGGTCAAAACGACGATAAAGCCAGCACCGGCAGAAACCTTAATGTTCTTGATGGTTACAGTGAAGTCCTCGGGTGCACCCAGCTTAGTGGGGTCATCGGAGAAGCTGTATTGGGTCTTGGCAACGCAGATGGGCATCTTATCAAAGCCCAATGCGGTCAGTTGGTCGATCTGCTTTTTGGCGGCGGGTAATAGGGTGATACCGTTACCGCCGTAAACCTTCTTCACGATGGCTTCGATCTTGTCCTCGATGGTGCCGTCCAGTTCATAGGAGAAGGTGAAATCGCCTTGTTCCTCTTCACAAAGCCGTACAACCTCTTTTGCCAGTTCCTCGCCACCCTTGCCGCCATCTGCCCAAACGGTGGAAAGAACGGTATTTACACCCAATGCACGGCATTTTTCGATGATAAACTCGATTTCCTTATCCGTATCGGTGGGGAAGCGGTTCACGGCCACAACACAGGGCAGCTTGTAAACGTTCTTGATGTTTGAAACGTGGCGAAGCAGGTTGGGGATACCCTTTTCCAGGGCTTCCAGATTTTCTTCATTCAAAGCGGTCTTGGGCAAGCCGCCGTGCATTTTCAATGCGCGGACAGTGGCAACCATAACCACGGCGTCGGGGGTAAGACCGGCCATCCGGCACTTGATATCCAGGAACTTTTCGGCGCCCAGATCAGCACCAAAGCCTGCCTCGGTAATGGCGTAATCGCCCATCTTCAACGCCATTTTAGTAGCGATCACGGAGTTACAGCCGTGGGCGATGTTTGCAAAGGGGCCACCGTGTACAAAAGCGGGGGTACCTTCCAGGGTCTGAACCAGATTGGGGCGGAGCGCATCCTTCAATAGGGCGGTCATGGCGCCTGCGGCCTTTAATTCGCCGCAGGTGACCGGTTTATCGTCGTAGGTATAACCGACGATGATGCGGGAGAGTCGTTCTTTCAGATCGGTAATAGAAGAGGAAAGACAAAGAACAGCCATGATCTCGGAAGCAACTGTGATGTCAAAGCCATCTTCACGAGGGGTACCGTTGACCTTACCACCTAAACCATCCACTACAAACCGAAGCTGACGGTCGTTCATATCAACGCAGCGCTTCCAGGTGATCTTGCGCACGTCAATTCCCAGGGAGTTTCCCTGTTGAATGTGGTTATCCAGCATTGCGGCCAAAAGGTTGTTGGCTGCACCGATAGCGTGGAAGTCACCGGTGAAATGCAGGTTAATGTCTTCCATGGGAACAACCTGGGCATAACCGCCGCCGGCGGCACCGCCCTTGATGCCGAATACAGGACCCAGGGAAGGCTCCCGCAGAGCCACTGTAACGTCCTTGCCGATCCGCTTTAACCCGTCAGCCAGGCCGATGGTAGTAGTAGTTTTACCTTCACCGGCGGGGGTGGGGGTAATGGCAGTTACCAATACCAGCTTGCCGTCCTTGCGTTCGGTTTCCTTCAAAAGAGCAAGATCGATCTTTGCTTTATACTTACCGTAAAGGTCAATATATTTTTCATCCACGTGGGCTGCTGCGGCGATCTCTTGGATCGGCCGCATCTGACAGCTTTGTGCAATTTCAATATCGGTTTTATAGCTCATTGTTCAACCCTCCGAAATTACTTTTTGAAGTAGCGGACAGCCGCTTCAAACATCTTGATATCATAATTACCGGGAACGTTCTTATAAAGACCGTTGCCGATACGTTCGCTGTGTCCCATCTTACCGAACACACGGCCGTCGGGGGAGGTGATACCCTCGATGGCATACATAGAATCGTTGGGGTTAAAGTGAACGTCGCTGGTGGCGTTGCCGTCAAGATCCACGTATTGGGTGGCGATTTGGCCGTTTTCTGCCAGTTTTTTGATCAGCGCTTCATCGGCCAGGAAGCGGCCTTCACCGTGGGAGATGGGTACGTTGTAAATGTCGCCAACCTCGGTCAGAGCCAGCCAGGGAGATTTATTAGAAGCTACTCTGGTCTGTACGATTCTGGACTGATGGCGGGCAATGGTATTGAAGGTCAGGGTGGGGCAAGTCTCGTCGGTGTCGATGATCTTGCCGTAGGGAACCAGACCCAACTTGATCAACGCCTGGAAGCCGTTACAAATACCGCAGATCAAACCGTCACGGTTATCCAACAGGTCGTGAACGCCGTTCTTAATGGCCGCATTACGGAAGAAGGCGGTAATAAACTTACCGGATCCGTCGGGCTCATCACCACCGGAAAATCCGCCGGGAATAAAGATCATCTGTGCGGTTTCCAGCTCCTTGGCAAATTTTTCAACGCTCTGCTGAATGCCGGAGGCAGAGAGGTTGTTGATGACGATGATATGGGGATCTGCTCCGGCATCACGCATCGCCTTGGCGCTGTCGAATTCACAGTTGGTGCCGGGGAAGGCGGGGATCAGTACCTTGGGTTTAGCCACCTTGATGGCGGGGGCTACCCGTTCGCTTGCCTGATAGTTGAAGTTTTCCATAGGAGTCTTGCGGTCGGGAATATTACAGCTGAATACGCTTTCCAGCTTATCCTCGTAAATACCCAGCAGTTCCTTCGTGCAAAGAACCTCGTCGTCCTTGCAGATCGCTTCTTTTTCGGTTACGGTACCGATCAGCTTGGCCCCTTCGATTTCTTCGGTGGCTTCCACCAGGAAGGCGGCGTAATTGTAACCGAAGATTTCTTGATTGGTTAAGGAATCTTCAAATTTGAAGCCGTAGCCATTACCGAAGGCCATTTTCATGACAGCCTCGCCAACACCGCCCATACCGGGGGTGTAGCAGGAAACGACCTTGCCGGCGCGCATTAATGCGGTAACCTTATCAAATACCTTCAGCAGGGATTTAGTCTTGGGCAGACGGTTATCGTCAAATTCCGGAGCAATCAAATATACCTTATTGCCGGCAGTCTTGAATTCGGGGGTTACGATATCCTGCACCTTTTCGGTGGTTACTGCAAAGGATACCAGGGTGGGAGGCACGTCCAGATCTTCAAAACTACCGCTCATGGAGTCCTTGCCG
>JAZQAR010000168.1:0-11539 GCA_045545315.1 Eubacteriales bacterium | reverse complement strand
GCCGCTTTTATGCTATAATACATCCAAGGCGGTGTTTAAATGGACTTCATTTCTATGCTTTTTGAAGATGTTTTGCAAGATGCGATTGATATTTTTGAACCGATCAAGAATCCTGTGCTTCGTATTCTGGCGCAGGTTGGTTGCATGATTGTGCTTTGTACATTATTTATTCTGCTTTTGGTTGTCACAGTATCTTTGGCAGATGCACACATTGGCAATAAGTCATTAAGAATCTTATTGATGATCTTTGCGTTTGCTGCCAGTTTGTTGATAATTGTTTCTTTAATTAAATTGATCCGTTGGTTGCTCAAAAAAAGACCTTGAGATGATATCTCAAGGTCTTTTCATTTTTAATATACACTAAACAACAGATCGTAATAAGTGGGGAAGGGCCATTGATCAGCGGAGATCAGGGTTTCCATAGAATCGATGATCTCTCTTAACTCGCCAAGTCCGGCAAAAATGTTCATTTTATAGAACAGGCCTTGATCGTAGAATGCAGAGATAGACTCGGCTTTGGCCAGCTTTTCTTCAAAGTCATTACATTTGGTGTAAAGCTGATCGGAAAGGCGAGACAACCGCTTCAGCAGGCTTTCCTCGGCCTTGCAATTGACGCCGGGAAGGGCGTTCTTCTTTTGCAAAAGGGTAGTGGCGAGCTGCTCTTCTTCACGGAACGCAGCGGGAAGAATGTCATTTTTGATCATTTCAATCAGCGTCAGCGCTTCGATATGAAGTGTTTTGCAGTAGTTTTCAACCATGATCTCATAGCGGGAATGCATTTCCTCGGCTGTGAACACCTTGTGTCTGGTAAAGAGATCAATATTTTTTTGATGGACAAAATAGGGGAGGACATCCATTGTGGTTCTTAGATTTAATAAACCACGGCTTTCGGCTTCTTCAACCCATTCATTGGAATAGTTATTGCCGTTGAAGATGATTCGCTTGTGCTTCTTAATGGTATCCTGAATTAATTGTTGCAGAGTGGCGTTGAAATTGTCGGCGTTTTCCAAAATGTCAGCAAATTCCGAAAGGGTATCTGCAATAATTGTATTTAAAATAATGTTGGGATCTGCAATAGATGCGGAGGAACCCAGCATACGGAACTCAAACTTATTGTTGGTAAATGCAAAGGGGGATGTGCGGTTGCGATCGGTGGTATCCCGAGAGAAGCGGGGGAGGGTGTGAACGCCGCCCTTCATCACAATGGCATTCTCAGGTGCATAAACGGTTCCGTTTTCGATGGAACTTAAAATGGCATCCAGCTCATCGCCTAAAAAGACAGAAATGATTGCAGGAGGTGCTTCGTCGGCGCCCAAGCGGTGATCATTGCCGGCGGAAGCAACCGAAAAACGCATCAAATCCTGATGCTCGTCTACCGCTTTAATGATGGCAGAGAGGAAAAGCAAAAACTGAGTGTTTTCTCTGGGTGAATCGCCGGGATCCAGCAGGTTGATGCCAGTGTTGGTGGAGACCGACCAGTTATTGTGTTTGCCGCTGCCGTTTACACCATCGAAGGGTTTTTCGTGGAGCAAGCATGCCATTCCATGGCGGCTTGCAATCTTTTTCATTAATTCCATGGTCAACTGATTGTGATCAGCGGCGGAATTGGTTTTGGAATAAATGGGGGCCAGTTCATGCTGAGCAGGAGCAGCTTCGTTGTGCTCCGTTTTAGCATAAATGCCCAGTTTCCAGAGTTCTTCGTCCAGATCCTTCATAAAGGATAAAACACGGGGCTTAATGGTACCGAAATAGTGGTCGCCCATTTCCTGCCCCTTAGGAGGCATGGCGCCGAATAAAGTGCGTCCGCAAAGGACTAAATCCTTGCGAGCTCGGTATACCTCTTCATCTATCAGGAAATACTCTTGTTCGGGGCCAACGGTTGTAATGGTTTTGGTTACATCCTCATGGCCAAAAAGCTTTAAGATGCGCATGGCTTGGCGGTTTAAGGCCTCGTCGGAGCGCAGTAAGGGTGTTTTCTTATCTAAAGCTTCTCCGCCGTAAGAATAGAATACGGTAGGGATGCAGAGGGTATCATCTTTAATGAAGGCGTATGCTGTGGGATCCCAGGCGGTATAACCTCTTGCCTCAAAGGTGGCACGCAAACCGCCGTTGGGAAAGGAGGAGGCGTCTGATTCGCCTTTGATTAATTCTTTGCCGGAAAAGTCCATTAAGATGCCGCCGTTTTTATCAGGAGTAATGAAGCTGTCATGCTTTTCGGCGGTGATTCCGGTCATGGGCTGAAACCAATGAGAATAGTGAGTTGCACCCTTGGAAAGAGCCCACTCTTTCATGCCGCATGCTACATCGCCGGCAATGGTTTTATCTAAACTTTTGCCGTTTTCGATGGTCTTTTTGAGGGCAATATATACTTCCTCCGGCAGGTATTCCTTCATTGCTTTATCGTTGAATACCATGCTTCCGAAGATTTCAGGGATGTTTTTAGCAATCATGTGAATGAGATTACTCCTTTTAAACATTATATTATGAATTATAAGTAGAGAAGGTTAAAAAGTCAACTGGTATTTTTTCTTTTCATTTCAGAAGGGAAGGTGTTTTGTGAACTCGTATAAGAAAATGTTAGAGCTCCTTGAGGAAGAAGACTATGACAATTTAAAGGAAATGATATTGAAGCAACAGGATGATTATAACAATCGTCCGGATAAATCCTATCTTCGTGCATCTGTGTTTTCTGTATTTTATAAGCGAATACCTTGGTTGCTTTTACTGATGGTATCTGCCATTTTTACCAGCCGTATTATTTCGGCTTTTGAAGCGTCCTTGGTTTTAGAAACTGCTTTAGTTGCCTATATTCCTATGCTGATGGGAGCTGGGGGAAATGCGGGGATTCAAGCGTCCTCCGAGGTAATTCGAGGACTTTCTTTGCAAGAACTCAAAGCCGGCGATTATTTGCGAGTGCTTTGGAAGGAGATTCAAATTTCCTTCCTGTCGGGAATCGTGTTGGCAATAGGTGTGCTTTTGAAAATATGGTTGATTGATAATCTTCTGTTTCGAAGTGAGGTTTCTCTCTTGCTCAGTATTGTGGTTTGCATCACAATGTTTGCCACCATCCTATTTTCAAAGATTGTGGGGTGTACTTTGCCTATGCTTGCAGATCGATTGGATCTCGATCCTGCGGCCGTCTCAGGCCCTTTTATTACCACCCTTGTGGACACAATGTCTTTGGTGATATACTTTGGTTTTGCCACATTTTTGCTCTCCTTATGAAAAAAATCAAAAAATACCAAAATTTTTCTTGCATTTATAAATAATATATGTTATAGTTATTAGCGCTGTAAAAATACTCACACAATGTAATGCCCCCTGTTTCCGACTTGTTCGGTGGGGATTCAGCTGAGCATTGTGGCGGTAAAAAACAAAAAGGAGGAAATAAACATGTCCGTTATTTCTATGAAACAGCTGTTGGAGGCCGGTGTACATTTCGGCCATCAGACCAGAAGATGGAACCCCAAAATGGCAGAGTACATCTTCACTGAGAGAAATGGTATTTATATCATTGATCTGCAGAAGACCGTTAAGAAGGTCGAGGAAGCCTATAACTTCATGCGTGATATCGCTGCTGAAGGTGGCGAGGTTCTCTTTGTGGGTACCAAGAAGCAGGCTCAGGATTCTATCCGTGAGGAAGCTCAGAGAGTCGTTCAGTACTATGTATCTGTTCGTTGGCCCGGCGGTATGCTGACCAACTTCCAGACCATTCGTAAGTCCATCAACCGTTTGAACCAGTTGGAGAAAATGGCTGAGGATGGCACCTTCGATCTGCTTCCCAAGAAGGAAGTTCTGAAGCTGCGTCATGAGATGGAGATTCTGGAAAAGAACTATGGCGGTATCAAGGAGATGAAGAAGGCTCCTGCTGCTTTGTTCGTTGTTGACCCCAAGAAGGAGCACATTGCAATTGCCGAAGCTAAGAAGCTGGGGATTCCCGTTGTTGCTATCGTTGATACCAACTGCGATCCCGATGAGGTTGATTATCCCATCCCCGGCAACGATGATGCAATTCGTGCCGTTAAGCTGATTGCTGAGACCATGGCTAATGCCATTCTCGAAGGCAAGCAGGGCGAGCAGCTGGCTGATGAGGCCGCTGAAGAGGCTCCTGTTGCTGAATAATTAAACATTAGGAGGAAGAACAATGAATTTTACTGCTAAAGATGTTGCAGCTCTGCGTGAGACCACCGGCTGCGGCATGATGGATTGTAAAAAGGCTCTGACCGAGGCAGACGGTAACGTTGATAAGGCGATCGAATTGCTTCGTGAGAAGGGACTGGCTGCTCAGGCTAAAAAGGCCAGCCGTATTGCTTCCGAGGGTATGGTTGATACCTATATTGCTGATGGCGTCGGCGTTATGATCGAAGTAAACTCCGAGACCGACTTTGTTGCTAAGAACGCTGAGTTCCAGGCTCTGGTTAAGGGCGCTGCTAAGGCTGCTGCTGCTTATAACCCTGCCGATGTGGATGCTCTGAAGGCTTGCAAGTTTGAAGATACCGAATTCACCGTGGAAGACATTCTTCGTGAGAAGATTCTGAAGATCGGTGAGAATATGAACATTCGTCGTTTCGTTCGTCTGGAGGGCGATTGCGTAAGCTATGTTCATGGTGGCGGCGTTGAGGCTGCTATGGTTCTGTGCAATGTGGCCGATGCTACCAACGAGAAGTTCGCTGAGGCTGCTCGCAATGTCTGCATGCAGATCGTTGCTATGCATCCCGCTTATCTCTGCCGTGAAGATGTTCCCGCAGAAGTAATCGAGAACGAAAAGAACATTCTCTTGGCTCAGATCAAGAATGATCCCAAGAATGCTAACAAGCCTGAGAACATTCTCGAGAAGATGATTGGCGGTAAGATCGGTAAGTACTACACCGAAAACTGCTTGCTGGAGGAGGCTTATGTTAAGGATGATAAGATCTCCGTTGGTGCTTATCTGAAGCAGGTAAGCAAAGAGGTTGGTTTCGACATCGAAGTGAAGTCCTTCGTTTCCTATGTGAAGGGTGAAGGTCTTGAAAAGAGAGTCGACGATTTCGCCAGCGAAGTTGCCAACATGAGCAAGTAATTAATTTCGTAACCAAGCGACCAAAGACTCTCTTTGGTCGCTTGCATTTAAAGGAGAGAATAGAATGGCTGAGAAAATTGTATCCTTAACTCTGGAAGGTAAGGCAAAGCTGGAAGCAGAACTGGCCGAACTGAAATCCACAAAGCGTGAAGAAATCGCTGAAAAAATCAAGGTTGCTCGTTCTTATGGTGACCTTTCCGAGAACAGCGAATATGATGAAGCTAAAAACGAGCAGGCCATTGTGGAATCTCGTATTGCTACTTTGGAGTCCATTTTAAAGAATGCTGTAATCGTTGAAGATGATGCCGCAGAAGAAGATGGCGCCAATGAAGTTTGGCTCGGAAATACCGTAACCATTTTGGATATGGAGACCAATGAAGAATTGACTTATAATATTGTCAGTTCCGTTGAGGCAGATCCCATGAATGGTAAAATCTCTGATGATAGCCCCTTGGGCCGTGCTGTTTTGGGACATTCCGCCGGTCAAGTGATTGAGGTGGACGCTCCCATCGGTACTCTGAACTATAAAATCATCAGCGTTGAGAAATAATTGAGGATAAATCTATGGATCAAAATGTAAATCAGGAACTGTCTTTAAGCGAATTGCTTCAAATTCGTCGTGATAAGCTGAGTGATCTGCAAGCAGCAGGGAATGACCCTTTTGAAATCACCAAATTTGATGCAGTTCATCATAGCGAGCAAATCAAAGCGGATTTTGAAAACTTTGAAGAAAAGTCCGTATCTGTTGCAGGTCGCTTGATGAGCAAGCGAGGCATGGGTAAGGTGGTTTTTGCTGACTTGCAAGATGGGGAAGGCAGAATTCAGCTTTTTGTTAAAATTGATGAGGTCGGCGAAGATGTTTTGGCCGCATTCAAAAAGTATGATATTGGCGACATTGTTGGTGTAACCGGTACCGTATTCCGTACTCGTATGGGTGAAATTTCCATTCGTGCCAAAACGATTGTATTGCTTTCTAAATCTCTTCGCCCTCTGCCTGAAAAATTCCATGGATTGAAGGATCAGGATCTTCGTTACCGTCAGCGTTATGTGGATTTGATGATCAATCCTGAAGTGAAGCGCAATTTTGCGATCCGCTCCAAGTTTATTCAGTATGTCCGTAAATATCTGGATGATATGAATTATATCGAGGTGGAAACTCCGGTATTGAATACCATTGCCGGCGGTGCTGCTGCTCGTCCCTTTATCACCCATCATAATACGCTGGATATCGATATGTATATGCGTATCGCCACCGAGCTTCCCTTGAAGCGTCTGATTATCGGCGGTATGGAGCGTGTTTATGAAATTGGTCGTATTTTCCGCAACGAAGGTATGGACCCCAAACACAATCCTGAGTTTACTACCGTTGAATTGTATCAGTCTTATGCAGATTTCCATGATATGATGGATATAGCTGAGGGTATCCTTGCGGGCGCAGCAAAAGATATTTTGGGCACCTATGAGGTCGAGTGGATGGGTGAGAAGCTGGATCTTACTCCCGGCTGGCGCCGCTTGACTATGGTTGAAGCAGTGAAAGAGTATGTTGGCATTGACTTTGGTGCGATCACTGATGACGCTGAAGCAGTAGCCGCTGCCGAGGCTGCCGGTGTAGAATTGGCAGATGCCGCCGAGAGAACTTGGGGCAATGCACTTTATGCTTGCTTTGATCAAAAGGTGGAAGAACACTTGATTCAACCCACCTTCATCACCATGTACCCGGTTGAGGTTTCTCCTTTGACCAAGCGTTCCCCCGAGGATCATCGCTTAACAGAGCGTTTTGAACTCTTTGTATGCCATAGCGAATTGGCAAATGCTTATTCGGAATTGAATGACCCCATCGATCAGCGTCAACGCTTCCAAAAGCAAGTGGAGCAGCGTGAGCGTGGCGACGATGAGACCGAGATGATGGATGAAGATTTCCTCACCGCTATGGAATATGGCATGCCGCCCACCGGCGGTATGGGCATGGGCATCGACCGCTGTGTTATGATGCTCACCGGTACTGATACCATCCGTGATGTAATCTTGTTCCCCACAATGAAGCCGTTAGACTAATAAAACCCTTTATTTATGCGGGTTTTCGGGGTTTTGAAAGTGTCAAATAAGGCATTTTACCCACGATTTACCCACAGAACCCGAAGGTTTCCTGAAAAGTTATGAGAACTTAATAAGGTTTTTGCAGGTATCAAAGCGATTTGATACCTGCTTTTTTCTTTCCACCCGCCCATCTTTTTTGCATAATTCATAAAGAAGATAATAGATGAATTTAAGAATATTTTGCGGTGCTTTTTATCGCCCATATAATATTCTGTTTTAAGGGTTAAAGAAAAAGGTTGGGTGGACGGAATCGTCCACCCCAAAATCAACCTAAATAGAGTTGCCCAGCAAAACGAGACATTGTCTGCTTAACAAATTCCTCGTGGACATCTGTATAGATGTCCAAAGTGGTTTTGGCATCATTGTGCCCCATAAGGTATTGCACAATCTTAACATCAATGCCGCTGTTGGGTTCACAACACTTCTCAATCATACGGGTGCAATACGAGTGTCGCAGCATATGGTTAGTTTGGTGCGGAAGATATACGGGCTCTCGTTCTTCCAATGAAGCAACCACTTTTTCGTTAGCATTGTATTTGTTGATAATACTGTCAATGGCATCGTTCGCACTTTTGGGGCTCAATACTAAACCATAGCGATTAAGAAATACCCAACCACTATAACCATCAATAATGATATTTCTGTCAGGAAGTGTCTTTTGCCGTTCCCTCTCTGCTAAGAAGGCTTCTCGTACCTTTGGTTCCATAGGAATAACTCGTTCACTTGCAGTATATTTAACGGATTTGACTTTGTTATAGCATTTTCCGTCAGACCATCTACGGTATATCAATTGCTTGGTTATATGGATACTACCATCACCTTTAAAGTCCAAATCATCCCAAGTTAGTCCACGGAGTTCGGAAATTCTCAAACCTGTTCCCAACAAAACCGTTATTACATTGACCCATTTTACAAAGCATTCATTTGACAACATATAGTCAACGAATGTTCTTTGCTCGGAGCAAGTTAATCCCTTGATTTTGTGTGGGTCATTCCAACTGGGTAATGCTCGAACATCCTTCATTGCCTTGGTGCAAGGGTTTTTACGGATAATATCATCATCAACTGCATTGGAGAAGATAGGGTTCAATACTGTGTGAACATTATCTACTGTAATGGGTTTAAAACCTTTCTCGGTAATTAGATTGATATAAAATGCTTTCATCTTTGATGTGTTAATATCAGCAAGATTTAATCTCCCCAGTGTATCACGGACATATCTATCATACATATAACGATAGTTCATAGCAGTACTTTCTTTGAGGTTTAATTTGTTTTTCATATACAAATCAAATCGCTCGTTGAGAGTGACCTTTTTGGATAAAAAGGTGTCAATGCCATCGTACTTATCCTTCTGAATTTCTGCTTCAAGTTCACGAAGACATTTACAGGGTTTCTTGCCGCTTGGTTGCGGGTCTGATTTGGTCAGTCGCCAACTGTAAACACTTCGCATAACACCGTAGATATCACGGTATCGATACTCGTATCTGCCATCGGATTTTTGTCGTTCTCCATCTCGGAGACTGTGACCATCTTGGGTTTTAAAAATCTTTCTTGCCATACCAGTAACCACCTTCCATTAGATTTCGTTTTGCATAGTTGTTTCCAAGACACCCACAAGATTTTGTGTTACCACTGGTTAAGTCGGTAGAAGAAACTTCAGTTGTTTTTCCACAATCGCATTTGCATCGCCAGAGTGCCTTGCGGTGTTTGTTTGTGCCAACTCGCTTAATAACGGTTAGCATACCAAATCGTTGACCTTTTAGGTCATTTGCATGGGGTGCTCGTTTTAAGCACCCACACGACTTCTTATGACCGTGCCGCAGGTCGCTTGTAGTAGCAAGTGTGGTATTACCACAATCACACTTACATTCCCACAGGCGATGTTGTCGCCCGTCAGTACCAGCGGGACCAATCACAGTCAAGTGATTAAACTTCATACCTTCAAGATTAAATTTCATAAGTTCTTCTCCTTAATAGTGTAATTCGGTTTCACCGATGATGTACTGCTCGAACAAGTTTCGCTTGATGAGGGTCTTGGTTCCGATACGGAATAAGTAATCGGCATTGGGTTTGCTCTTAACCAATTTTCTAATGGTATGTTCACCAATACCGAAAACTCCACAGGTTTCTTCAATAGTAAGCATCACCTTGTATTGAGGTGCAACGGCAGGAACTGCCATAGATAGACATTCGTTCTTCATAATAAAATCTCCTTTCAATTTTTAGTAGTTGAATAATATTTCTCTCGTTCGTGTTGAATTTGCAAATTACATTCTTCGGAATATTTGGGATAGATATCTTTAATTCGAAGCAACAATAATTCTTTGAAGTAAGCATAATTACAACTCTTATTGCCTTCGATTTTTTCCAAATCATATAATGCAAGTTCATAGTTAGAAAGATAATGCCTGATATAATTTACAGTCCAACGATTTTTTGTTGACTGCGGTGCATTATAAACATCGAAGCGATAGTCAGCAGCACCCAAATGAAGTATCTCTTGATATGTGAGTGCATCTTTTTCCAGTTGCTCTGTGTCTATATGCAGAATTTTAATGCTGTGCACAAGTTGCTCTATTTGTTGCTTGTTAGTGCAAGATGAAATTTTTTCTTCCATAACATTTACCGTTTGCATCTCCTTTCGTCTTAATTAGATAACCGCTTCGTTTAATGCGAAGCACCACACATCACACTTCACTGCTACGGTGACCACAGTATACAGCAACGAAAAAGCCCTGTCAAAGTGCCAATTTTCAAAACTTTTTGAGGGTGTAGGGGTACAAACTTTTTGGAAAAATACGGCATTTCGTCTCTCAAAATCCGCTACGGGTTATTTTGAAAAACTTTTTGAAAATGGAGTTATATGAAGTTTTTAAAAAACTATGGTTTTTCGTCTCTCAAAAATAATTAGCACTTTTTTAAAAAATTTTTCGAGGCATTTTATTCAAATTTTTTGCTTCTAAAAATAAGTTTCTTAAAACAGTATTGATTTCGTTTTTGAGAGACGGCGAGAGCAATTATTTCATAAACTTTTTAAGCAAAAGGATATTTTTAAAATAAAAAATTGCTGTACACGACCCCGATGTGCAGAGGTCGATGGTACAGCAATCGTTTACTACATATATTTTTTAAGGATAATAAAACAGATGTCTATATTTACATATTTGGCGGAATTATTTCGATACACTCCTAATTGCCTTATTACTAATATCAGGAGAAGTGAAAAAAGTAATGCACATCGTTAAGTAAATAATATTTTACTTTTGTTTTCATTTCAAGTATTTAAGCATAGCAAAGCAGACTATCACATCTTATATCTTTGAATTTGACTTGAAAAAATCAAAAATATAAGGAAAAATAGTCTTGTGTAATGCAATATTATCCACCCCAACATCGTAACCCAAAATGCAAAGTGAATGTATGTTATAAGAGTACCTATGAACTGTCGAGATACCATCTTGTCTTTCTGGCGGTATCTCTTACAATAGATTTGTTGCGGTAATTGTTTGCGGTGTTGTTCCATATCCGTTTCTTCCTTTGTATTGTCATTATCGTGTTGCAAACTTTAATCTTTAATGTAAACGGCACTTCGCAAGAATATGGGCATATTCCGAGTTCTTTGAACCTGCGGGTTACAGCAAGTTGTTTTGGTCGTTCTTTTTTATTGTCAAACGATGGCTCATCGTTAATTTGTTTTAGTGACTGTCGCAGCGACAGTTGGGTTATATGCTTAAATGCAATATGGTGTAGTTCTTGTCTTGTGACGATTTTTTTATCAAGACCGTATTTGCCCAGTTGCTTATTCCATACCAGTTCAACCGACACCTGATTGGTAAGCACTTGGTGTAGGTTAGGACGGTATCCCCAAAGGGCAGTTGCCGATTTTCTATTCATTTGAAACTCAAACCGAATAGTAGGGTCTAACTGTTCACGAAGTTTCTTCGGGATATGCTTATCCAAATCTTTGCGATAAACCCTTAACCCGTTACCCTTTGCGGTTAAAGAAGTGAACCCTGTGGGGTAGTCCTTTCGCACCTCGTAAGCAAGGGGCAATATTTTCTTGGCGAATTCCATAACTGCTTCGGCAGTATCTTCGTTCTTAAACACAAAATCACGGTTGATATCAACACGGCAGATATCCATATCTTTGGTGCTAACCTTTATACCGAGTTCTTTTTCAATGGTTGATACAATAATGTGCTCAACGGCATCGGACTGATTAAAATTATAGGTAGTTACATTTGTACCCGTCAGTAATTTCGGCACCGAGAACTGCAATTCAAGGTTGCATTGTCCAATATAGTATGCCATATAAATGCCCGAACCGTTTTCAAGTTTGACTTTCTTATATACCTTGTAGCAATTCTTATTGCTTTTCTT
>JAZQAR010000167.1:0-42155 GCA_045545315.1 Eubacteriales bacterium | reverse complement strand
GTTGATATCGCTATCACCACCCGTGAACTGGCCAAGATGATCAAGAGAGCCGGTCTCTTCTTTGATAAGCTGGAAGACGGCGAATTCGATAGCCCCTTGGGCGTTGGTTCCGGTGCCGGTTTGATCTTTGGTGCTACCGGTGGCGTTATGGAAGCCGCTCTGCGTACTGCCGTTGAGGTTCTGACCGGTGAAGAACTGGGCAAACTGGAATTTACGGACGTTCGCGGTACTGCCGGTATCAAGGAAGCCGCTTATAAGGTTGGCGATCTGGACGTTAAGGTTGCTGTTTGCTCCGGTTTGGCCAATGCCAAGGAACTTTTGAAGAGGGTTCAAGCCGGCGAAGCCGACTATACCTTCATCGAAGTTATGGCTTGTCCCGGTGGCTGTGTAAACGGTGGCGGTCAGCCCCATCAGCCTGCTTCCGTTCGGAACTTTGAAGACCTGCGTGCTCTGCGTGCAAAGGCTTTGTATGACACTGACGGTGCTATGAAGCTGAGAAAGTCTCATGAGAACCCCGAAATCAAGAAGCTTTACGATGAGTATCTTGAGAAGCCCGGTAGCCATAAGGCTCATAAATTGCTGCATACCAGCTATGTTGCAAGAAATCGTTTCGGCGATCAGTAATTGAAGTTATCAAAAAGGCATTTCCGCAGGGAAATGCCTTTTTTATTTACACAATTTTTAAAAATAACCATTCACAAATAGAAAATTATGTAGTATAATATCCTTATATTTATAAACACGGAGGTTTTACCATGGGTAAAGGACAACGTGCCAGAGCCAGTCGTGCAGGCGAAAAAGAAGCAATGCGCGCGGTTATGGCGAAAAAAGCAAAACAAAAAAAGATCACAACGATCATCACGTCCATTGTGGCAATTGTAGTCGTGATCTGTATTGCAGGCGGTCTTGTTGCGAACAGCATTCATAATGCTGCCGTTAAGAGAGGCGACGTGCAACGTAAGGCGATCGTAATGGCAACCGATAATTATAAGGTTGATGCCGCTATGATGTCTTATTTCTTCTATACGCAGTATAATAATTTTGTAAATACTTATTCCGATTACATCTCTTCCTTTAATCTTGATACTGCCAAGTCCTTGCGCAAGCAGGATAGTGTAATGAGCGAAGGGAAGACTTGGTTTGACTATTTCGCAGAGCAGGCCGGCAACCAGGTGAAGGAACTGCTGTATTTGGCCGAACAGGCTAAGGCCGAGGGCGTAGCGCTGGAAGAAGCTGATAATAAAGAGATCGAAAACGTTCTTACTTCCTATAAGGAATATGCAGAAACCAGCAAGCTTTCCTACGAAGAGTTCCTGCCCGCAATGTTCGGTACCGGCGTGAACGAGAGCGACGTTCGTAAGTGTCTGGAACTTTCTACCCTTGCCGGTAAATATTACGATAAGTACCAAGCTGGCTTGGAATATACCGATGCCGAAATCGATAAGTACTACAACGATAACATCAACAATTATCGGTTTGTAGACTATTATTCTTACACTGTAACCGCTGACGATGCCGAAGCCGCCAAGACTGCCGCTAATCAGTTGGCTGCCGTTAAGAGCGTTGATCAGTTTGAAGCTTGGGTTGAAAAGTATGAAACCGATCTTCTGGATGCCAAGGAAACTGAGAGCGAGGAATCCGATAAAGAGGATACCACCGTTGAGGATGCAGTTGCCGCTTTGCCCGGAATCAAAGTTGGTTACACTGCTGAAGACGAAGCATCCGAGTGGCTCTTTAAGACCGCTAAGGTTGGCGATACCAAGGTGATCGAGGTAGATGAAAAGAGCTATGAGGTTTATTATCTGACCGCAGCTCCTTACCGTGACGAAGCTGAAACCAGAAACATTCGTGATCTGGTATTTACCACCGCTACCTACGAAAAGAAGGAAGAAGCCAAGAAAAAGGCTGATGAAGTTGCAAAGCTGTTGAAGGACGAAGAATTTAAGGCTGAATCCTTTGAAAAGTATGCGCTTGAATATAGCGAAGATTCCTATACTTCACAGAACGGCGGTCTTTGCGAGAACTATGCGCAAAGCGATTTTGCTGATACTGCCATCGCATCTTGGGCCTTTAAGGAGAACCGTAAGGCCGGCGATTTCGAAACCATCGAAGTAGCAAACGGCTATGCGATCTGCTATTATGAGGGCGAGGGTATCGTTTCCTGGAAGGCTGATTGTATTGCCGATAAGAAGAATGCAGACTATACTACTGCATACGAAGGCTGGACCAAGAAATACACCTTGACTGAAACCGCAAAGAATTACAACAAGATCCCCGATAACGTTTAATCAATCAAAAAAATAAAGAGCAGTTCAATTGAACTGCTCTTTATTTTTTACTTTAAACAATTTACTCCAGGGGATCATATAAGCAACGGGATAGAGGATGAAGGTCAAACCGATGGAGCCGAACATATCCAAAATGGAATGCTGTTTTACGAATACGGTAGATAAACAGATCGAAACCGTTAAAGCTGTTACTCCGATCAAAGCCCAAGGGTGCTTTTTGAACCATTGGTTCTTGGCCATGGCAATGTTCATACCGATGGAGTTTAAGCAATGAATACTTGGGAAAACGTTGTAGGGAGTGTCTCCGGCTTGTAATTGTGCCAGCCAATCGATCAAAATATTTTGCCGTCCCAGGGTTTCGTAATCGATTCGCAGCATCTGACAATTGGGGAAGAAGGTGTAGATCAAAAGACATACGGTCATTCCTGTAAAAAGGAAGGTACACATTTGAATAAACTCTTTTCTTGAATAGAAAAAGAAAAATACAAATCCAAGGGCGATGTATCCAAACCAAACGAAATAGGGAATGACAAATAATTCGTTAAAGGGGATGAGATCATCTAATTTGCAATAAATCTCAACGACGTTCGGTCTTGTTGGGGTGTATTCGTTCAGCCAAAAGAACCAGGGCAGATAAATGAAGAAGTAGAGACAAAATAGAATATGCCAGTATTTCTTCCATAGCTTTTTTAAAAAAATCAGCATCTTGATGTCCTTAATTGAATTTATAGAATTTCCGAACCAGTTTATAGCCGCCAATGGTAAACCACCGGATCACCTTATTGGTGCTGCAATAGAATCCGGCCAAGGAACGGTGGCGGATATGGGGATAAACTTTAGGATGGTTTGTTTTAATGTACGCCCAATACTCCGTTAATTTTTTCAGGGATTCTTCCGTTCCTGCAAGGGTTAACAGCAGAGCGGAGATCAATACCATGATGGAAGCATAGTTGATCATATAGCGGTAAAGCTTGGGACGATCCTTGCGGATCTCGGTCAGATCGTGCTTCTCTAATAACAGCTTGGATACCAAAATCTGTTGATCAACGCGCTTGATCATATTAGCTTCGTTGACCGATTGATCGGCACGGCCGATAAAGTAGCGATAAAAATCGGTGTCTAAGTAATAAATGGTTTTTACCAGCGGCATGGGATAATAAAGGAAGATATTATCCACGTAGAAGGTATGAAGGGGAATCTTCAGATCGGCTTCCCGTACCATTTGTGTTCTGTAAAACACAGAATGCATGATCACGTAGCGGGTAATATCAAATAGTCCGCATTCATCCCAGGTGAACTTTCTGCCTCTGGGGAAGATACCTCTGTAATGGACCGTTCTGGGCTTTTCGCCTTCATGCTCATAGGCATAATTGCAGATGATCATATCCAAAAGCTCATCTTTGCTTTGGAATTCTTCAATCAGATTCAAAACCTTTTGTAAGGATTCTTCATCAGCCCAGTCATCGGAATCTACAACCTTGTAATATAAGCCTTCTGCTTCCTTTAATCCTGCCATGATCCCGGAGCCGTGTCCGCCGTTTTCCTTGTGAACGACCTTGACCAAATCGGGATGAGCGGCTTTATATTCATCGGCAATGGCAGCAGTTCCGTCGGAAGAACCGTCGTTTACAATGATAACTTCAATTTTATCGCCGCCGGTCAAAAGGGTATCGATACAATGGCGCATATATGCTTCACTGTTATAGCAGGGAACAGCAAAGGAAATCAGTTTCATATTTTTTGCTCCTTGTTTTTCTACGAATTACTCCAATAAGTTTACCATAATCGGGTGATAAAATCAAGATAAGGCCGATAGTTTATTTATTAATTTTTCACCGATCGATTCCGTGACGGTAAAGTTTGTGCCAAGTCGATATTCCGCTTCAATCGACATATGAAGATTTCTTGCTTCCTCCAGCTTTTCGCAAGCCGAATAAATTAATTCCACGGTTGTATTTTTGATGAACTCCAGCTTATTTTTGTTATGGATCAGAGCCTTTTGATTTAGGAAGTTACCAACCTCGATCGTTTTAATAATGCGATCTTCAGTATTCTTAAGGGGGAATATACCATCGTTGGTGATAAAGGAAAGTGATATCGCCGGGATCACCAAATGCTGGATCCTTTCGGCTCCAAACAACGGATGATGACCGACGATATATTCAATGCACCAGTGATCCAGTTTTCTTTTTAAAAGCTCCAGATAACGATGTCCTTGCATATGTGGATCCATCAGCAAAACAACGTTATTGCCAAGGTGGGATAAACTGTCGTTTAAGGTGATGCATCCTTCGCAGGATATGGCGGAAAAGAACCGCTGAGTAGGTTTTACAGGCGTTGTTTCACCTTGGTATAAACCGTTTTGATGTAGAATTCGTTCAATTGATTGTTCGGCTCTTTGATGATCAAATAGAGAGGATAATAACAGATCAATATTCTTTTGTAATACGTAGGCGCCCGTTAAAAAGCCGTAGGCGGTTTTATATAGTTGTTTCTTTTGATTCCCCAACGCTATGATTTTTTCTTTGTCCATCTGCTTGTGATTCCAGGCTTCGCCCAGGTCGACTATTTCACCACCAACGCCCGGATAAATCGGTTCGTAGGAGTGGGGCGCCGTTGCATCCATGATCAAGGTTTTCTTCTCCGGAATTAAAACAGCGTCGATGCTTGAAGGATCGCCGGAACAAAGGATCACCTCGGAACCCGGATATTGCTTTACAATTTTCTTCATCAAGGTACTTTTGCCGCATCCGGGGCCGCCTTTGATATAAAATACGTGCATGTTTTCTTCATCGATCAACCGATCAAACAATGAGATAAAACCCTTGCCGCTGTTTGCGGCGCAAAAACTATGTAAACTCATTTTCTCACCTCTTTATCAATTTATGCCGCCGTTGCAATTGGGTTCGTATAAGACTACTTTTCGGTGGAAATAATAATTGCAGTAAGGTTGGAAGGAGATGGGAATACTGAATAAGGTGGTCATCAGCGGTGTTGATACGTCGAAACTGCCGATTTTATCAAACGACGAGAAAAACGAACTCTTGCGTAGAATAAAAGAAGGTGATAAAAAGGCAAAGGATCTGTTTGTACAAGGAAACTTAAGGCTTGTTTTATCGATCGTTCAGCGGTTTGCGGGTCGTGGAGAGAGCATGGACGATCTGTTTCAGGTGGGCTGTATCGGGTTGATCAAAAGTATTGATAACTTTGATCTGAGCTTCGGGCTTCGCTTCAGTACCTATGGAGTGCCGATGATCCTGGGTGAGATACGTCGCTATTTGCGGGATAATAATATGGTGCGGGTGTCAAGATCGATGCGGGATCTGGCCTATCGGGCTTTGAGCGCAAAAGAGACCTTGACCAATGAAATGAATCGGGAACCTACCATTGAAGAAATCGCCCGGCATATGGAAGCAAAAAAAGAAGATATCGTGATGGCTTTGGAAGCCATCGTTGATCCGATCTCGTTGTTTGAACCGGTCTATACCGATGGCGGAGATGCCATCTATGTGCTGGATCAGGTCAGCGACGGTAGCAGCGGAGATGATTGGCTGGATGAAATGTTGATCAAGGATGCAATTAAAAAATTGCCCTCTCGCGAGAAAAATATCATCGAACTTCGGTTTTTGGAGGGAAAAACGCAAATGGAGGTGGCCCGGGAGATCGGTATCTCCCAGGCGCAGGTTTCTCGCTTGGAAAAAGGCGCAATGGAGCGGATAAAAGGGCAACTGTAACAGTTGCCTCTTTTTTGCATATGGTAGAAAATAGGGGAGGGAAAAATATGCAGGTAAAGGTGTTGGATGAAAACCGCATCAAGATATTAATGGAGGATCAGGATGTGGAGTACTATGATCTTCCTTTTGAGCGGATCAATGAGGAGGAACCATTGGTACAGGAGTTTTTAAGTGATCTCCTAAAACGCACGAAAACAGAAATCGGCTTGGACCTTCATAACAGCAGTCTGCTGGTCGAGGTGATACCGGGATCATCCCGTTCCTATTATATTTTGATTACTCGGATGGCCGGACAGGAAGATGCTAAAACGTCCTTATATTCAGAAGAAAGTGCCAAAGCAGAAATGTATTTGTATATGATCAACGATGGGGAGGACGTTCTTCGCTTTTTTGAACAGCTTCGTGCGTACCCGCCGGAAACTGCTGAACTATTTTACTATCGTAAATGCTATTATGCTGCATTATATTACCGTTCCCGTCAAATTTCCCATCCATCCTTTTATTCCTTACTGATGCAATTAGAGGAGTTTGGAGGGCGCTGCGATTATCACGCGGCCAATATCGGCCTACTGCGAGAACGGGCAGAACTTGTGAGCAATTCCTTTCTTTTAAAATAAAAACGGCGTATAAACGCCGTTTTTATTATTTAAATATAGCTTTTCCGGGATAATAAGCGCCGCTTCCCAAAACCTCTTCAATCCCTAAAAGACGGTTATATTTTGAGGCACGTTCGCTTCTGGCGGGGGCTCCGGTTTTGATCTGCCCGGCATTGACGGCTACTGCCAAATCAGCAATAAAAGGATCCGCCGTTTCTCCGCTTCGATGGGAGATGATCGTCTTAAATCCGGAACGCTGCGCCAATCGGATCGTTTCCAAAGTTTCTGTTAATGTCCCGATTTGATTGGGTTTGATCAAAATGGCATTACCGCTGCTCTTCGTAATTCCCTTCATCAGCCGTTTTGGATTGGTGGTGTATAAGTCGTCACCGACGATCTGAATACCGGTTTTACTGCTGATTTCGGCAAATCCATCGAAGTCATCGTCTCCCAGAGGATCCTCAATGGATACGATGGGATATTTTTTGGTAAGCTCGTCAAAATAAGCGATCAATTCTTCTTTTGTAAATTCTTTGGTTTTTTTCGGCTGGGTGTAACCCTCCGGGCTTTTCCATTCGCTTGCGGCTGCATCCAGAGCGATACCCATATCATGTCCCGGAGTTAAGCCTGCCCTTTGAATGGCACGTAGGATCAATTCAAGGGCCTGCTCGTCGCAGTCCAGATTTGGAGCAAATCCACCCTCGTCGCCGACGGCTGTGGAGAATCCCGATTCCTTTAGGATGTGCGCAAGGCTATGATAGACCCGTACACTTTTTTCAATAGCCTCGGAAAAAGATGAAAAACCGTAGGGAACGATCATAAATTCCTGGATCTCAATATTGTTACTTGCGTGGGCGCCGCCGTTTAAGATGTTGAGCATCGGTACCGGTAAGGTGGCGGCCGTCACACCGCCTAAATAGCGGAACAGCGGCATTCCGCAGGCACAGGCGGCGGTTCTGGCGGCGGCTAAAGATACTGCCAAAATAGCGTTACTGCCCAATTTTTCCTTATTTTCGGTTCCGTCGAGACAAAGCATGGTATGATCGATCAAAGTTTGGTCGAAAACCTCTAAACCCACTAACTCTTTGCTGATGGCGCCGTTAATATGATCGATTGCCCGATAAACGCTTTTGCCGTTGTAGTGGTCCTTTTCATCCCGCAGTTCAATTGCTTCGTGTTGCCCGGTGGATGCTCCGCTGGGAACGGCGGCAGAAGCGGTGATACCGCTCTCCAGTAAGACCTGCGCTTCTACGGTGGGGTTGCCTCTGGAATCCAGGATTTGCCTTGCGAACACTTGCTTAATGGTATGCTTCAAATCAATTACCTCCTTTTTCGTTCAGTTTTTCCAACAAAATAAAAATTATACGCAGGTTCTAAAAAGAAGCGACTGTCCATAAAATAAAAGCAAAAGGAGGTGGACAACTACCGATGGTCGTGGGGAAAAACCGAGCAGGCATTGGGGCTTTGTACGTATATTTTAAGGACGATTGGATTCAACGGATACGGGCTATGCCGGCCGATCTTTTGAAAAAAGCAACGGAGGTCCGTTTCCGCGTTGAAAACGGTTGTACCATCAGCTGCGGGGATGGGAATTATCCCGTAGAAGGACTGATTCCATCCAAAGAAGATCTGGAAAGTCTTTGGTTGGAGATCTGCCGAGGCGCTGTGTATCAATTTGAAACGCAACTGGAAAACGGATACGTTCCATTGCCCGGCGGCCACCGTGTCGGTGTATGCGGAAGTTATTCCAAAAATGAGGACGGTCGTCCACGGATCCACGAGATCTCCTCCTTGAACTTTAGGATCTGTCGGGATATTGTCGGGATCGCCGAGCGGTTATTTCCAAAGCTTCTTTGTGACGGGAAGTTCTGCTCTACCTTGATCGTATCAGAGCCTTGCGGTGGTAAAACGACACTTCTGACAGATCTGGTCAGGGTTCTCTCACAAAAGGGCTTTCGTACCGCTGTAGTAGACGAGCGGGGTGAGATTGCTTCGGTGTTTTCCGGCATACCGCAAAAGAATCTGGGTGCCCTTGCAGATGTTTTAGACGGTTATCCAAAGCCCTACGGTATGATGATTGCCCTGCGGACACTATCTCCTCAGGTGTTGGTCTGCGATGAGATCGGTACCGATGCAGAAACCGAGAAGATGCTGGAGGCAATGAACGCCGGTGTTCCCGTTTTGGCGACTGCTCACGCCCGTGACGAGGAAGAATTGTTCAGCAGACCCCAGATCCGCCGCCTGAAGGATGCCGGTGCCCTTTCAAAGATCGTGTTATTAAAGGGTGCCCGGTCGCCGGGCAGAATTCGAAAGGTAATAACGGTGAATCCCTATGATGATCAGGATTATTGGTTCAGCGATGATTGTTAGCGGCAGTTATTGTATGGGGCGTGTATTGGTCTCAAAGCGTAAAAAGCGCCTTGCGGCTCTTCGGACGATCTTTGAACTCTTTAAAGATTATGAGGTTCAATTAAAGGAATACAGGTGTTCATTGGATGAAGCATTAAAAGACAAAGGAATGCCTGCTGACAGTATTATCGGCGGTGAACCGATAGAAGGCCTTGAACGGGAAGATATGGAACGTTTGATAAAGGCTGTTGATCGGCTGCGAAGGTCGCCCTATCGGGAATCGGTATCTGTTTGTGACGATTTATTGCAGTATCTGTCTTTGAATATAAAACGGGAGGAAGAGGAATATGCCACCGTTGGAAAAGCGCTGCCGTTGGTGGCGGGTGCGATGGGGGTGCTGGTGGCAGTATTACTGTTTTAGCGATGGATGTTGAATTGATTTTCAAGATCAGCACCGTGGGGATTATTGTGGCGATCGTTAACCTGGTGTTGAGTAAACTGGGGCGTGACGAATATTCAACCCTAACCACTCTGGCGGGTGTTTTGGTGGTCTTACTGGTTTTATTGGATAAGATCAACGAGCTCTTTGATTTGATCCGAGCGGTGTTTGAACTGAAATGACGGTATATCAATTACTGGGGTTGATCGTTGGGGCTTTGATACTGTATCTGTTTCTAAAGCAAGCTCAGGAACGGTTTGCGCTTTTGTTGATTGCGGGTGTTGGACTCGTTATTCTTTTATTCGTTTTAAAACAGATCCCGGCACTATTGGATTTTACAAAGGAGCTTGCCGGATATGCCAACGTAAACGAACAAGCCTTTCAATCGGTACTTAAAGGGCTGGCGATCTGCTATTTGGGAGATATGACCGTTGGCATCTGTAAGGATTTTGGCGTTCCGGCCTGGTGCGAAAAAATCGAATTAGCCTGCCGTTGCTCGTTATTATTGATTGCTTTGCCGCTGTTTCGTGATTTTTTATCATTGCTGACGGGGATGTTGAAATGAAAAAAATGGTTTTGATCACTCTTTTGCTGTGGGTTATCGTGTTTCCGGCATCGGCAGAAGAAGGATATCCTACGGATTTTCTGGATTCTGTGGAAATTGAGGACGGCCTGCTGTCTGATGAAACCGATTTGCAGGATCATAACGCTTTGCAAAAAGAGCTGAGTATTGATCATATCTTAGAATATTTAAGGAAGCTTCTTCACAAAACCATAGCGTCGGCCGGCAAGATCCTTTTGCCCGGAATGTCTATGATTTTGCTTTCCGTATGGGTGAATTATTGTTGTCAATCCTTTTCCGGCAATGGAATAAAAACGGCTTTCTCGTTGGTTTTAACCCTTTCTATGACCTTGATTGGTCAACGGGGGCTGGAAAATGCCGTTGAAGTGTTGGGAACAGCCTTGGAGAGTATGAAAATTTTTTGTACTGCGTGTATTCCGTCCTTTTCCGTGGTGCTGATCTCTGCGGGAGAGAATGGAGGGGCGGCGGTTTTTTCTTCTCTAATGATATTGTTGGGTGAGGTTGGTGTCTTTGTTTCCTCGCATTTATTGATGCCGTTGGTACATATATATTTATCGATCGGAGCCTGTGCGGCGGTGGGGGATGAATACAACTTTTCTGCGGTAGCTCAATATATCCGTCGTTTTGCAATATGGGCCATTGGCCTGGCGGTGGCCGGATTTCGACTGATCTTGAAACTTCAGGTTGGTGCTGCCACGGCGGGGGATCTTGTTGCGAAGAAATATATCAAATCTGCGGTTGCGGGTCTGATCCCCTTCGTAGGCGGTTCCTTATCCCAGGGAGTAGATGGCCTTTTCGCCGTTGCAAGCGGTGCAAAGGGTACCTTTGCCGTTGCGGGAGTCCTAACCTTGATTTCCGTAATGCTACCGTCCCTGTTGACCGTTGGCTTGTACGGCCTTTGCTGGTCGATCTGCCGCTGGGTGGCAGGTTTTTTGAATGATCGAAGTGCCGGAAAAATGGCGGACGTTCTTGCCAACGGCTACTATCTGCTGTTGGCACTTGGGGGCGGTATTACGATGATGGGATTGTTTTCATTTTTTGGCTTGATCAGCTGGGTGGCCTGATATGGTTGTGATAAAAGAGTTAGGATATACGATCTGTGTGGCGATGGTGCTGATGGTATATCTGAAACAGCTGATGCCAAGTAGTAAAAATGCTGTGATCGTAAAAGCGATTATTTCTGTATTTATTTTGTTTTCAGTCATTGCGTCGGTCCGTCAACTGGATTGGAAGAGTAATGTTCCGATGCCGACGAGAAATAGCCGTGATGATATCATCGAAAGGGTTGAATCAGGGCTTATGGAGGAATATAATCGCTTTCTCAACGAACAGCAGATCAATGCAAACGTATACGATCTCGTATTGGATGACCAATATCGGGTAATATCCCTGCAAATCACAGGAGAGGAACGTTCAATGGGGCGGGACCTATTATCAGCCCGATATCAAATTGATCAAGCAACAATTGAGGTGAAGGATGAATAAATGGAAGCATTTGGTAAAAGAGTGGAAGCGCTATTGGTTTTTGCCCGTGATGGTCCTTGTGGGGATTTTGATGGTTATGGGGGCAAAGAATCCGCCGAGAACGGCCGAAACCGTTGAATCCTTTTCGGATCAACAGTACATAACGGACTTGGAGTTGCGGGTGGAAAATATGTTGAGCGGTATTGAAGGTGTTGGCCGTTGTAAGGTTACGCTGATCTTATCCTCCGGTATGCAAAAGGAGTACGTGCGGGAGGAAGGTACAGTTTTGGTGATCAAGGATAAAAGCGGGAATGAGGAGCCGGTGATCTCCGGCGAACGTTATCCGGAGATTTCGGGCGTCACAGTGTTGTGCGATCAAGCAGAAAACACAAAAATCCGCACCGAGATCATACGTTCCGTTAGCACGTTATTGGACGTGGGAACCAATAAAATTTATGTGATATCAGGGAAGGGAACTTATGATGAAGATCAATAAAAAACAAATTGTATTCCTATCGTTGGCATTGGTGGTTTGTATTGCGGTTTATTTGAACTGGAGGTATCTGGATCAAGTGGATTTGATAAATCCGGATACGATCGCCGTTGAAAAAGAGAATAAAGACGACGGTGAAAAGATGCTGGGAGAAGCAGAACTGGTGGAGACCGTTGCAAAGGACGTGGATGCTTATTTTTCGGAATGTCGGTTGAATAAGCAACAAAGCCGTGACGAAGCTCTTGAACTGTTAAAGAAGGTGGCAGACAGTGCTGAATCGACGAACGAGGTGCGGGAAAAAGCCAATAACGATCTGATCGATATCGCCAACGTAACAGAAACAGAATCCACCATCGAAAACCTGGTAAAAGCAAAGGGCTTTGCAGATTGTATGGTTCATATCGGCGAGGATTCGGTCAACGTTGTGGTGGCTACTCAAGGTTTGAGCAACGAACAGGCGGCACAGATCAACGAGATCGTATTGAGCGAGGCAAAGACCACCGCAGCGGCCGTAAAAATTGTCGAAATCAAAACGGAATAGGTCAATTGATAAAAAACTTGCAATTATGGAGTATTATGTGCTATAATATAAAAAAAGAAATTTCAAAGGAGAAACTACAATGGATATTACCAATGAACTGGGTACAGTTGAGATTTCTGAAGAAGTACTGTGCACCATTGCAAGTGTTGCTGCAAACGAAGTGGAAGGCGTTGCCGGTCTGGCAAGCTCTTTAAGTGGGAATCTTAAGGATCTGATCACTAAAAAATATGCCGGTAAGGGTATTGCCGTATCTAATGAAAATGACGAACTGACCGTTACTGCAAACATCATTGTGAAGTTCAAGTCCAACGTTCAGGATGTAGCCGTGAAGGTGCAGGATGCGATCCTTTCCGCCATCAGCGATATGACCAACTACGAAGTTGCCGCGGTAAACGTAAACGTGGTAAACGTTCAGATTTCCGAAGAAGACAAATAATCCAAAAGGGCTTCCGTAAAACAGAAGCCCTTTTAATATTAAAAATCCCCGCTCTTTGCAGAGCGGGGATTTTTGTCTGAAAATTACTTTTTCTTGGACTTGATAGAGCACCAGAGGCAGGGGGCGATCAAAGTGGAAGAATAGCAACCGGAAAGGATACCGATGGCCATGGGAAGTGCGAAGTAAACGATGGAATCGATTCCCTTTACAATGGCGAAAGCCAATACCAGGATGATGGCGGTCAAGGACATCAAAGAGGTGTTGATGGTTCTAGCAAAGGATTGCTTGATGCTCTTGTTTACAAGATCATTCAGGGGGATCTTGTTGCCGTTCAGGCGTTTATTCTCGCGGATCCGGTCAAAGACAACCAGGGTATCGTTTACGGAGTAACCCAGAATCGTCAGAACAACTGCGATAAAGCCGTCGTTGATCGGCATCTTAAAGATTACGAAAATAAAGAATACCAATGCAATATCATGGATCAAAGCAATCAAAGCAGTAAAGCCTGCAGTGAAGCCGGATACGATGGAGAACCGAATGGCTACGTAGAAGATGATAAAGAGAGCGGCAAGGCCAATTGCAATCAAACCGTTTCTCAAAAAGCGGTTACCGATCGCGGCTTCCACGTTGGTGGTAGAGCCTTGGGTCAGCTTGCTATCCTTGTATTTTGCATTTAAAGCATCAAAGAGCTTATCCTGATCTTCGGTGGTCAGGCTTTTGGTACCAGCCAGACTGACTACCAGGGAATTGGCGCTGTCTTCATAACCAACGGCGTTTTGAACGGTTGCATCCCGATTGATGGTGGACTTAACCAATTTAGCCACTTCGTCGGTGTTCAGTTCGCCACCGGTGTAACCGTAGGTGATCTTGGCACCGCCGCTGAAGGTAATATCCAGCTTAACACCGTTGATAAAAGTGAATGCAATACCGATCAGCATAATCGCAGCGGAGATGATGAAATAAATACGTCTTTTTCCATAGAAATCAAACATAATTACTGAACCTCCTTTGCTGCTTTATAGCCATAAAATTTGGGGTTGCTGAACGCATTGTAGGTGGAGAGGGATTCCAGCATCAGCTTGCTGGAAATGATGGACAGACCGAAGTTCAGAACGATACCGATCAGCAGGGTGTATGCAAAGGAAAGCATAGCACCGGTGCCGAAGATAGCCAGCAGAATACCAATGGCTGCGGTAGTAATGTTACAGTCCAGAACGGCGGAGAATGCACGGTTGTAGCCGGCAGCAATCGCACCCTTCAGGGTCTTACCGGCGTTGATCTCTTCCTTGATACGTTCGGCAATGATGATGTTGGAGTCAACGCCCATACCGATGGAGAGAATGATACCGGCGATACCGGGCAGGGTCAGGGTCAGGCCCATCAGATGGAAGATCAGCAACTGACCGGCAGTCTGCAACAATAAGGTGATGGAAGCTACGATGCCGGGGGTTTTGTAGTAGATGCACAGGAACAGCATGATGAGCAACAGTGCGATGGCGCCGGCCAACATCATAACGGAAAGAGCATGAGTACCCATGGTGGCGCTAACGGAAGAATAGTTGGTAGATTCCATAGCGAAGGGCAGGGCGCCGGAGTTGATCTTGGCGGCCAGATCCTTGGCTTCGGCAGAGGTAAAGCTACCGCTGATGTAGCCACGGCCTTCGGTGATGGCGGTGGAGATGGTGGCAACGCTGATCAGCTTGTCGTCCATCATAATACCGATCAGATCATTTACGTGCTTGCCGGTAACGTCGGCAAAGGTCTTGGTGCCTTCGGTATCAAATTCCAGGTTTACTACGTACTGACCGTCCATATAGCCGGATTCAGCCTTGGAAACCTTGCCGCCGTCCATGAACTTTTCTTCGATCTTGTAGTTGCCCAGGGTGATACCATCCTGTACCAAAGCAACGGTGTCTTCACCGGCTTTTTCAACTTCATCAACCAAAGCAAAGGTCAGTTGTGCGGTTTCGCCCAATTCGGCAATGGCGGCAACGGGGTCAAAGTTCTTTTCGTTGGCCTGCCAGGGGAATTCTACCAATACGCTGTTGTTGTCCCGGTCGATGGTAACGGTACGGTCCAGAATATTGTTGCTGTCTAAACGCAATTCGATGATTGCTTTTGCGGATTCCAACTGATCGTCGGTAGGATCAACCGTTTTGTCGGTGGGTTGGAACGTTGCACTTACGCCGCCCTTAATGTCGATACCAAAACGCATGTAACTGTTACCTTCGGTATACATACCGTATGCCGTGTAGCCAACAATTCCAAGGATAATGGCAACAACAATGAAGAACGAAATTTTTTGCCAGATACTGGCTTTCTTTTGTCTCATTGTAACCTCCTTGAATTCAGGTAATTGCTTACCATAAAATACAACTTATATTATATTAAATATATAGTTGAATGTCAAACAATTTTTCAATATCTTGTGATTATTTACATTTTTTGCCGGTGTTGCAGACGGTTTTTAAAGGGCACTCGTTGCATTTAGGGCTTCGTGCAACGCAAAGAGCCCGTCCGTGATGTACCAGATCGTGGCAAAACTTGGTTTGATGCTCCGGGGGAATGACGGCCTTTAACTGTCGTTCTACGATCTCCGGATTTTTACTGGTAGTTAAACCCAAATGATTTGAGATGCGGATACAGTGCGTATCTGCAATAATTGCGGGTTTTCCGTAAATGTCACCGCAGATCAGGTTTGCGGTCTTTCGCCCCACGCCGGATAGCTTGGTCAACTCCTCGATGGTGTCGGGAACAATCCCATCATAGTCGTTCAGAATCGTTTGGCTCATTTCGATGATGCTTTGTGCCTTCGCTCGGAAAAAGCCGCAGGAATGAACGTATCCGCAAAGCTCGTCAAAATCTGCATTGGCAAAAGCCTCCAGGGTGGGATACCGCTCAAAAAGAGCCGGTGTGACCTCATTGACCCGCTTATCGGTGCATTGGGCGGATAGGCGGGTTGCAATCAATAATTCGTAAGGGTGGGTATAATCCAGGGCACACTTTGCCTTGGGATAGGTTTTGTTTAAAGTATCGATGATAAATTGGATTTTTTCTGCTTTTTTCATTTTTGTCCTTTTACCTTTTCCCAGTATTGGCGGCTGGCTGATTCCAATTTGTTATCGCCGTATTCATAGTACTTTTTACCCTTTAGATCAGCGGGCATATAATTTTGCTCTATATAGTGGTTAGGGTAAATGTGCGGATATTTGTAGCCGTCACCGTGGCCCATTTTTTCTGCACCTGCATAATGGGAATCCTGCAGATTAGGGGGGATCACTTGCCCCATGCCGTTACGTACATCCGTCATCGCTGCATCAATGGCTTCAATGGCGGAATTGGATTTTGGTGCCGTTGCCAGTAGAATCACGGCTTCTGCCAGGGGGATTCGTGCCTCCGGTAAGCCGAGGGCCTGGGCGCAGTCCACACAGGATTTTACGATCTGAATGGCTTGAGGATAGGCTAAGCCGATATCCTCCGCTGCAATTACCATCAGACGCCGGCAAGGGGAGAGAAGGTTGCCGGCCTCCAGCAGGCGGGCCAAATAAACGAGTGCTGCATCCGGATCAGAACCACGGATTGATTTTTGGAAGGCGGAGAGGATATCGTAATGGAAATCGCCGTCCTTATCATAATGATTGCCGCTCCGTTGGGAAGCGGCCTTGATCATATCCTCGGTAACCTCGGGCTTTTCCTTGGAAACACCTAAGGAAAGGATCTCCAGGCAGTTACAGCATTTTCGAACGTCACCGCCACATCCGTAGGCGATCTTTTCGATTCCTTCGTCGCTGATCTGAATGGCATAGCCGTGTTCTTTTTCAATATAAGAAAGGCACCGCTTGATAAAGGGGATCATATCCTTGGCAGCTACCGGCTTGAATTCAAATACCGTGCACCGGCTCAGGATCGCATTATAAATATAGAAATAGGGATTTTCCGTTGTGGATGCGATCAGGGTAATACTTCCGTTTTCGATGAATTCCAATAAGGATTGCTGTTGCTTTTTGTTGAAATATTGGATCTCATCCAGATACAATAAGATCCCGTTGGGCGCAGTAAAGGGGTTGATGTCGTTGATGATCTCCTTGATATCGCTGATGGAAGCGGTGGTAGCATTTAGTTTGTATAACTTCCGGTCAGACTGTTCGGAGATGATCCGGGCAAGGGTGGTCTTACCGACGCCACTGGGGCCGTAAAAGATCATATTTGGGATCTTTTTGCCTTCTACAATGGAGCGTAAAAGCTTTCCTTTGCCGATCAGGTGTTGTTGCCCCACCATATCGTCGATGGTTTGAGGACGTAAAATATCAGATAACGGGCGCACTTTTTGGCCTCCTGTTAATTTTTTTCTTATTATAACAAAAAAGATCTTTTGATTCAATAGATTTTTAACCTATTTTCCATTGACTTTGAGGGCAGGACAGTATAAAATAAATATATCAAAATCAAGGAGGCTCAAAAATGATCGAAGAGGTTAAGCAGCAACTGAAAAGAAATGCAAACACCATTCGTATGGATATCATTGAACAGGTGCACAGCGCAAAATCCGGCCATCCCGGCGGTTCTCTTTCCATTGCTGATATTATGTCCTATCTTTACTTTATCGAATTGAACGTGGATCCCAAAAATCCCAAGTGGGAGGAGCGGGATCGCTTTGTTCTTTCCAAGGGTCACACTTGCCCCGCCCTTTATTCCGCATTGGCAAGAAGAGGCTTTTTCAGCCCCGATATCCTGCCCACCTTCCGCCACATCGGCAGTATCCTGCAGGGTCATCCGGATATGAAGCATATCCCCGGCGTCGATATGTCCAGCGGGTCTTTGGGACAAGGAATCTCTGCCGCCTGCGGTATGGCGTTAGCTGCTAAAAAATCCGGCGATGCCTATCGGGTATATACCATTCTTGGCGACGGCGAAATCGAAGAAGGCCAGGCTTGGGAAGCAATGATGTTTGCGGCTCACTATAAGCTGGATAATCTCTGTATCATTATCGATAGCAACGGACTGCAGATCGACGGCCCTGTTGCCGAGGTTATGAACAGCGCACCTATCGCTGAAAAGGTCGCCGCCTTCGGTTGTAACGTGATCGAAATGGACGGTCACGATTTCGATTCCATCGAAGCCGCCTTCGGTGCTGCCAAGAACGAAAACGGAAAACCCAGCGTGATCATTGCAAAAACCGTTAAGGGTAAGGGTGTTTCCTTTATGGAAAATCAGGTGAGCTGGCACGGCTCCGCCCCCAATGACGAGCAATATGAAATCGCTATGAAAGAATTGAAGGAGGCTGCAAAATGTCTGTAAAAGAAGCAACAAGAGACAGCTACGGCAAGGCTTTGGTTGAGTTTGCCGAAGAAAATGATCTTTATGTATTGGATGCAGACCTTGCGGCTGCCACCAAGACCGGAATGCTGAAAAAGGCGTATCCCGACCGTTTTATCGATTGCGGTATTGCCGAAGGAAATATGATGGGTGTTGCCGCCGGTATGGCTGCCGCAGGCAAAACCGTTTTTGCAAGCACCTTTGCGATGTTTGCTGCCGGCCGTGCCTATGAGCAGATCCGCAACTCCATCGGTTACCCCCACCTGAACGTTAAGATCGGTGCCACCCATGCCGGTATTTCCGTGGGTGAAGACGGTGCCACCCATCAATGTAATGAAGACATTGCCCTGATGAGAACCATTCCCGGTATGGTGATTTTGAATCCTGCCGACCCTGTGGAAGCTCGGCTGTGTGTTAAAGCCGCCATCGAGCATAAGGGGCCCGTTTATATGCGCTTTGGCAGAATGGCGATTGATTCTATCTTTGATGATTCCTACAAATTTGAGATCGGTAAGGGTGCTGTGCTGAAGGACGGTGCTGACGTTGCGATCATTGCAACCGGCCTGATGGTTGGCCGTGCTTTGGAAGCTGCCGAGAAATTGAAGGAAGAGGGTGTAGACGCCGCTGTAATTAATATGGCCACTATTAAGCCCTTGGATAATGACCTGGTGTTAAAGTATGCCGCCAAATGTAAAGCAATCGTTACCACCGAAGAGCATTCTGTGATCGGCGGTTTGGGCGCTGCCGTTTGTGAACTGATCTGCGAGCAGGGGAACTGCTCGGTGGTTCGACACGGTGTGGAAGATTGCTATGGCAAGAGCGGCCCTGCATTGGATCTTTTGGATCTTTTTGAACTGAATGCGGATGGTATTGTTGAAAAAGCCCGCTATGCAATTTCCTTAAAGAAATAATGATAAAGCCGGGCAAAAAAATTGCCCGGCTTTTAAAATAATACTTGACGAACGGCTTTTTTCGGTGTATACTTTCTACATACTATTTGCGGGTATAATTCATCGGTAGAATGCGACCTTCCCAAGGTTGATAGGTGGGTTCGACTCCCATTACCCGCTCCAAGGGCCTTTATTTCTAATAAAGGCCCTTTTTTCAAATCTATTGAAAGTTGGTGCGAATATGCGAACTGATAAAATGAATTACTATTTGGATATTGCCGATGCCGCCACCGGCCGAGGTACTTGCCTGCGGCGAAATTTTGGCGCGATCGTCGTTAAGAATGATGAGATCGTAGCCACAGGTTATACCGGTGCGCCCCGAGGCAGACAAAACTGTTGTGACCTGAAGCGGTGTATCCGCCAGGAGCTGGGCCTGAAGAGAGGGGAGCGTTACGAACTTTGCCGCTCTGTTCATGCTGAAGCTAACTGTATCATCTCTGCCGCTCGGCGTGATACCTTGGGCGGAACTCTTTTCCTGGTCGGGCATGAGGTGGACACCGGTGAATATGTGAAGAATACCGCACCCTGCGCGATGTGTAAGCGTTTGATCATCAATGCAGGAATCGAAAAAGTCGTGGTTCGTGATAACAAAGAAGAATACCACGAACTGGATGTGAATGATTGGATCGTAAACGACGAATCCTTGGACGGTACACTCGGTTATTAAATAAAGTTGGCACGGATGATTCCGTGCCAACTTCTTTTTTAACAATTGTGATCGTTTTCGGGCGGGAAGAATTCGTTGGTGGGAAAACAGAGCTTTTCAAAGAAGGTGCAAGGTTCCTCTTCATTGGGGGCCGCACATTGTTTTTCAGGCAGGCAAAAACGGGCGGCAGGGATCTTTACTTGAACGTCCCGGATCAACCGGACGATACTGAATAGCCCCAGAGATACTACCAATTTGCGATTGGCGGTATCACATAACCCATCGTAAAAACGGTTCTTTACACAATCGGGCAGAGTCAGGTTGTCGCATTCGGAACAACAGCAGTTGCAGGAGGGATTGATGATCCGTGTTCCCAATACGATGGGTTCCACGATCTCCACCTCTGCCACCGGCTGGTTCTTTTCCAGAGTTCCGCGGGAAGAGAAGGTAGAGGTATTTCCCTCGCTGCCGTACAAAATGACCTTCTTATTATAGAAGGAGAGTCCTTCAATGATCGAGGGACGGGAGGTGCCGGTGAAGACCTCAAAATCAGTTTTAAAATAGAAGGTCAGATCCACTCCGTAAAATCCCTTGTTAAAGGGCACTTCTTCCAGGCTGACCGCTGTCCAGATCAGTTCGCTTTTTCTGGCCCGGACGTTTACCGCATTGTCGATCAGGGTCTGATCTGATGCGCTTAAGTAAACCCGCATATCGGTTAAACAGTCTTTATCTTTGCAGGTGTCATAGATTTTTTGTAAGCTTGCACATACTTCCTCGTTGTAATTTTGAGAGTCGTAGCAGATGTCGTTTGTTTCCATAATAGTCCTCCTTATCATTTGGTCTACCATATTTTATGCAGAGGAAGTAAAATCGTGAAAATTTATTGAAAATAACTGAATTCTGTGCTATACTTTCCTCATAACATTTGATAAGGTGAAGAATAATGAAAAAAATTGTTTCTATCCTATTGATACTCTGCCTGCTGCTTGGTTTTTCAGGCTGTAGTCCTTCGGTGTCTGCAACTGAAATGGAGGCTACCTTGGCGCAGTTTATGGATGCATTGAAGATCTATGACCGCGAGGCGATGACCGCCTGCCTAGATGTTTTTCCGGATAGTAGCGGTTACGTTTATCTTGACGATATTTATAATGACGAAGGTTATATGGAACTGTACCGGCTGACCTTTGGCGATTTGGAATATACCATTCAGGAGACCGAGAAAAATACCGTGACCATCCGGTGCAAAAATGCTGATATTCAAACGCTATATACCAACGTAACCTCTATGGTTCTTCAAATGGCAATGACCGATGCTACTCTGCAGAATAAGTTAAATGAAGACGAAGAAAACGGAATCGTTTTGGTGCGGGAACTGATGCTGAGCTTTGCAAGAGAAAAAAAGAATCTGGAGCAATCCGAGGATTCCTACACCCTTTCCTTCAAAAAAGAAAACGGCAAGGTGTATATCCTTTGCGACGACGAGCTGCGCTGCCTGATCACCGGACGTTTCTTCCTGTCCAAGAATATGTTGGTCAGCGATCTTGAAGATTAATATCCGTATAAAACGTCGACTATAGATAAAAAGGAGAATGATTATGTGCGAAGAAAAGAATGAACAAGGCCGCGGTCCCGAAGCATTGCAGGACCGCCTTTTGAAGAAGAGAAAAGTATTTATATTTGGTAAGATCGATGATAAAAAAGCGGAGCAGATCATCGCATCTTTGATTTGGCTGAATGAAGAAAACGGCGACCCCATCACGGTGCTGATCGATTCCGAAGGCGGCAATGAAACCGATATTTTGGCGATCTACGACGTGATGACCCATTTGGAGTGTGCCGTTGAGACCCTTTGTGTGGGTAAAGCCCACGGATTGGCCGCTTTACTGCTGGCTGCCGGTAATAAGGGCGCCAGAAAAGCCTATCAAAACAGCGAAGTAATGCTGGAACAGGTGAATCGCGGCCGTACCTTTGGTCAGGCCAGCGATATTGAGCTTGAAACCGACCATCTTCTGCGTCAAAAACAGCGGATCATCAGCTTGCTTTCCAAAGCAACCGGTAATTCCGTTGAAAAAATCTCTGCAGATATGGAACGAAAGTATTGGCTTTTTGCAGAAGAAGCCAAGGCCTACGGCCTGGTGGATGCAATTGTTGAATGAAGCGCAAACTAACGCCTAAAGAATGGGTCCGCACCATAGGAATTTTAGTCTTTCTGCTGGTTGGGCTCTTTACATATCTATATACCGAAGGGTATTTTGCGTCCGGTGTACCCGATGGCGTAAACGAGATCCATTTTATTGATTGCGGGCAAGGGGACAGTACCCTGATCATATCTGACGGAGTGACTACCTTGATCGATGCATCTACCGCCGACGGCGGTGAAGCGGTCGCCGCTTATCTCCGCGAACTTGGGGTGAAAAAGGTGGATCATTTTTGGATCAGCCATCCCCACGACGACCATATGGGCGGTGCGAAACAGATCGTAACGGATTTTCAGGTGGGTGAGATCTATTTGCGGGTTCCCACCAAGGGAACCGAGCCCACAGCCCGCTTCTACCTGGAATTTTTGAAGGCTGTAAAGGAAAAAGGCTTGTCAATAAATTCTGTCGAAGTTGGCGATAAAGTGACCTGCGGTGGGTTCGTTTTTTCGGTTTTGGGCCCCGTTGAGGATTACGAAGACCTGAATGACCAATCGATCATTATGCGGGGTCAATGTGGCAGAAGCTCTGTTTTGTTCACCGGGGATCAGGAGCGTGGAGCTGAAAAGGATCTGGTGGCTGCTTGCGGTGATCTTTTGAGCAGTTCCTTGCTTAAGGTGGGTCATCACGGTAGCAGCGGTTCCTCATCGCCGGCTTTTTTGGATGCGGTTTCTCCCGAATATGCGGTGATTTCCTGCGGTGAAGGGAATAGCTACGGTCATCCCCATAAGGAAGCGCTGAAACGTTTGGAGGAACGTGAAATTATGGTTTTTCGGACTGATCTTGCGGGTACTATTGTGTTTACCGTGGATGATTCCGGTGTCCACTTAAAGGAGCAGTAAGATGTTTTACAGCGTAGATCGGATCGAAAACAGCTTGGTGGTTTTGATCGGTGATAACGGCGAAAAAAAGCATATTGAACGTCCCCTTTTTTCATTTACGGTAAAAGAGGGCGATATGCTTCGCTTTAAAGACGGTTCCTGGACTATCGATTGTGATGAAACCGAACGTCGACGTGCTGAAGCTCGTAGCCTGTTGGATTCTTTGTTAGAATAATGGATATTCAAAAAGAATTGATCAATAAAGCGGACGAACGATTTCGACTGTTTCAGCTGAAATTATTGCCAACTCTTTCAGCTGAAGCCGTATTGGGTGTTCGTACCCCTGAATTAAGGCGTTTTGCTAAGAAAATAGCAAAAACCGATGAGGCACGTTCTTTTTTTAAGGAATTGCCGCATCGGTATTTTGACGAAAATAATCTTCATATGGCTTTGATCGAATACGGCGGCTATGATTTTGAAGATGCTGTAAGGCTGGTTGCGGAATTTTTGCCCTATATTGACAATTGGGCAACCTGCGATCAATTTGTGCCGTCTGTTTTCAAGAAAGAGCCTGCAAAAATGGCTGAATGGATCGAAAAATGGCTAAAAAGCGATCAACCCTATACCATACGCTTTGCATTAAACTGTCTGATGAAGAATCTTGCGGTTTTAAGTATGGACCGAGATTGGTATTCGCTGATTAACGCTGTTAAAAATGATCATTACTACGTTAAAATGGGAATTGCCTGGTTTTACAGCGTGGCATTGGCGGAACAATGGGAGACTGCTTATCCGGTATTAAGGGACCGTGTAACTGATTCCTGGGTCCGGGCAAAATCCATTCAAAAGGGATGCGAGAGTTTTCGTATTACACAAGAACAAAAACAGGTCTTGCGTGCATTGAAAGGGCTTAAAGATGAAGGTCGTTAATTTTGGATCACTGAATATTGACCACGTATACCGGGTGGAGCATTTTTTAAAGCCCGGTGAGACCTTGTGCGCTTTGAATTACGCTAAAAATGCCGGTGGCAAGGGGTTAAATCAGTCTATTGCCTTTTCCCGTGCCGGCGCAGAAGTTTACCACGCCGGCCTGATCGGGGAGGACGGCTTATTTTTAAAAGAACTCCTCCAAAGTGAAAATGTAAACGTTGAACTGGTGTCGGTGTCGGATGCTCCCACCGGCCATGCGATCATTCAGGTGGATACTACCGGACAGAACTGTATTTTAGTGGAGTCCGGAACCAACGGAATGATTACCGATGAACATATCGACCGGGTGTTTTCTTCCTTTAAGCAGGGAGACTATGCCGTTTTTCAAAATGAATTGAATTGCCTGGATAAACTGCTTGCAGCGGCAAAGAATGCCGGTCTGAAAACTGTTTTGAATCCTTCGCCGATCAATGATACACTCTTGAAAGCTGATCTTTCGGGCGTGGATTATTTTATTGTAAATGAGCATGAAGGCGCCGCCTTGACCGGAAAAACGGAGCCTTCCGAAATGTTGGATGAGTTTTTGCACCGTTACCCCGGTGCCGGGATCGTTCTGACCCTTGGAACGGCGGGGGCCTATTATGCAGATGCATCCTGCCGTTATTTTGAACCCGCGGTGAAGGTGAAAGCTGTGGATACAACTGCCGCCGGCGATACCTTTACCGGCTATTTCTTTGCGTCGCTGTTGCAGAGGAAAAGCCCGGACGAATGCTTGAAATTGGCAACAACGGCCTCTTCGGTCACCGTAACCCGCCCCGGCGCAGCCGCCTCTATTCCGTATGCTTTCGAACTGATAAAAAGCACCGAACCCCAATAATGGGGCTCGGTGCTTTGCGCTATTTTAACTCTTTTTTGGGCGAAATACCAAAGTGCTGTTTATAGGCTCGGTAGAAGGTGGAATAGTCCTGGAATCCGCATTCCGGATATACCTTCGTCGGTGTTTCGCCGTTAAGGATCTGTGTTCGGGCCTTGAATAGCCGTTTGACGGTGATATACTCCCAAACGCTGGACCCGGTTGCTTGGCGAAAAATACGGTTAAGATGGGTTTTGCTGATATAGAACTTTTCGCAAAGAATATCCAATGATAAAGGTTCGCTCAAGTGTTGATTGATATATTGTAGAATAACGGCTGAGCGATCCAACGGTGTTTCTTCTTGCGTACTTTTTAAAACAGAAAAACAATCTTTCAAGTCATTAAGCAAAGGTAGCAGATAGAATAATTTTTCCTGATCCGTTTCCATATGGCACATTCGCTCCAGATAGATCTGCCATTGATTATTGGGAAATGTTGAAAAACGGTATAGATTTAATTGCCCTAAGGAGCGATCGTTAAAGGATGATAATAATTTTTCGTTTGGATCTAATTTTTTAAGAATAGCAGGATCAAAATTTAAAACATAACGTTCATAACGAGCATCAGAACGCAATACCAGATGATGTGATTCGCCGGTTCGCATCAAAATCAAATCGCCCCGTTGCAGATGATAGCGGTTTCCTTCCACCATATAGTCCGCATCTCCCGATAAAATAAACAGGATCTCGTTATTTTTGTGGGCGTGCATGGTAAAGGAATATTGTTGGGGTTTTTCTTTGACCGAGCGGTTGATATGAATGGCATTTTGGTCCAATTTGATCACCTCAACCACATTATAGTTTAAAATGGTTAGAATTGCAATCAAAAAACGAATTTATTTGCTATTGATTTTAAAAATGATCTTGTTATAATTTAATTATAAATAAACGGTGAGGTGTCTTTATGAGAATTTATGCATTTGCAGATGAAGCAAGCCCGATGATCGACGGTCAGATCGAAGCGATGAAGCGCAATGGTCTGTGCGGGCTGGAGATCCGCAACGTGGATCAGGTCAACGTTGCCAAGATCACCTTGGAAAAAGCCCGTGAAGTTAAGGCGAAAATGGATACTAACGGTCTTGCGGTCTGGTCCATCGGCTCTCCGATCGGTAAGCTGAAGCCGGAAGGGGATTTTGAAGAACATTTGGACGAATTCAAACATACTTTGGAGATCGCAGACATTCTGAAGGCTGAAAATATCCGTCTCTTTTCCTTCTACTTACCTAAAGAAAGCAACTTTGATGAGTACAAGGATTATGCACTGGAACGGATGTCTCGCTTTGTGGAGATCGCAAAGAGGAGCAATGTAACACTTTGCCACGAAAACGAAAAAGGAATCTATGGTGATATTGCCCGTCGTTGTGTTGAGATTCATATGGCGCTACCTGAGATCAAGGCTGTGTTTGACCCCGCCAATTTTGTGCAATGCGGTCAGGATACCCTGGAAGCCTGGGAACTTCTCAAACCCTACGTAAAGTATATGCATATTAAAGATGCCCTGCCCGACGGAAACGTGGTGCCCGCAGGTAAAGGTGCCGGTAACGTTCCGCAGCTGCTGAAGAATTACCGTGATATCGGCGGCGAGTGTCTGACTTTGGAACCCCACCTGGCTGTATTCGACGGCTTGAAAGCGCTGGAGAACGAGGACGATGCCAGCGTGGTGGGTCAATTTGTATATCCCAGTAATGATGCGGCCTTTGATGCCGCTTGTGAGGCATTAAAAAGTATTTTATAAAAAAGGAGAAGTTCACTATGAAAATCGGCGCACAGATGTATACCATTCGCGAATTTTGTAAAACCCCCGAGGATACGATTAAATCCTTGGAAAAACTTGCTGAGATCGGCTACGACGCCGTTCACTATTCCGGTTGCGGTCCTATGGACCCTAAACTGTTGCGGGAAACCTGTGATCGTCTTGGTATTAAGATTGCCATCACTCATAATCCCGTTGACCGTATTATCAATGATACGGACGCTTTGATTCGTGAACATGATATCCTTGGCTGCGATTGTATCGGTTTGGGTGGTGTTCCTAAAGAAGCTCGCAACAATGGAGCAGCAACTGATGAATTTATGTATTCTTTAAGCGATGCAATTCATAAAATTAATGCCGCAGGCAAAAAATTTAATTATCATAACCACGCTTTTGAATTTAATATGGTGGACGGTCAGCGGCTGATGGATCGGATCATTAGTCATTACGATGCCTCACTTATGGGCATTACCTTGGATACATATTGGGTGCATCAGGGTGGCGCTGATGTTTATCAATGGATTGATAAATTGGCCGGTCGATTGGATTATATTCACGTGAAGGACCAGATTTTGGAGGAAGATAATAAAACGGCAAAAATGGCACCGATCGGCGATGGGAATATGAATTATCCCGGTATCTTTGCAGCTCTGGATAAGGCGGGCTGCAAATATGCTTTCGTTGAGCAGGATCATTGCTATGATCAGGATCCCTTCGAATGTCTTGCCCGCAGCTTGAACTATGCTAAGAAATTAGGTTATTGATGGAGGACAAAATAATGAGTAAAATTAAAATTGGTATTATCGGTATCGGTAATATGGGTACTACCCATAGCAAAAATATTATGGAAGGCAAATGCCCGGATTTAGAATTGGTTGCAGTTGCTGACCTTAAGGAAGACCGCCTGGCTTGGATGAAAGAAACCTATCCTCAGGTAAAATGTTTTAAATCTGCCGAAGAAATGCTGGATAGCGGTTTGTTGGACGCTTGCCTGGTGGCTGTTCCTCACTATGACCATCCCCGTTATGCAATGGAATGTTTCAAGCGGCATATCCACGTGATGGTGGAAAAACCTGCCGGCGTATATACTAAGCAAGTAAAAGAAATGAACGAGGCTGCAAAAAAGAGTGACGTTGTGTTCGGTATGATGTTTAATCAACGTACCAATCCTATGTACATTAAAATGCGTGAATTGATCCAGAGCGGTGAATTAGGCGCCATTCGCAGAACCAACTGGATTATTACCAACTGGTTCCGCTCTCAGCAGTATTATGATAGCGGTGCCTGGCGGGCTACCTGGAGCGGCGAAGGTGGCGGCGTTCTTTTGAACCAATGTCCCCATAATTTGGATCTTTGGCAATGGATCTGCGGTATGCCCAGTAAGGTTGACGTAAAAATGCACTTTGGCAAGTGGCATAATATCGAAGTAGAAGATGATGTGACTGCTTACGTGGAATATCCCAACGGAGCCGTAGGCGTTTTCATAACCACTACTGCCGATTGCCCTGGTACCAACCGTTTTGAAGTGACCTGTGAAAAGGGACGCATTATTGCGGAAGGCAAGAAACTGACTGTCACCCGTTTGAGCGTAGGTTTGAATGATTTCAAAGGTGAAACTTCCTTTGCTAAGCCCGATGTAACCACTGAAGAGATCGTTTTCGAGGATAGCGGAAGCAAACATCCCGGTGTTCTCAATGCCTTTGCAAAACGAATTCTGGAAGGCACTCCCTTGCTGGCTGACGGTGAAGAGGGTATCAACGGCTTGACTCTTTCCAATGCGATGCATCTTTCTGCTTTCACCGGCAAGCCCGTTGAATTGCCCTTCGATGACGAACTTTACTATGAAGAATTAATGAAGCGAGTAAAAAACTCCCGTAGAAAAGATGAAGTTGTAGGCGGTGTTGCCGATACGGAGGGTTCTTATTAATCGATATTTCGAGGGTGAATCAATGAAAACTCTACGTGTAGCCGTGATCGGCTATGGAAATATGGGCTCTGCCCATGCTTCTACTATTTATAACGGTAAAATTCAAAATATGGAATTGACGGCGGTCTGCGATTGTGATCCGCACAGGATTCAGGTGGCCTCGGAACAATTTCCCGGCGTTTTATGCTGTGATGATTGGAAGTCTCTTCTACAAAAAGAAACAGTAGATGGGTTGATCATCGCAGTGCCGCATCCTCTACACGCTGATATAGCAATCGCCGCTTTGCAGGCAGGAAAGCACGTGTTGGTGGAAAAGCCGGTGGATATTACTTGCTCCAAGGCCGAGGAACTGAATCGTGTTGCTGATAATAGCGATTGTGTTTTCGCCATTATGTTCAATCAACGTACGAACCCCATATTTCAAAAGGCCAGGGAATTGGTACGTAGCGGTGCCCTTGGTGAACTAAAGCGGTCTGTCTGGATCATTACCAATTGGTACCGGACCCAATCCTATTACGATTCCGGCAGTTGGCGTGCTACCTGGCGGGGCGAGGGCGGTGGTGTTCTGCTGAATCAGGCACCCCATAATTTGGATCTGTGGCAATGGATCTGCGGGATGCCGTCGGAGATCACTGCCTTTTGTGACGTGGCCAAGTACCACAATATTGAGGTGGAGGATGACGTTACCATCTTTGCTCGCTATCCCAACGGTGCTACCGGATCCTTTATTACGACCACCGGTGAATACCCGGGAACCAACCGTTTGGAAATTTCCGGCACCAAGGGTAAGATCGTTTTGGAAAATAAGACCCTTAAATTCTGGAAGCTTCCGGTTTCGGAAGAGGCTCTGCGATATGAAAAGGGTAAGAATTCCAGCAAGGTTGAACCGGAATATACCGAGTATTTGCCTGATCATTCCGGTGCCGGTCATTTGGGTATTTTACAGAATTTTGCCAATGCCGTTTTAACGGGTGAACGATTGCTGTCTCCCGGTTTCGACGGAATCAACGAGCTGATGATCTCCAATGCCGCTTATCTTTCCCAATGGAAAGGGAACAGCGCTGTGACTTTACCCTTTGATTTTGAAGAGTTTGACGCTTATTTGAAGGATAAACGATCTCAATCTTCTGTGAAGGAACAGCAGGACGCTGAGATCAACATACAGTATCAAAAACGATGGGAAACTAATTGGTGATTAGTATGAAAAAGATTGAATTTGGCTTAGATGGCTATAAAATTTTGCAGATTCCGAATATTTCTCATAAGCAAATGATGGCTTATGTTGTATTTACCCCCAATCATAAAGCGATTGTTATTGACGTTGGTCGTGAAGTTAACGTGGACTATATGATTGAGCGTATTTGCGAAAACAACTGCAGTGAAGTGGAATTATTATTTATAACTCACGCTCACTGCGATCATTTCGACGGTATCTATCGATTTACCGAGAAAATGAATATCAAAAAACTTTGCTATCAATTTCCGCCCTACGAGTGGCTTAAGTCTGCCGAGCCGGGTGATGCACCTTATACGGAGCAGTTTGAGGCCTGGGAAAAGGGCTATGAAGGGCAGGTGCTTACTCCCAAGACCGGCGATAACTATGAGGTCGACGGTCTCAAGATCCATGTTTTGAAGGATTGCAGCGATTATTTAGAGATGGGGGACGAGAACCCCATTAACGATACTTCTATCGTGATCCGTCTGGAGTTCCCCAATGGGAAAACCGCTTTATTCCTTGGGGATCTTGGCTGGATCAGCGGTGCAGTTTTGGAAAAAATGTACGGAAACAAGCTGAAATCCGATATTGTGCAGATGGCACATCACGGCCAAAACGGCGTAAATAAATCAACATATCGTTTGATTGCTCCCGAGGTTTGTCTTTGGCCGACTCCAGACTGGCTATGGACCAACAACTATCATAACAGCGGTTATAATAAAGGGCATTTTAAAACCTTGATCGTGCGTCGTTGGATGCGCGAACTCGGGGTTAAACTTTATGGAAATCAAAAAGATGGGGAAGTGTGGGTGATATAAATGAATTTAGGTTTAATTAATGATAAAATAAAATTAACGTATCAGAAAGCAGACGGTACTCCTCTGAATATCGATGCCAATCCCCTGAAGAGCGAAACAACGTGTTTTGATTGGAACGTTCTTTTGAACGAGCCTGCGGATATAGTGTTTTCCTTTGAGGAAAAACTCTTTGTTGATAGTATCGTCATTCATCAGGGGATGAAAAGCGATGTTGAACGCATTGAACTGATCGATGCGATTAGTGGCGAAGTGCTGAAGGAGTATCGAGGCGAGACCGATCATCCGATTTCGGAAAAGGAATTGTTGTTCGTAGTGGGTGATTATCCCCAAAAACTGATTCTGCGCTTTTATGCATATTTTGCCAATATCAATATAGAATCCGTGGATGTTTATGGCGGAATATTAGAAGATCATCCGTTATATCCAACTCCTCAAAGTGTAGAGCATGGAGAAGGAGTGCGGCCGTGTAAGCAATTCAAAAAAGTAGTGGTGCGAAGCGGAATAGCTACCTCTGCTGCAGAAATTTTGGCAGAAAAATGGAATGAAACAACGGGCCTTACTCTGGAGTTTGCTTCTGAAGGGGACATTATTCTGGAAGAAGACACGGCAGTTCCTGCAAACGGTTATACACTTTCTGTGAATGACAGCATTCGAATCACAGCATCCGATCTGCGTGGGTTCGTTCAGGGTGTTGAAACCTTGATCAAATTGGTGAATGATCAAAATATTCCGGTTACCACTGTCAAGGATAATCCCTTTATGCCGTTCCGCGGCGTACATTTGTATATTCCTTCGGAAGAACAAATTCCTTTCTTTTGCCGTTTGGTGAAATACGTTCTTTCGCCGATGGGCTATAACCATATCATTATGGAATTGGCGGGTGCGATGCAATATGAAACGCACCCCGAGATCAACAAGGCATTTGAAGAAGGCGTTGAAAAGGGGAATAAAGGTATTTGGCCGCCTTTCCCTCATGGTACGGTTGGCGAAGGAAAAACCGTCAGCAAAGAGTCTATCCGTGAATTTTTAGCGTATACACGCCGTTTTGGGATTGAAATCATCCCCGAAGTGCAAAGCTTAGGCCATGTGCAATTTATGACAATTGCGCACCCTGAGATTGCTGAGCGGTCAGAAAAACTCCAGTCGGAGAAGGTCGACGCTCTATTCGACGATGTACCACCCAGCGAGTTTTATGCTCATTGCTACTGCCCGTCTAATGAAAAAAGTTATGAAATTCTCTTTGATCTTTTAGGGGAAATCATCGACCTATTCCAGCCTAAGGAATACGTACATATGGGGCATGATGAGGTTTATATGTTCAATTTAGGCAAAGGGAAATCGAACGGCCTTTGCCCGATCTGTAAAAACAAAAACCCCGCTGAGTTGTATGCGAGCGACGTAAATAAGATCTATTCCTATTTAAAAGAAAAAGGCCTGAAAATGATGATCTGGTCCGATATGGTCAATCCTATCACTCGTTCTAAGTATAGCACTTGCGATGCAATTGATATGATCCCAAAAGATATTGTGATGATGGATTTTATCTGGTATTTCCATATTCCCGATGATATTGAAGATGGTCTTTTGGAAAAAGATTTCCGATTGATTTATGGTAATATGTATTCCAGCCATTTCCCGCGCTACGAAAAACGAATTCGTAAAGAAGGCGTATTTGGCGGGGAAGTTTCGGCGTGGGCTCCGACCAACGAATACAGATTGGCCAGAGAAGGGAAGATCTACGATTTTCTTTATACAGCTGAAATGCTTTGGAGCGATACTTATAGAGAAGGTTTGCGCCGTTCCTATAATCACGTAATAAGCCGTATGATTCCCACTTTGCGTGAGCAGCTGGGTGCTGTGGAGTATCCTTCGCTGCATTGCCCCGCTAAAACCGTTTATAGCGGTGAAACCGTTGAACTGCCTCAGGTTGACGTGAATGAATGCTGTGACAGTATCGTATTTTCTCATACCTATCTGAAGCCTCATTTCCATAAAGCTTGGGTGCCTTTGGATACGGTTGGCAGCTATACCGTAGTGTATGAGGATGGTGGCGAAGCTAAAGTAGAACTGACCTTTGACGGTAACATCGGTTTCTATGGACGTCGCAATAACGAGCCGCTAAAATCTAAGTACTATCGCCATAACGGTTACTACGGCACCTATTTTACAGACGACGTGTTGGGCAAATTGCCCGATGGCTCCTTGGAGACTCTCTATCGCTACGAATGGCTGAATCCCAATCCTGATAAAACGATTGCCTATATCCGTAGAGAAGGCGAAAATATTTACACCGCATCAGTAGAAGTCTATAAAAAATAATAGAAAGGACCGAAGATTTTATCTTCGGTCCTTTGCATATTTCATCCCCTCTGTTCATAAGTTGTTCTAAGTATAGGATGAATAACGTTAAACGGAGGAATGGTTATGACCCAAACGAGTATCTATCAGGATATAGCAGAGCGTACCGGTGGATCGATCTATGTGGGGGTGGTCGGTCCGGTACGTACCGGCAAATCGACTTTTATAAAAAAGTTTATGGAAAATCTTGTGATCCCCAATATTCAAAATGAATATAAACGAGATCGTGCGATAGATGAACTCCCTCAATCTGCCGCCGGAAAGACGATTATGACCACTGAGCCAAAGTTCATTCCGGATGAAGCGGTTGAGGTCGAAATGGAGGATCATACCCGTTTTCAGGTGCGGTTGATCGACTGCGTTGGTTACGTAGTAGACGGAGCGATCGGACAATATGAAGACGGAGCGGCCAGAATGGTCGAAACGCCCTGGAGCGAGGAAAAAATGGAGTTTCAGGAAGCGGCGGAAATGGGAACCCATAAGGTGATCTGCGAACACTCGACCATTGGCTTGGTGATCACGACCGATGGTAGTATTGGCGAAATATCACGGGATGATTATATCCAGGCGGAAGAACGGATCATCCGGGAACTGAAGGAACTGAAGAAGCCCTTCGTGGTGCTTGTGAATTCGATGTTTCCTGAAAGCGAGACTGCAAAGGATCTTCAGGAGGCTTTGATCCAAAAATACGACGTTCCCGTCACCACCGTTAATTGCCTGGAATTGGATCGGGAGAAGATTTTGAATATCATGCAAATGGTATTGCAGGAATTTCCGATTAAGGAGATCGAGATCGATCTGCCCAGCTGGGTAGACGGTTTGGAGGGAGATCATTGGCTGAAAAGAGAGGTATATGCTGATATTCTGAAGGCGGCAGATTCCATTGATAAGGTGCGTACGATCAAACGAATGGCGGTGCACCTTTCCGACGTGGATAAGATGAGTCGCTGCGAGATCAATGACGTGGACCTGGGCGAGGGAAAAGCAGAACTGAAGGTAGAATTGAATCAGGATCTGTATTATCAGGTCCTGAGTGAGGCGGCGGGAATGCCGATCCGTAACGATGGGGAATTGGTTTCTTTGATTAAGGAACTTTCTGCGGCCGGTGCCGCCTATCAAAAAATCAAGGATGCCTTTTCCGAAGCCCAGACCAAGGGTTACGGCATTGTGTTCCCGACCGTGGACGAAATGAAATTAGGGGAGCCCCAGATCTTTAAGCAGGGCGGACGATTTGGTGTGAAGCTTTCGGCAGAGGCACCCTCATACCATATTATTCAAGCGAATATCCAAACGGAGATTTCACCCATTGTCGGCAGCGAAAAGCAGTCGGAAGAACTGATCCGATATCTGTTGCAGGATTTTGAGGAGGACCCTGCCAAGCTTTGGGATTCCAACATTTTTGGTAAATCTGTATATGATCTTGTGAATGAAGGCTTGCAGAATAAACTTTCGAGAATGCCTGATGATGCTCGCTTTAAGCTGCAGGAAACTTTGGCTAAGATCATTAATGAAGGCAGTGTTGGCTTGATTTGTATTATCCTTTAAAATAAATAAATATCCCCCCGTATAACGGGGGGTATTTCATTTTCGGGCATAGCCCTAATACTACTGGCGGCGCACAAGTGCGCTTTTAGTTGGCCTGCCAGCCGAGCAATTGTTACTTACTACCCATAAATGGGTCCCGTGGGTCGAACATGCTTAATTGATCGCTTTCGTGATCTTTTTGTAGTTGTTCTGCAATATATGTTTTAATCGCTTTTGTGTTCTTCCCCACGGTATCAACGTAATATCCCTTACACCAAAATTCGCGATTTCGGTATGCAAACTTCATATTTCCCCACTTTTGAAATATGAGCAATGCACTCTTTCCTTTGAGGTACCCCATAAAGCCCGAAACGCTCATTTTGGGCGGGATGCTTACCAACATATGTATGTGATCAGGACACACTTCTCCTTCGATGATTTCAACCCCTTTCCACTGGCATAATTGTCGCAATATTTCTCGTATCTCTAAGCGTTTTTCTTCGAAAAACACCTTTCGTCTGTACTTTGGCGCAAACACTATGTGGTACTTGCAATTCCATTTTGTGTGTGCTAAACTACTTGTGTCTATGCGTTCATTTTTCATAGATAAATCCTCCGATTGTGTTTGGTTCGACTGGCAGGTCGTTCCTATTTTATCACAATCGGAGGATTTTTTTCATCGGTAAACCTTTTTGGAACCACGCGACTATCGCGTGGTTTTCGTTCACAAGAAGATCCACCGTACGGTTTACGGTGGATCCTTTTGTTATAGGGAAGAAATATAGTTTTTGATCGCATTGAAGGAGGTATCGCTGATGGCGTGTTCCAGCTTGCAGGCGTCCGCCGATGCGGTCTCTTCGTCAACTCCCAATTGAATTAATAACTTCGTCAGGAGGGTGTGACGTTCAAAGATTTTTTCGGCCACCTCACGGCCGGCATCGGTCAACGTTAGGTTGCCATCCTCTTCCATAATAATAAAGCCGCCCTTTTTCAAAAGGCTGACCGCTCTGGAAACGCTCGGCTTGGAATAACCCATATATTCAACCACGTCAATGGAACGAACCCGCGGTTTCTTTTTGGATAAAACGAGAATACTCTCCAGGTACATCTCGCCGGATTCCTGTATATGCATAAAAGATCTCCTTTATTTGTTTTAATCAGTATATCATAGAATTCATTAAAATTCAAGATACGATAATTGATTTTGACATTTAGGGGAATTTGTCGTATAATAATCAAATAGGGAGGTGGAGACCTTGGTAAAACGCATCCTGGCGATTTTAACCGGCGTATTTGTTGTTACCGGTTTGGTTTGCACTTTTCTTCCGCTTCACTGGTTAGTACTTTTGTTTTCTTCTGCTGCCGTTCTTGGTGCGCTTTTCTTTGTTCTCCCGTTTCCATATCATCGATCAGCAGGTGCCATTCTGCTATCCGTTATGTTGGCAACCTCTGTTTTGGGGCTTGATCGCTATTTTCTTGAACGTAAACAATCTGAATTGACCGACCAAATAATTCACGTTACCGGTGAAGTATCAGCGGTGACGACGAACGGTGCCGGGGACCTTTGTTGTTATCGGATCGCCTTGAGGAAGCTTGGAGAAGAACCCTGTGCTTTTCGCCGCTATGGTGTTTACGTTTATTCCCGCAACAGCGATCTGCACATCGGGGATCTGATCGATCTGGATATCACCTTTTTTGATACGCCGATCGAGTACGGGCTTGGGAAAGAGGATCGGATCCTTTGCTCCGGTTATTCGGAGGAATTGACCGGTACACCTCTGGAAGGCTTTTCCTGGCGAAAGACGCTTGATCATATACGTACCGGGATCAATGCACAGCTAAAATGGGGGAGAGCCGACACTGTTGGCCTTCTGCGTTCAGTCTGCCTTGGTGACAAAGAAAATATGCCGGCGGAGCTGTTGGTTTCTTTGAGACGGATCGGATTATCTCACATTACCTCCGTCAGCGGATTCCATCTGGCGATCGCAGTGCTGATGTTTAATACGATGTTGATTCTTTTGGGGATCGGACATAAGGTGCGGTACGTTATTGATATTTTTGTTTCCGTCTTTTTTACAGTGGCGGTAGGAATGCCTTTATCTTGCGTTCGCGCCTGCATTATGATCACCCTGTTGTCCCTTGCTATGGCATTTGATCTATTCCCGGATTCCTTGACCTCGTTAGGCGTTGCCGCAAGCTTGGTGGTACTCTTTAATCCACAGTCCATTCGTGACGTGGGCTTCTTGCTCAGTGTATCTGCCACTTTGGGTATGATCACGTTACAGCGACCCATCGATCGGTTGCTGTTTCCGGAGCGTATATCAAAACAGCGTTGGGTCAATTGGTTATACCGGCAATTTATTGGCGTGTTTTCCTGCTCTGCTGCTGCGACCCTTGCAACTATTCCGATTACGATCCTTGTTTTTGGCTCTGTCAGTCTGACCGGTCCCTTCGCAAACCTTGTTTTGCTTTTTCCTTTTCAGTTATTCTTTTATCTGGGGATGGGTATGCTCTTGTTTGGATGGATTCCGGGCGTCGGAAGGGTCCTGGGCTTTTTATGCGATTGTCTATACGTTATGATCGAGCGAGTTGCTCATTTTATGGGCAAGATTCCTTTTGCATCGGTTAGCCGTTTTGATCCCGTAGAGATTATTTTACTGATATTGTTGGTCTTATTGATCGGTGTTTCCGTATATATCTTTAATAAGCATGGCCGGCGTTGCTTCTGGCACCTTGCGGCACTATTTCTGTGCTTTACTGTAACCTTTCAAACGTTGTATACAGGGTACCGTGAAGACGGCTTGTTGAAAATTGCTTTTATTGACGTGGGACAAGGGGACTGTACCGTGATCTCCCGCGGGACTGATGCGGTGATTCTTGATTATGGCGGAAGTTCCGAAAAACGCTATAATCTAATTGAGTATTTAAAACAAAACGAAATTTTCAACGTGGAGCATTTGTTTTTTACCCATCTTCACAAGGATCATACGAACGGCTTGAATACGTTAGAAAAGAACTGTTATATAAAGAATATAACTTATCCGATTTCAAAAGGATCTTGCGATCAATTTTTAGTTAAGCTACAAGCGGTGGATGCGACGTCGATTGCAGAAAATGTTTCTTTTACCGCTTTGGATGGTGTTAAAATTTTAGCTTTGACCGATGCTTTAGATGGAGCGGTCAGCGATGAAAATGAAAATTGTGTGTGCTATCGTTTGGAATATGGCGATATCTCTATACTGATTACCGGAGATCTCGCCGGTTCAAGTGAACTTAAGATTTCTTCAAAAATGCAGGATACCACTATATTAAAGGTGGCTCACCACGGTAGCGATAACTCGTCCACATACCCCTTTTTGAAGGCGGTTTCCCCGGAAATCGCCGTGGTCTCTGTGGGAGAAAACTCATATAATTTGCCGGGTATAAAGGCAATGGACCGTATATCGTCCGTGGTGCCTGCCGTATACGTAACCCGGGAACATGGCTCTGTTGTTTTTAAAACAGACGGAAAGATTTTGGAAAGGATACCGGAATGACCCTTGAAGCGCTGAAGAAACAATTGAATGAGGGAACCGTGCAGGGGATTTATTACCTATTGGGGGATGAACAATATCTTCTGGATCATTATTATGATAAATTCAAAGAGGTTTGTGCCCCCGTAATGGCGGAATTTAATCTGATTGAACTGGACGGTAAAAAACTGGACTTCGATTTTTTGGGTGACGCCGCCACCTCTTATCCCGTAATGGCAGAAAAAAAGCTTGTTATTGTACAGGATCCGGAAGTAGCCTCCTTTAAAGGCTCCGGCGAGGCAAAGCTGTTAGCAGCCTTGGGGGATATTGCCCCCGGGGTTACGGTATTGTTCTGGGAACACGCTAAGGAAAAGGGAAAAACCACCTCTCAGGAAGCCTTGATGAAAAAACTACACGGTCAGGTAGTGAAGGTGGATCGACCTAAGGCAGAGGCACTTGTTGGCTGGATCGTTGGCTTGGTAAAACGTGCCGGCGGCACCATCAGCAGCGCAGATGCGGCGTATCTTTCGGAGATTACGGGCAATTCTATGCTGCGCTTGAGCGAAGAGGTCAATAAGCTCACAGCCTTTGCAGGGCAAGAACCCATCGACCGTGAGATGATCGACCGTATGGTCGCACCGGAAGAGGGTGCCTCCTGGTTTGCGATCTCAAACGCTATTGCCGACCATAATTTTGATGAATTAATGCACGTGCTTCAAACCTTATATGCGCTTAATACCGATGATACGGTGATCGCGGGAATGTTTTATCGGGCGTATACAGATCTTTGGCGGGGCTATACCGCTCTTCGTGAGGGGAAATCCTCTGCCGAATTGGCGACCGTTTGTGGCATCAGTCCTTATGCGGCGGCTAATATTATGCGTTCCGCCTCCCGTTTGACGGAAGGTGAGGCATTGTTCGGTTTGCGAAAATGTAACGAGCTGGATCAAAAAATCAAGACCTCAGGCCTGAATAAAAAGGAACTGATCTATGCCTTTGCGGCGGAGCTTTTGGAATTTCAAATGAGGAATTATGAATAAGATACCGATTCGTCAACTGGTGATCGTTGAGGGAAAATACGATAAGATCACCTTGGAAAACATTATCGATGGGACTATAGTTGCCTGCAATGGGTTCGGGATCTTTAAGGATCGTGAACTGCAAAGCTCATTACGGGCGATGGCTTTGCACAACGGTGCGATCATCCTGACGGATTCTGACCGTGCCGGTAATGCCATTCGTTCCCAATTACAACGTATTTTGCAGGGAGCCAGGGTCTATACCCTCTATATTCCTGCCTTAAAGGGGAAAGAACGCCGCAAAAGCGTTCCCTCTAAGGAAGGCTATTTGGGCGTTGAGGGTATGGAATCTGAGGTTTTGCGCAAATTATTCGCGGAATTCCGGGATGAACCGATTTTGTCCCGCATCAAAGCGACTGACTTGTACGAGCTTGGCTTTACGGGCACCTTCGGTTCTTCTGAGCAAAAGCGTTTGTTGCTGGAGGCTTTGTCTTTGCCAAGAAGCCTTTCCAACAATGCATTGCTCCGTGAACTGAACCGTCGCTTTACGCCGGAATCCTTTTTGGAATTTGTCAAAAAATAAAGGCTTGAAACCAATTGGTTTCAAGCCTTATATTTTTCAATTAGTCGCTAACGTAGGGCAGCAGAGCGATCACACGCGCACGCTTGATGGCGGTGGTCAGCTGACGCTGATGCTTAGCGCAGGTGCCGGTTACACGGCGGGGCAGGATCTTTGCACGCTCAGAAATAAACTTTCTCAGCTTAGCAACGTCCTTGTAGTCAATTTCAGTAACTTTATCCACGCAGAAAGCACAAACTTTTCTTCTGGGCTTTCTGTTGGGTCTGTAGTTCTTTTCTCTTTCCACAGCTTAAATCCTCCTTGTCAGATTAGAAGGGCAGTTCGTCGTCTTGAACCTCTTCGAATTCAACAGTATTGCCGCCGGAAACCGGGGGAGCCTTGAATTCGGGAGCTACAGGGCGAGAAGCGTCCTTTTTGGATTCTACAAACTGAGCTTCATCGACGATGACTTCGATAGCCGTTCTCTTGGCACCGGTCTTATCTTCGTAGTTGCGGGACTGCAGATTGCCCACCAGGGCGATCAGATTTCCTTTGTCAAAATACTTGCAGATAAAATCAGCGGTATTTCTCCAGGCTACACAGTTGATAAAATCGGTGGGGTAGTTACCGTCGGCACCTTTATACTGGCGTTGTACGGCAACGGAGAAAGAAACAACGGAAACGTCGGAAGAAGTTTTTCTCAGTTCCGGAGTGGCAGTTAACCGACCGGTTAAAATAACCTTGTTTAACATAGCTCAGAATCCTTTCCTTACTTTTCTTCTTTGTTTACTACGATGGAACGCATGATGCCATCAGTAATCCCGTAAATTCTTTCGAGTTCGGCAGGGAAGGTTACGGGTGCTTCAAAATTGATCAGCACGTAATGACCTTCGCTAATGAAGTCGATGGGATAGGCAAGCTTTTTCACACCCCAGTCTTCAACAGACTCAACCTTACCGTTTTTCTCGATCAAACCTTTGAACTTTTCTACGAGAGCGGTAAAGTCCTCCTCTGCTAAATTAGGCCGGGTGATGAAAATAGTTTCATACTTGCGATTTTCAGCCATGATTTACACCTCCTTATGGACATTTGGCTCATTGAATTGAGCAAGGGCTATATAATTATACTATATTAAATTTATTTGTCAAGAACTTTTTTGAAAAGAGTTTAAAATAAGTTGTTGTTTTTTATCCGATTTGTGCTAAAATAGATACATCTACATCACGATAGGAAAGGGGCTGTGCGCTCAATGGATTATTTTGAATTGGTTTCTCCCTTTAAACCCACCGGCGACCAGCCCGAGGCGATCGCAAAAATTACCGAAGGGATCCTCTCCGGGATGAAGGAGCAGGTGCTGCTGGGCGTTACCGGCTCCGGTAAGACCTTTACGATGGCCAACGTAATCGCCAACGTCAATAAGCCCACTTTGGTTCTGGCTCATAATAAAACCCTTGCGGCGCAATTATGCTCGGAATTCAAAGAGTTTTTTCCTAATAATGCGGTCGAGTATTTTGTATCCTACTACGATTACTATCAGCCGGAGGCCTATATTCCGTCATCGGATACTTATATTGAAAAAGATGCCTCTGTCAACGATGAGATCGACAAATTACGCCATAGTGCCACCTTTTCTTTATTAGAACGTAAAGACGTCATCGTGGTTTCGTCTGTTTCTTGTATTTATGGCTTGGGTGAGCCGGATGAATATAAGAATCTGATGCTTTCTCTGCGGCCCGGTATGATCAAGGATCGGGATGAAGTAATTGAACATTTGGTTAGCATCCAATATGAGCGGAATGACTTTGATTTTACCCGGAATAAGTTTCGAGTTAAGGGAGACGTTCTGGAAATTTTCCCCGCAGCATCCTCTGATGTGGTTGTACGTGTGGAATTTTTTGGGGACGAGATCGACCGGATCTCTGAGATCGACCATCTGACCGGTGAATATATCCGCGATCTGAGCCACGTTGCCATTTATCCTGCTTCTCACTATGTGATCGGTGATGAAAAACGGGAAATTGCACTTAAGGAAATTGAACGTGAGCTGAAGGAACGGGTCGATTATTTTACTGCAAACGGTAAATTGATCGAAGCCCAAAGAATCGAACAACGCACAAAATACGACCTCGAGATGCTCAAAGAGATCGGTTTTTGCAACGGCATCGAAAATTATTCCCGGGTACTCAGTGGCAGAGCTCCCGGCAGTCCGCCGGCTACCTTATTGGATTTTTTCGGCGATGATTTTCTGCTGATCGTGGACGAATCCCACGTAACATTACCCCAGGTGCGGGGAATGTACGGAGGGGATCGCTCCCGTAAGGAAATGCTGGTGGATTACGGTTTCCGTTTGCCCTCGGCCTTTGATAACCGACCCCTTAATTTTACCGAATTTACCGGGCGGTTGGATCAGGTGCTTTACGTCAGCGCCACACCTGCTGCATACGAACAGGAGCGCGCAGAGCAGATCGCAGAGCAAATTATTCGTCCAACCGGCTTATTGGATCCTGAGATATCTGTTCGCCCTATTGAGGGTCAGATGGATGATCTGCTGCACGAGATCCATTCCTGCGTTGAAAAGAAAAATCGCGTTCTTGTGACTACGTTGACCAAACGAATGGCAGAGGATCTGACGGAATATCTGGAAAGTATGGGTGTAAAGGTGAAATACTTGCACCACGATGTTAAGAATGTTGAACGTATGGAGCTGGTTCGTGACCTCCGCCTCGGCGTTTTTGATGTATTGGTCGGTATTAATCTGCTTCGTGAAGGCTTGGAT